>JAAYVR010000268.1 GCA_012517065.1 Verrucomicrobiota bacterium | reverse complement strand
GCGATGCCGCGCCCACGGCCGTTAGAGTCCCGCCTTTAGGCGGAACAGTTTCATGAACCTGACCATTAGCACTGTTAAATGAACTGGCTGTGTTCCGCGTAAACGCGGAACTCTGGCGGCGATGGGTTGCTCCATCCATCGGGCGAAGCCGCGCCCACGGCCGTTAGAGTCCCGCCTTTAGGCGGCTTTGAAACGAGCATTCATCGAGCAGTATCACCTCTGAACGTTGCATGTTGTGCGTTGTACGTTGAACGTTCTCAACAAGACGACCAAGCTGATAAACCTATGAGAACTTTCAACGTACAACGTACAACGTTCAACTTACAACGTTCAACTGAGCCGCGGGTTTGCCAACCGAGTGGCGTTGTCCCCCGCGTCCGCCAGAGTCCCGCCTTTAGGCGGAAAAGTTACATTTGGTTGGGGGTTGCTCTTGCAGCGGCGCGTTCAGTGGAGGGGGTGATCAGAGCGCTTTTCACGGCCACCGAGTCGCAGTGCAGTTTCCGAGCTCGGGGTGGCTGACAGTCCGGGGGAGGCGCGGGAGCTGGGGCACTGCACGTCAGGCGACTTTGGTTCCGGCTGCGCCGGGCTGGGAAATATGCGGGCTAACCTGTAAAGCGAATGGCGTCCACTTCGACTTCAAACAACAAGTCGTCGCGGCAAATGTCGTTTTTGGCGATTATGGCTGGCATTAAGGGCAGCTTATTGGATGTGCAGTACCGACTGAACGCTGGCGCGTCTTCAGCGTGTTTGAAATAGCCGATCGCGCGTGTGACATCGCACCAGTCCATGTTGCGCGACGTGAGAATGGCCCGGACGACCTCCATTGTCAGCGACACCTGCTTGTCAACGTCACCCACGTAAGCGGTCCGCCCGTCGGGTCCTATGCTTGCTGTTCCCGACACGTAAAGTCTGTTTTGGGTTGGCAGGTCAATTTCGACTGCGCGGCTGAAAGAGCTACCGTACTTGAGCGCAGGACACTGCAACGGGGAAGGAACCGCCAGCAGTTTCAGTTTCGGGTTCTTCGGCTTGATCGCAATCGCATTGGCAATCACTGCGGCCCCCGCTGCGTTGCTCCCGCCCACACCCGTGCTCGCCGGCACAAGGCCGTCATACACTTTCCGCTCCTTGAAGAACGCGTTTCGAACCTCGTTGAAGTCGTCGTACCAATCAAGAATGTTGTCCAAATAAAACCACGTGCGATACACGTTACCAAACGTCATGTCCGCCAGCCGCAGCCCTTCTTCTATCAACTCGAAGACTTCGCGGGCCTGGTCAATCCGCGACTTTCGGCGTGACCGTGCGAACAAGCTGCCCAGCTCGCAATACCTGGCATCGTCATCCTCGTATGTCACGCCAATTATACGGCCACCAAGAAGGAGCGGTGTGGCCGCAACGCCTGACACGGCATGCACTTGAACACCGGCCACGGGGCAACCGGCACCGTTCCCCTGGCCAATCAACGTCACTGGCCATTCAGGCTTTCCAAGTCGCAACTGCAGTGTGGCGTGGCTGGCCTGTGAATCCATGTCCTGCCCAAAAATGTCCTGCCGCACGATTCTCAGCTCGGGGTGCGCGGACATGTAAGCTTCAAGGCGTTCCATCAGTTGCGCAGGCGTCTCGTCGCCAGCCGCTGGAACAGTGATGAAACACTCCTCGAACCTGCCGTTGTGCAGTGTTACCACCTGCAAGCCCTTCGTGCATCGAGTTGGGCTGGGCCGTTTTCTAGCCATCAGTCGTCTTGAATGCTCTGTCTGCAACGCACAATTGCTGTCCATTACCGGCCCAGAAGTCAATCCTACAATGCAGCAACTCCAAATTCTGCAGTGGTCAGCTCACGGTAATCAGTTTATAATTCCTCTGATTTCAGCGCCATGTTGGTAGTATTCAGCGATACGCATTTGACTGACCAGAGCACGTCCTCGAATGTCCACGCCTCTGCATTCGACCTGTTGGCCAGAGAAATTGCCTCAGCCGCAGGGCCAAAACACAAAAGAGCGCAGTCGCTGGATTTTCTGTTGTTGGGAGACATCTTTGATCTCTACCGAACGAGTTACTGGCACGATCAGCACGTGCCCGCAGAACAACGGCCGTGGAACGGCCGGCTTAGCCCCGACACAGGGATGAATTCGCTCGCTCACGAAGTCGAAAACCAGTTCCTTTCGATTCTTAAACGCATCCTTGCCACAGATGCCTGCCGCGCACTGTTTGCCCTCCTCAGGAACCCCCCGCCAACCGTCAGAAAGAAACCAACGGTCACTTGCGTAGTAGGCAACCACGACAGACCAGTTTGGGTTTTCCCATCATTGCAGGATCTGCTCCGCCGTGAATTGTCGGACGTAAAGCTCACCTTTGCCTGCAGTTTCCGGTCGGATGAGTATCAGGTCCTTGCGAGGCACGGCCATGAGTGGGACCCGCACAATTGTGGGTGGCTGTTTCTGACCAAGGTTCTTCAGCCCGGCCGCACAATCGACAGATTCGCCCCTGAAGTGCACAAAGTCCAATGCATCGGCGACGTGGTCACAGCCGAATTGCTGTCGGGCATGCTTTACAGGCTCGGCCAACAATTGTCACAGGATTCGCCCGATGACCGCGCCTTTCTGCACGGGCTGTACGAAGTGAACAATCTTCGCCCGGTTACCGCAGTGTTTGAATGGATGTCATGGTTCAGCCGAAACCGGCCTTCCGCTGAAAACAAGTACCTGGATTTGCTCCGAAAATCACTTCGCGAAGCCATGGCCGCAACGCTCGATTCCCAACTCGCTCGCGCATGGGACCGACTCAAACCAGACTTGCTTGTCCACGGCGATCTGACCGACCAGCTCGCCCGTGCTTACTCCATCCTTCGGCACAAGGACGGCCTTTGGCTTCTCGCAAGCCTGAAACCCGCTCTGTCCGCAATCGCATCCGCTGTCGGACTGTCTGCCGATTCGGCGGGGGCCGACGCCTGTTTTGCCGGAGCTGCGGATGATTTCGCACAAGAGGAGAAAGCAAATCGCCAGACCCGGTACCTGTTCTATGGTCACACGCACGAGGCTCGCCAGGAATGCTTCAAAAGCACACCGAACGGCCAAGTCCAGCTTTACGTCAATACCGGCACATTTCTCCCGTTCATCCAGCGCGCTCACAACCGACAAGGATTCTGGGCAGCGCACAGATTGACCTACGCGTTCGTGTATTCAGACAGGGAGGACCGGCGAAGCCGCTGCGGACCCGGGCCAACGCTCGACATCTGGAACGGCCTCCGATGCAAACGCTACGTGATTGATGAAGGGTAAATCCCGCGCTCCGGCGCTCCCCAGCTCATTTCCTGTTTCGCCATGCAACCCAGACACCCGCACAGGCTCCGCACAAGTGGCCTTCCCATGAGATTGGGCCGTGCCGCGGCAGAATCCCGTACATAACTCCGCCGTAGAGCACAAACACCACGACCGCTACGAATGCTGATTGCCATGTCCGCTGCAACAAGCCCGACGCGATCAGGTACGTCACAAGACCGTAAATGATCGAGCTGGCGCCAAGGTGAATTGCGCCGCCGCGCCCGATCAACCACGTGCCAAGTCCACTCAGCAACCATATCAAGGCCAAAGTCGCAGCAGGTTTGTAGTGCTTGTCAATGAACAGAAGCGTCAGCAAAACAAACAATGGCAACGCATTTGTGATCAAGTGACCCAGGTTGGCGTGCAGCAGAGGGCTGAATAGAATGCCGATCAATCCACGGACCGTTCGTGGTGTGATGCCCAGCAACTGCAATGGCGGAGCCGCAAGGGCCACAAGCCCAACCAACAATAGGATTCCGACCAGCGACCCGCTGGTCTCTGCAGCATCTGCCAAACTTCGTGTGCGCCTGCCAGACATCCGGTACGCGGAACAAGCTCCTCGCTACCATCGTGTTCTGCAAGTCTGAAGTGGCAACCACAGATATGCGTTCATTGCAATTGCTACGTCCCGCCCCCGCCAAAGTAACGCCGCATTCAGAGAACGAACTCGACTGACTTTCGACAGACCTTGCACGGAAAGGGGAGCTTCAGAGCTCCCCTTTCTCTTGTTTGAACATGTTTTGACTTTTCAGGGCGGTTTTATGCGTTATCCTTTGAGACCGTTCGATGGACGCAGCACATATAAGAAACTTCTGCATCATCGCTCACATCGATCACGGAAAGACAACGCTGTCAGATCGGCTGTTGTTCAGGACCGGGACGATCTCAGAGCGCGAAATGCAGGATCAGTTGCTCGACTCGATGGACCTGGAACGTGAGCGCGGCATCACGATCAAGGCCCATCCGGTCACAATGCATTATCGCGCCCGAAACGGCGAGGTTTACGAGCTGAACCTCATTGATACGCCGGGCCATGTGGATTTTGCCTACGAGGTCTCGAGAAGCCTCAGCGCCTGCGAGGGAGCACTGTTGGTCATTGACGCCGCCCAAGGCGTCGAGGCCCAGACCGTCGCAAATGTCCACCTCGCAATGAAGCAGAACATGGTCATCATACCGGTGATTAACAAGATCGATCTCCCCCACGCCGATGTTGCCCAAACAAAAGCACAGATAGAAGAGATTCTCGCGATTCCGGCTGATTCTGCGATTCTGGCCAGCGCCAAAGAGGGGATTGGAATAGACGAGATACTTGAGGCAATAGTCGCGCACGTGCCGCCTCCCAGACCCACCGGCGCCCCGTCGTTGCAGGCACTCTGTTTCGATTCGTATTTCGATACTTACAAGGGAGTGGTCACTCACATTCGAGTTTTCAACGGCGAGATTCGCCCCGGTATTCATGTGAAACTCCTCCACAGCGGGAAGACTTACGAGGTCAAAGAAGTGGGGAGCTTCAATCCAAAGCCATACGCGCGGGATCGGCTCGTCGCGGGAGAGACAGGCTACATGACCGCCAACATCAAGAGCCCGCTGGACGTGAAAATGGGTGACACTGTTACAGACGCCAGAAATGCATCACCAGCTCTGCCCGGATTCAAGGAAATCCATCCCATGGTCTTCAGCGGGATTTATCCGATCAACGCGGCTGATTATGAGCATCTCAAGTTGAATCTCGCCAAACTCCAGTTGAATGATTCGGCCTTTGTGTACCAGCCGGAAAGTTCCGTCGCGCTGGGTTTCGGTTTCCGTTGCGGTTTTCTCGGCCTCCTGCACATGGAAATCGTCCAGGAACGCCTCCGCCGCGAGTATGGCATGGACATCATCGCCACTTATCCGAGCGTGGTTTACAAGGTCAAACTCAGAAACGGCGAGATGAAAGAAATCGAAAACCCGGCGCACATGCCCGAACCCAACCATATCGAAGAAATCCATGAACCGATTGTCAGGGCGTTCATCATTTGCCCGAACGAGTACATCGGAGACATGATGACATTGGTTTCTGAGAAACGCGGTTCGATTGAACACACTGAGACTTTGGATACGCGGCGCGTGATGATGACATGCATTGTGCCTTTGAACGAAATCCTCATAGACTTTCACGACCGCATCAAGAGCATCACGCGCGGTTACGGTTCGATGGATTACGAACCCGCCGGTTACCAGGTTTCTGACATGGTCAAACTCGAGATGCTGGTAAATGGCGAGCCCGTCGATGCGTTCTCCTGCATCGTGCATCGGAACAAGGCCGAGGCGCGAGGCCGCGCACTTGCGGCCAAACTCAAGGAAGTCATTCCACGCCAACAGTTCGCCGTCGCAATACAAGCTGCCATCGGAGGCAAAATAGTCGCGCGCGAGACCGTCAGTGCGTTCCGGAAAGATGTCACGGCCAAATGCTACGGCGGCGACATAACGCGGAAACGTAAGCTGCTCGAAAAGCAAAAAGAAGGAAAGAAACGCATGAAAGCCATTGGCTCGGTTCGCATCCCGCAGGAAGCATTCATTGAAGTATTGAAAGCTTGAGACACCGTAAAAGGGCATGGACGATGCAGCAGGGCAGGGGAACCGCACAGCCAAAGGCAAATGGATCATTTCCCACACTGCCACGGCATCAGTCATAGATTGCTGCGTATTCGCATGAAAATGTTGTTGAAGTGGTTGACATCCAAAGCTGTCCGAGAGGCGTACGAAACACGAAAACAGGTTTGGTTCATTCTCAACTCCCAGCGCGATATCCTGAGCGAAAAGGCTATCGCTGAAGTCTCCCACGCACTCGACGAGTTCGATAAGGAAATCGTCCGGGCCGATGGCCGCGATGCGGTGCTCGCGCTCACGGCGAAGCTCGAAGAAGCGGGTGCGCGCTGGCTCAAACCGTACCCATACGCCGCAACTCGCGAGAACATAAAAGAGTTTCTTATCAGCGGCGTGTTTATTCTGAGCATCTTCAGCTTTTTCATCCAGCCGATGAAGATTCCGTCGGGTTCAGCGCAGCCCACTCTTTACGGGAACGTCGTGACAGACCTGAAATCGCAAACGAATGCTGTCATCCCGGGTACTTTCGGCAGATTCAGAGACTGGTTCAAAGGAATCGATTATCATCATTGGATTGCAAAGGATGATGGCACGCTCGAAATCGAACCGGTGCACACTGTGGGATTCATCAAAACCCAGCGGTTCCGTGTCGGTTCGGATTCTTACACTTTTTTCTGGCCGCCGGATTACCTCGAGCAACTCTGCGGCGCAAAGCCGGGACAGAAGTTCAAACGGGGGGATACCGTGCTCAAATTGAAAATCTCGAGTGGCGACCGCTTGTTCGTCGATAAGTTCACCTATAACTTCCGCCGTCCGCGCCGTGGGGAAATAATCGTGTTCGCTTCAACCGGCATCCCCGGACTGATCCAGCACACACACTACATCAAGCGGCTGATCGCCATGGGCGGCGAAAAAGTCAGGATCGGCGACGACAGACACGTTTACATCAACGGCAGACGACTGGACCACACAGACCGGCACTTCGAGTTTGTGTATTCCTTCAACGGACCACCGCGTGAAAGCGTCTATTCCGGCCACGTAAACGACAAAATCGGCATGATCTATTCCGGACGAAGCCTCGCACCTCTATTCCCGGACGGCAACGCGGAGTTCACCGTCCGCCCAGGCCATTACCTTGGGTTCGGCGACAATACAATGAACAGCTTCGATGGCCGTGTTTTCGGTGATTTTCCCCGTGAAAAAGTTGTTGGGCGCGCACTGTGGGTGTTCTGGCCGTTCACAAGCAGGTTCGGCCTGATTTACTACTGATAATCGTTTCCGGCATGGCCCCGGACATGGCGCTGTGTGCACCCTCCGCGCGCAAGCCCCATGTCAGGAGCCTGATCGGCGGTGTATGCCGTGCGAACTGAAATGCCTTTTCAGCCGGCAGCGGCGCAGGGCACACAAACTGCTCCGCCATGTGCTGCGATTGTATCGGGCTCAGCGGGACCTGCTGCAGCCCGAAAACGCCTGCGAACTCGAGGGTTGTATCGCCAACCTCGCAAATGCGTTGCGCCAAGAGGCGTCAGACGCAGCCATCGAAGCAGCGGCCGATCAACTGGATGCGGCTGCGAATCGCTGGCTGGTTGATACTTCAAAGGACCGGCTCCGAGAACTCACTGAAATGCTCATCATCGCGCTGGTTGTAGTGGCTGCAACCCGCGTTTTTTTCATTCAATCGGCCAGAATCCCAACCGGCTCAATGCAGCCAACCCTGAACGGCATCAGAGTCGTGAACCTCGCGCGCGACATCCGGTGGAAACGCCCATCGACCAGATGGCAAATGATTCTCGAACTGCTGGTTCGTGGCAGAGCGTACTACCGCGTGGTGGCCCAAGACTCGGGCCGCATCACAAGAATCGAACCGCCAGAGCCAATCGCGCCTTTCTTGAGACTCTCAGGTCTGGGATACAAACAGCGGTTCCTGCTCGGAAGCACGTGGCACACAATTTGGTTTGTGCCGGGTGACCTCCCGCCTGTCCAGGGCGTCCCACAAGCCGAAGTGCTCTTTGCACACGCCCGCATCGACAAGAGGCGAATCTATTTCAAAGGCGACGAAATCATGAACCTCGCCGTGATCGCCGGTGACCGGGTCCTGGTTGATCGAGTATCGTACAACTTCAGACGCCCGAGACGCGGAGAAATCATCGTGTTCACCGCCAAGGGAATCAAACAGCTCGTCCCAGACACTTACTATCTGAAACGCCTGGTTGCCATGGGCGGAGAACGAGTCCGAATCGGCAATGACCGGCACGTGATCGTGAACGGCCGGAGACTCGACGATCGAACCCCGGGCTTCGAGAAAGTCTATGGCGCGGCTGGCCCGCCGAGAGAAGATCAGTATTGCGGCCACGTCAACGACCTCGTCGCGCAACGCTATCGAAACCCGCCGCGGCTTCTTGCGCCGCTTTTTCCTGATGACCAAGCCGAGTTCGTGGTCAGACCCGGGCACTTGTTCGTCCTCGGTGACAACACGCTTTTGAGCCTTGACGGACGGGTCTGGGGCGATTTCAGCCGAACGAACGTTGTTGGGCGAGTGCTGTGCCGGTATTGGCCGGCGCGGTAGTACGCCATGATGCAGAAGCCGGACGGTTTACCAAACCGGCGACCACGAAGATGATGGGCGAAGTTCGCAATCCACCGGGAGCCTCGATGGACGATGCATCATGCACATGCGAAGCCATTTCGGTGAGATTACTGGCTGGTCACTGGCGAGACTCCGTTAGCTTTTTCGCACAATGTTTGTTATATTTAATTCGTGTCGGCCAGTTTTTCGCCCCTTGCAACCACACCATGCCGTCCCCTATTCCCAGCCAGCATATTTCCTAGCACGGCACAGCCGGAACCAAACCCGATGGGTTTTCACCCGCTGCCGCGGATGCAGTCGGCGTTGGCAGGCGCGAAGCGCTTGGAGTGCGGCAGCTTGCTGCCGCTTTGCTTTCTACGCGCAAACAACGTGCCTGTCCCCATGTTCCCCATCAGCCCGATGACCGGTCATGCGACCCGTTTCGATCCCGCAAATCGGACCACCGAACATACACCGGCTGGGTGCGGGCAAGAATGCCCGCGCTCCTGCACGCGCTGGAAAAGGCAACGGCGCTCCGGAGCGCGGCCGTCCTCGGCCGCATCAACGTGACAACCAACCCTATGACCTGTTTCGATCATGCAAATCCTGCGCCCGAATGTTCACCGGCTGGGTGCGGGCAAGAATGCCCGCGCTCCTGCACGCGCTGGAAAAGGCAACGACGGTCGGGAGCGCGGCCGTCCTCG
>JAAYVR010000267.1 GCA_012517065.1 Verrucomicrobiota bacterium | reverse complement strand
CCCCCAAGCAATCCAAAGAACGAGTTCCCGGCCCGCTTTGCTCCTTGCACCACACGATCAAGTTCCTCGAACTCGAGTCGGCGCTCCGGCCCCGACACATCAACCCAACAGCCCTGACAACGCAGGTTGCATCGGCTCGTGATCGAAATGTGCAAAAACGCCGGAAAATACTCGCCTCGAGCAAGCCGACGCTTGAACCGCTCGACAGACAGCGCGCCCTTGACCCCGAAGTTCCAGACAAACTTCCACAGGCACCGTTTGTCAACGGTCCTCACAACCCTGCTCATCATCCTCAGAAACATGTGCGTACACTAAAGCCAACCAAGGACGGCTTGAATCTAAACCGGGCCGCTCGGATGGCAAACGAATTGATTCAGGCCTCGTCGTGTGGCTTCACCCCACGCTGGTATGGACCGCGCCGCTGGCGCTTCGACGACCGACCAAGACAATCGCGTTGTGGATGGCAGCGCAGCTGATTACTCCAGCCATAAACGCCCTTGACTGTGTTTCAGACCGTAGGTGTTCGTGGACCAGTAACTGGAGGGCCGAAGGCCCTGCGCCATACCAGCCTGGGCCAACGGCCCAGGTGACAGACGCCAGATCAGTATCAACGAGGGCTGAAAGCCCGGACCATGCACGTTTCCCGACGGTTAATTGTTTGAGAACGTTCAACGTACAACGCTCAACGTTCAACGTTCAGAGGTATTACTGCTCGATGAATGCTCGTTTCAAAGCCGCCTAAAGGCGGCACTCGAACAGCCGCGGATTCGGTGGGCGTTGGTAGGCGCGAAGCGTTTGGAGTGCGGCAGCTTGCTGCCGCTTTGTCGTCATGCCCAAACAACGTGTCTGTCCTCATATTGGCATCCGGCTAACAGCCGCGGGCGGACAGCGCCACTCGCTTGGCAAACCCGCGGCGCAGTTGAACGTTGTAAGTTGAACGTTGTACGTTGGACGTTGAGAGTGGCGATAGCTTGATCAGTTCGGCCTTCTGTTCGAGAACGTTCAACGTACAACGCTCAACGTACAACGTTCAGAGGGCTGCTGCTCGATGAATGCTCGTTTCAAATCCGCCTAAATGCGGGACTGATCAGTGGTGGATATCATTGGGACAACCCGTGGCCGCCCCCGCGCGGGGCGGGGAACTATGACGACGAGACGAGTGCTGATTCGTTTGCAATCGAAGGGTATCGGGATGGATATGAAAGGACATCGCCCGTGGGAAGCTTCACTTGGAACCGGCATGGGTTGTATGACATGGGGGGCAACGTGTGGGAATGGTGCGAGGACTGGTATGACAATGGGTGGAAATACCGTGTGTTGCGCGGGGCGTCCTGGGGCAACTGCGGACCAAGGTTGCTGCTGTCGTCCCGCCGCTGCATCGGCTCGCCAGACGTTCGCCTCGGCGACATCGGCTTCCGTTGTGTGTTGGTATGCGGGTCCGCTGCAAGGTGACCTTTTATGATTACCCTCTGTTCTTTTACCCTTTTACCCTTTTCCCTTTCCGCGCGCGCAGCGCGCGGTCGAACAATCTTTGCCGGTTTCAGCCTTGCGGTAGGTAGGCCGCAAAGCAGATTGGCATGCTGAAAGTGGCCGGCGCCAGCACATATCTGTTGCAACAACTGGTCATCTTTGGCAAATTCCAACCATGAAGTGGCCGGAATTGCTCCTCAAGGTGGCCAACGAGCCGGTGTTTAACACGGGCTTCCTGTTGGCGGGCGATGTTGACCCGGACGATCTGCGTCGCCAGTTCAGCCGCTGGGTAAATGACGGGCGGCTGCTCCAGTTGCGCCGCGGCTGGTATGCATTGGCCGAGCCTTATCGCAAAGTCCAGCCCCATCCCTTCCTTCTGGCCAACCGATTGAAGAAGGCCTCTTACGTGAGCCTGCAATCCGCTCTGGCGGAGCATGGGTTGATTCCCGAACACGTCCCGGTGGTGACTAGCGTGACAACCGGGCGGCCGGAGGAGGTGCGCACGCCGCTGGGCACGTTCCTTTACCAACACATCAAACCGTCCTGGTTTCACGGCTACACGCGGCGCGACGTCGGCGGTGGGCAGGCGGTATTTGTGGCCACGCCTGAAAAGGCGTTCTTGGACCTGGTTTACCTGACACCGCACGCCGATGACGCAGGCTATTTGCGCGAGCTGCGGCTGCAAAACCTCGAGCGATTGAACCCCGAGACGCTTCGCCAACTGACCGCAGGCAGCGGCAGCGCCAAGTTGCGCCGGGCCGTCAAGCGCCTCCTGCAGTTGTGCGAGGCCGAAAGGATCGAACCGCTGTGAAAGACCACCTCCGGCAAATTGTCTCAGGGCAGGCAAATCCTCTGTTGGCGCGCTGCCTGGCCCGTGAATACCTGCAGGCCCGCATTCTGCAAACGCTCCAAGAGCGGGGCGCGTTTCGATGTTGGGCCTTCCAGGGCGGCACGGCGCTGCGATTCCTTTACGGGCTGCCGCGCTTTTCCGAGGACCTGGACTTCGCGCTGGAGAGAGCAGAAGCGCCGGTCGCGTTTCGGGATTACCTCAAATCGGTGGCGGCTGATTTCGCTGCGGAGGGTTATGCCGTACGGGTGACAGTCAATGACCGAAAGACTGTTCGGGCCGCATTTGTGAATTTGCCGGGCTTGCCGTTTGAACTGGGTTTGAGTCCACATCGCTCGGAAGTGTTGTCGGTGAAGGTGGAACTGGACACCCGCCCGCCGGCAGGCGCTGGACTGGCAACCTCGATTGTGCGGCGGCACGTCACGCTGCACCTGCAACACCACGACCCGGCGTCGCTGCTGGCCGGCAAGTTGCACGCCGTGCTGGCCCGTCCCTGGCTCAAGGGGCGCGATGTGTTCGATCTGGTCTGGTATTTGTCCGATCGCTCCTGGCCAGCGCCGAACCTGACGTTGCTGAACAACGCGCTGGCCCAGACCGGCTGGGGCGGGCCGGCTCTGACAGCGCACACCTGGCGCAAAGCCGTCGCCCGGAAGGTCGCCAGTGCCGACTGGGGCGGGGTGGTGCGTGATGTCCGCCCGTTCCTTGAACGGGAGCAGGATGCGGACTTGCTGACCAGGGCCAACCTGCTGAAACTGCTTGCTCAATCACAAGATTGACCGGCTGGACAACTGAAATGACCCTGTAACCCGAAACCCAAGTTTGCTGAAATCAAATTGTCTTTTGGTTGGAGAGATGCTGAAACCAGACCCACCTTGAAAAGAGACGCTGAGTTACTGTCGTCAGAATGGCGAAACCGCCCCGGACGCAAACCGCTGGTCATTCGAGGCGCCCGCCAGGCAGGTGAGTTTCTCGGGCTGGATCGCTTCGCCAATCATCTTGCAAACGCCAGCACTACAACGCCGGCTACCGCAATCACAGCGCCCGCAATCGATCTCGGTCCCGGCCTGTCTTTTTCAAACCAATATGCGAATGGAATCACCACCAGCGGTGTGGTTGAAGTGATGGCCAAGACAAGTCCACTTGGGGTTGTTCGCAATGCCCACTGATAAAACGCAACGCCGACGGTAGGACCGGCAAGGCCATTCAATAGCACCCAAAACAAAGCGCGTCGCCTTTCATCTCGTGCGTCGCTCGAAACCGCATTGCCATTCGCGGACTTCTCCGACCGGACTTCGGCATCGGACTTTCTCTCAGATGCCTTCGCCGTACTCCGGGCATCAAACCACTGTTTCAAAAAGCCCCGGCCCTGCAACCACAGAACTGGCACAGATACTATCAGTAATCCACCAAGAATACGTTGAAATGCAGCCGTCCCGCCATCGACTGACCAGCCCGATGCCGAGGCCACTGCATACGCTTTTCGGCTGACGACAGCGCCAAGTCCCTGGCCAAACCCGGCCAACGTACCGTAACAGATGCCCATCAAACGGCTCTTCCCATAACGCACGGGCAATTGCGAATTCGTTTCTGGAGCAAGAGCCAATCCAACCCCGCTTAGTATGGCCATACCACACAAGACTTGGACTGCCGATAATCCAGTGCCCAGCCATGCCCATTCGACGATTGCCCCAAACGGCGCCGCAAGACAGTTGATCAACAGACTGCAAAGACGCGGCCCAAGCCTCGGAAAAGCGTGAAACAATGCCATGTCACCCACGCCAAACCCGATCATCCCGCTCAGAAAAAACCATCGAAATGCCCCACCGCCAAAGCCCAAGCCAAGTGTGAATGCCCAAACGCCAAGCAGTATCACGGCCACGATCGTCCGCCCAAAATTGGCAGCGTTTGCGCCGAGCAAACGCGTGGACCGGCTTGCAGCGATGACCGAAACCGAAAACAGCAGCGTAGCTAGAAATGCCGGCAGCATCGAAATTGTGAAAGAATAGAAATGTTACTCCGTGGGGACCTTCGACCCCGATCAAGGACAAAACCCCGTTCAGGTTGGCGCTTGAGTGTTCTGCGCCGCAACGCGGGCGGCTTGGAACTCTTTGCACCACCCCTTGATTTCCAACTCGTTGAATATTTTACCAATGGCCCGCCGCAGCAGTCCTTTGAGGCTTGTGTTGTCGAGACCGCTCAAAGCGCGGATGGCTTCTTCGCGGAATGTGTCAAGCAAGGTCTGCGCCCGATTGCCAGCTTCAAGGTCCGCGCACAAGGCCATGAGCTGCGTTGGACTAACATCAACATCTGATTGCCTCCGCCAGAGACCGTCAAGCAACCTCTTCGCGTCACCACGAGCGCGCTCGTGGGCGATGGCGAGAACAAGGCTTGGCCTTAGTTTCGCCAAACCGTTTCCGTTGAAATGGGCAGCCCAGTCAGCCAGGTCGTCCCGAATCTGATACGCCACACCGAGCGCCGCGCTGAATTGCTTCAGCACAGGCGCGAGTTTTTCATAACAACCAGGCTGGGTGTCTTTTTCAGGATTCGTCTTTCCTGGCGCTACTGGATGGGGAACTTGGTATGATGCTTGTCCACGCAAAGCCTCGTTGTGTGCGCATGCACACAGAGCACCGAGTTTCAATGCCACTTCAAACGCGGGTGCGGTCTTCTTTTGAAAAATCTCGAGCACCTCCAACGAGCTCAGTGGCCTTGGCACACAGTCCCAATTCAATTCCGATCCCTGCCCCTGGCACAATTGCCGTTGCCCTTCGGCGGCGATTCTGAGCATGCGCGCTTTTTGGGCTTCATCGAATTGGCTCGTGGCAAGCAGACGGTAGCCTTCACCAATCAAAAGGTCTCCGATGTTCAACGCCACGGGCACTCCATATGCCGCGTGAAGAGTTCGCTCACCGTACCGTTCAGAGTCATTGTCCTCGATATCGTCATGAATAAGCGATGCCTTGTGAAAACACTCGATTGCAAGGGCAGCCCTGCACACCTCAGGCGGGATTGGCGCTTCCGGGTCATCACGTAGCGCTTGAAAGACCGCCACAGTTAGAAACGGGCGCCAGCGTTTTCCCCCTTTAGCCAGCCAATCCCGTGCAATTACTTCTGTTTCACCTTCTGCCGGACCGACCAATGTTTCAATTGATTCGCGGGTGAACCAGCTTTCGACCTCGTGCCGCAGCGCGCCAAGGTCCAGCCGATGCGTTTGGTCATCGCTGCTGAGCGTTATGTATTCCCACACCCAGTCCATATCGACTGTGGTGTTCTGGCAATCGTCTTGGAGCAGCGGAATCGCGAGGCCCGGAATAGCGCCAGCTTCCATGTAAGGGTAGGCCTTCCGCAGCACGTTCAGGCAACTTACGCCCAGAATCGCATCTATCCGCCCGGCCTGCAAAAGCGAGGTCACAATCTGCGATCCCTCCGCAACCATAACCGCGTAACCAAGCTTTTCTGCCTCTTCCTGCAAATCGCGAATCGCACACGCACCGCATTGTTGGCACACAAGACCGAACTCGTCGAAGTACCCCTTGCAGTCAGCCTCATTCCTCAAACATTTCGGCAATAGTAGCAGCCGCCTGTTATATGGAACGGCCGCCACCGTGTCGCGCCACATCTCGTTGTTCAACAGTACCGCCACAAAGTCGCGCCAAGCCTCTTCACCGCCCGCCCTTGCAAGAACGTTTGTGGCGTGCCGGGTCAATTCCTCCGCCGGCAACGGAGCGACAAGCTTGAATTCTGCGACGTATTCCCGGGCGATATTCCGGAGCCGAAACCGGGTTGCTGCCACAGGAGGAATGCCATCGGCAGTCTCGCGCGTGCGGTGCTGCGCGACGTGGCGCGGGATTATGATTGCCAAATCAGCCATGGTCTTGTGAAGAAGATGAACCCGACGGGACGGAAGCGCAATCGCATCTTTCCTCGGGCAGGGAACCGATGCACGGCATTTTCCGCGTCGCGGAGCTGTCAAGCCGCCCGTCATAAACGCCGAAGTCGTGAAACCACAGTCGCTTTGCCCAACGGTACATCCAATGCCGTTCGGGAATCTCGCGGCCCGGCAGCCACTGGCTCGGCCGTGGCCGCATTGCCTCCACTTCGGCCATGGCGGTTGCGCGGCTCGTTGTGTCTCGCGCCCCGTGCTTGATC
Source organism: Verrucomicrobiota bacterium (assembly GCA_012517065.1). Lineage (GTDB taxonomy): Bacteria > Verrucomicrobiota > Verrucomicrobiia > Limisphaerales > J093 > JAAYVR01. Next base: position 861 of record JAAYVR010000267.1, on the reverse strand, counting down.
ACCAACTGCTTTACGAGATCCGGTCGCTCCAGCAGTATGCAGCCGCGCGTCGTTTTCGCGGCTGCCTCGCGAAAATCCCTCAGAAACGCCGAGTGCGTGATCAGATCGTAAACCCCGCGCGCGTCCCGGACATTCTCGACTGCGAATTGAATGACCGGGCACGGCTCGATGTCCCCCCCGGGACCGATGTGATGACTGATTCCGGTTGTCATTGGGCACAGCGCCACACCACGGTGATCAAAGTACGAATCCACAATTGCTATCGGCATTTTCGTGCGCATTTCAACCACGAATCGCCGCACCTGCACCTGTTGTTCAGGCCGCAAAGCAAGTTCATGACCGGGGTTTGGACCTGATGGGCGGAAAACGTAGAACCACACATAGTGAACACCCAACGCAATCAGTTCTTTCAGCCACGCTTCGCTCAACAGATCGTCTATGTTGTTTTGGCAGATGCTGGTCGCCACCCCGGTGATCAGTCCAGCCCGCACACATTCCTGAACCGCACGGATCGAGCGACCAAACACGCCACGCCCGCCCCGCCGTTTGTCGCTCACCAGTTCGCGTCCTTCGATGCTGATCAACGGTGTCGCGTTTCCAATCTCTCGCAACCGTCTTGCCACGCTCTCGGTTATGAAATGGCCGTTCGAGAAAATCTGAAAGTAGCAGTCCTTGTGCGCATCCAGCAGATCCAACAACGCCGGGTGCAGGAATGGTTCGCCCCCAAGCAATCCAAAGAACGAGTTCCCGGCCCGCTTTGCTCCTTGCACCACACGATCAAGTTCCTCGAACTCGAGTCGGCGCTCCGGCCCCGACACATCAACCCAACAGCCCTGACAACGCAGGTTGCATCGGCTCGTG
>JAAYVR010000266.1 GCA_012517065.1 Verrucomicrobiota bacterium | reverse complement strand
GGGAGCGCGGCCGTCCCCGGCCGCATCAACCCGACGACCGATCGTGCACCTGTTTCAATCACGCAAATCCGACGACCGATCTTTGACCGGCTGGGTGCGGCGAAGAATCGCCGCGCTCCCACAGGGCGTTGGGAACTGCAACGGTGCCGGGAGCGCGGCCGTCCTCGGCCGCATCAACCCGACGGCCGATCGTGCACCTGCTTCAATCACGCAAATCCGACGCCCGATCTTTCACCGGCTGGGTGCGGCGAAAAATCGCCGCGCTCCCACAGGGCGCTGGAAATCGCAACGGCAGCGGGAGCGCGGCCGTCCCCGGCCGCATCAACCAGACGAGCGATCGTGCACCTGTTTCAATCACGCAAATCCGACGACCGATCTTTGGCCGGCTGGGTGCGGCGAAGAATCGCCGCGCTCCTATCGACGCGTTGGAAACCGCAACGGCGCCGGGAGCGCGGCCGTCCTCGGCCGCATCAACCCGACGACCGACCGTACGCTGGTTTCGATCACGCTAGTCCTGCAGCCGGGCATTGACCAGAACCATTCGACTACACTTCGCATTCACTCCAGTCCGATGGCCCGACCAATCAACAAAGCGCCAACGGCGCGATCCATACCAGCGTGGGGTTAAGCCCCACGACAAGGGCCATCTCGACATCACTTTCCACAATCCAAGGGCTGAAAGCCCGGACTATCCGAGCGACTTTTTCTTGTGTTCTGTTTGTTTCGTGGTTGGCACAAGGTCAATCCAGCCAACTGGTCCGGAACTCACACCGGAATGAAGCTTTGGGTGTCTTGGGCCGGTCAGGCCGTGAGATTCTCGGGTTGGGTCCAGGGCACTGTGAGCGATTCAAGCTCTGGCCTGAGTTGGGATGACTGCGCTGTTTTCTACTGGCATGGCACCGCTGTTGCGGCATTCTTGCCGGCGTATGGGCAAGGCATCGAGACGTCACCATTGCTCGGCGACGCAGCGGATGATTACTAACGCGGAGTGCGCCACAAACCGCATTAGCAATTACAGTTGCCAGCCAGACTGCATATTCAACCCGTTTTCGTCAGGGCACTACTATGTATTTAGGAAGATCGAACGCAACGTCACCTCGAAGACTTTGAGCTGGCTGGTCAACAGCTCGACTGATCCTGCCAGGACAGTGTCTGAGATCAAAGATACCACCGGTAAAACCGACCTTGATCGCTATGCCTATCTGCTGAGCGAGTTTTTCTTCAAGCGCGACGCCAGTGGCCGCACATGCGCCGAGCGCCGTGAGGGATTTTCCGAAGCGCGTGTGTGGATCGATAAGTCGATGAAGCCACTCGCAATTGGCAAGACAACCAAAGTTGTGTCCGGGCGAGTGCTTCTGGGTCAGGGGCAATGCCGACTTGAAGCAATTGGGCATGAGCAGCTTTCGGAGTTCAAGGCGCGGTTCGAAAGCGCGATGGGCGACAGGGTGTGATCCCGCGGCGAGGAATTTGCAGACTTTTCCGAGAAACTGAAGTCGGAAGAGCCCGACTACGACCGTGAATTGGTCCCGCCACGCCTGTTGGCAGAGTCAGAAAATACCCTGCGATCCTCGATCTGCTTCCCTACAAGCGGTCAGGCACCGATTGAATCAGACATCAGGGTTACTGAGGGCCGCGCGTGGCTCGATAAACAGCAGCCCGTCTTGGATGGGAAAACCCCGCGCGAGGCCGCGGTCGATCCGGCCTTGCGGCCAAAGTTGATCAAATTGCTCAAAGAGTGCGTGCGTAGGTGCGACGAACGCAATCTGGAAACGGGCGGTTCAGAAGACATCAACTGGATGCTCGAAGAACTCGGCGCGCACGAAATCATTTTTGATCCGCCTCCGCCCCGGGCAAAACCGCAAGACGGTGATGATACTCATGATCATGGTGATCATTCTCAAAACAATTGTTGAGTTGCTTGATTCCTGGTGCCGCGGCAACGCGCCAAGATGACCGCCCCTGCGCAGGAATCGGGAATTGAATTGGCCACCGCTCGAATGAAACCGGAAACTCTTGCACAGCGCCTTCGCGCCGGCAAAACCATGGTCGGCACGTTGATAACCTCGACTTCGCCTGTTTGTGCGCAAGCCGTGGCTGCCTCCGGCCTTGACTTTGTGTTTCTTGACACGGAGCACATCCCGTTGGACCGCGCGCAGCTTGGTTGGATGTGTCAGGCCTATGCGCGCATGGGACTGCCGCCGCTGGTGCGCGTGCCGTCACCCGATCCGTTCGCTGCTACGATGGCACTCGATGTTGGCGCGGGCGGGATTATTGCGCCCTACATCGAGTCCGCTGCTCAGGTGCGGACGATGGCTGGTGCGGTCAAGTTTCGCCCTGTCAAAGGGGAACGCCTTGCGCGGCGGCTGAACGGCGAGCTGTTCGAACCCGCGCTCGAAGATTACCTTCACAGGCGCAACGTCGAGCCATTGATAGTCAACATCGAGAGTGTTCCGGCGATCCTCGCGCTGGACGATATTCTCGCAGTGGCTGAACTCGATGCAGTGTTGATCGGACCGCACGATCTTTCATGCAGTTTGGGATTGCCCGAGCAGTACGAACACCCGGAGTTCCTGCGCGCTTGCGAGAAAATCCTGCGCCTTGCGCGCGCAGCCGGTCTTGGCGCCGGGATTCATTTCTTCGGTTCCCCGGAAGCAATGGCGCGTTTCCATTCAATGGGCGCCAACCTGCTCATCCACGCTTCTGACCTCGCTCTGTTCCAACGCGCCCTGTGCGGCGACCTGCAAACATTGCGCGCGCTATGCGGACTTGGAAATTGGGGCCCGGCCAAACCGACAGAGTTGCACATTTGACATGCGCATAGTCGTATTAGACGGGTACACACTCAATCCGGGCGATCTCGACTGGTCGCCATTGGAAGCCCTTGGATCGTACACCATTTATCCGCGCACACCGCCGGATCAGGTGCTCGGCCGTGCCATGGGCGCTGAGATTATCTTGACCAACAAAACGATTCTGAACCGCGACACAATCGTGCAACTGCCCACGCTGCGGTACATCGGCGTGCTGGCCACGGGATACAATGTCGTGGACGTTGCCGCCGCCAAACAACGTGGCATCATCGTCACCAATGTTCCAACCTATGGCACAGCCTCAGTGGCGCAAATGGTTTTTGCCCATCTGCTCAACCTCACGCAACACGTGGCAGCTCACGCAGAGTCAGTGCGAGCAGGCGACTGGACGCGGAGCGAGGACTTCTGTTACTGGCGTTTCCAATTGGTGGAATTGGCGGGGTTGACGATGGGAATTGTCGGATTTGGCCGAATCGGGCGTGAAACGGGCAAACTGGCGCGCGCCTTCGGAATGAAAGTGATTTACCATGATGTGTTCGCCGCATCAGTCCCTGCCGAGGAAGGCACAGCCGTGGACCTTGACACGCTGTTCTGCGAAAGCGACGTGGTGAGCCTGCATTGTCCGCTCACGGACACGAACCTGGGGCTGGTGAGCGCCGCGCGCTTGAACCTGATGAAACCCACGGCGTTTCTCATCAATACCAGCCGCGGGCCGTTGGTGGACGAGTCGGCGCTTGCTGAGGCGCTCAACTCAGGGCGCATCGCTGGCGCGGGTCTGGACGTGTTGTGCGTGGAACCTCCGTCGTCCGACAATCCGCTGTTGACAGCGAAGAACTGCTTCATAACGCCGCACATTGCATGGGCCACACGCGCTGCACGACAGCGCCTGTTGGAGACCGCCGTTGCCAACGTTCGGGCGTTCGTGCAAGGTAAACCGGAGAACGTTGTCACCCCATGAAATGGCTCGACGAAAAAGGCGCCGGTTACGCATGGACAGTGGTCGTCCTTCTTGTGCCAGTGGCGTTGCTCAACTACCTCGACCGGCAGATGCTCGCCGCAATGAAGTTTTCGGTAATGGGGGACATCCCGGACATACAGTTCGAGGCGAATTGGGGTAAGATTCTTGCGCTTTTCAAGTGGACATACGCGTTCCTGAGTCCGATAGGAGGTTTTCTGGCTGACAGATTCAGCCGGCGCCATGTGATCTTTGGCAGCTTGATCGTTTGGTCGGCGATCACATGGGCTACCGGGCACGTTACCACTTACCAACAACTTCTTGTGACACGCGCTGCCATGGGTATCAGCGAAGCCTTTTACATTCCCGCGGCTCTCGCACTGATAGCAGACTATCACGCTGGGCCGACACGATCGCGCGCAGTGAGCCTGCATCAGATCGGCATTTACCTTGGGGTAATCATCGGCGGATTCAGCGGATATGCAGCAGATCACCCTGATTTTGGGTGGCGTTGGATGTTCGATACTTGCGGCATTGTTGGTGTGGTTTACGCTGTGCCTCTGTTCATTCTGTTGAAGAACGCACCACGTTCGGCAGCGAGAGTTGAGGCCGCAAAAGCCTCGCCAAAAGCTGTCGCAGGCGAGCTGCTGGGCAACTTTTCGTTCATCCTACTTGTTCTTTATTTCACGCTGCCTGCAATGGCAGGATGGATTGTGCGTGATTGGATGCCGGCAATCCTGAAAGCCGAGTTCGGGATCGGCCAGGGAAAGGCAGGTGTATCGGCGACGTTCTACTGGGTTGTCGCATGCATATTTGGAGCTGCGGTGGGAGGATGGCTGGCGGACCGGTGGACACGGCGCACAATGCGCGGCCGGATTTACACAAGCGCCATCGGCACAGCTTGCATAACAGTCGCGATGTTCGGCGTCGGATACTCGCCACAGACGAAAGCGTTGTGGGTCGCCGTTTTGTTCCTTGCTCTTTTCGGATGGGGATGGGGCTTTTTCGATTCGAACAACATGCCGATTTTGTGTCAGGTTGCCCGGCCGCATCTGCGCGCAACTGGTTACGGCATCATGAATTTCGTCAGCATAAGCTGCGGCGGGATTGCAGACTGGTTCTTTGGGATTCTCAGGGATCAAAAAGTGCCTTTGGGGATGATCCTCGGCATATTCGCAAGTTTCGGGATTATCTCGGTCCTGCTGGTGCTGCTGATCAAGCCCCGGCAACTTGACCCTGACGTGCCGCGGGTATGAGGGCGTCCAACGCGCGGGACAACCAATGCTGTTAGGGTTCCGCGTTTACGCGGAACACAGGCAGTTCACTGAACAGTGCTCACGGTTAGTTTGATGAAATGTTTCCGCCTATAGGCGGGACTCTAATGGCCGCGGGCGCAACATCGCCAAATCAATCGCCGAAGCTGATGCCAAGCGCGCGGCCTATTCTGACAAGCTCGCCGTCGCGTGGAACAGTTCGCAGCCTGCCAATGGCATCGCTTATTCTCACAGGCATAATCTCGGGTGGGCGATAGGCCGCCATGCAACCGTACCGTTCTTCTTCGATCAACCTGACCGCATGTGCGCCAAAACGCGTGCAAAGAAAACGATCGAAACTCGTTGGCGCCCCACCACGCTGTAAATGGCCCAGCACGCACACGCGCGTTTCTTTTCCGGTCCGCTTCTGTATCTCGGCTGCAACGGTTGATCCGATGCCGCCGAGCCGTGCTTCGCGGTTTGTTTCGGCAGGTCCAACTGTCGAGAAAGTGCCGCCTTCGGGTCTGGCGCCTTCGGCAACCACAACCAAGGTGAACTTCTTCCCGGCGCGTTCGCGATCGGCAATCTTCTCGCAAATGCTCTCGTAGCGAAATGGTATCTCCGGGATGAGAATGACGTCGCCGCCACCAGCGATTCCTGCGTGCACGGCAATCCAGCCGGCGTACCTACCCATGACTTCGAGGACCATGACGCGGTCGTGACTGGCAGCGGTGGTGCGGAGCCTGTCAAGAGCGTCTGTCGCACAGTGCACCGCCGAGTCAAATCCGAATGTCACCGCGGTGGCTTCGATGTCGTTGTCGATTGTCTTGGGCACACCCACAACGGGCATCCCATGTTCAAATAGCTGTTGTGCGATCGACAACGACCCGTCACCGCCGACAACCACCAGAGCGCGAAGCCCGAGTTGCTTGAAATTGTGGCATGCTTCGTCCAAAACCGCCTCGGGAATTCGCCGTGCTTCGCCATGGCCCGTCTTCGCCGCAAAATGCCCTTTGTTGGAAGTGCCGAGAATTGTCCCGCCCACAAACAACAAACCGTCCATTTCGTGGTAATCGAGTGGCCGCGTGCGAACGGGTGAAAGGAGCCCCTCGAAGCCGCCAAGGATGCCGATGGTTTGCCAGCTTCTTTGGGCGGCCGTTTTGACCACGGCGCGAATCACAGCGTTTAGCCCGGGGCAATCGCCGCCTCCGGTAAGAATGCCAATGCGTGTCTGCATGTGATGATGTCACTCAGTGCAAATCCTTCAGTGCAATCGCAAGGTTCATGGCGCAACAAAAGGCGCCAATGTCCCAACATCCTATCTGCCACCGGTCCGAAATCAAAATCAAATCGGTTGCGCCCGCAGTGACGACGGTATAGTCTGGCCGCCGTTAACGAGGATTGCCTATGCCACGCAAATTGAGCGTCATTGCACCAGACTGGTGGGATTACACAACTCTCGACGACGAGATCATCCGGGACGCGGCGAGTCTCACACCTGAAAAAATGCTCAGGCTCTCACGTCCAGGCTTCAAGGTTGTCTTTTACGACACGTTGGAGGAATTCTACCTTGCCGAAGCTCTCGAATACATCCGCGCATGGCAGCAATCCACCGAAGACAACCCGGTTGGCATCTGCGGCCCGATCGGTCCCACCGAGCAATTGCCGCTCGTGGCGCGCATCGTCAACGAGCTCAACCTAAATGTCCGGTCAGCCCATTTCTGGGCAATGGACGAATGGGTGCTCGAAGGACGCGAAGTCCCCGTAACGCATCCGATGTCATTCGAACGTGCTGACCGCGAGTTGTGTTTCAACCGCATCAGGCGCGAACTGCGAATGCCCGACGCGAACCTGCATTTTCCGAAAGCCGACACCGCCGAGTACCGCCGATCATGGGACGCAGGAGTGCGATGCGTTGTAATGCAGGGCGGCCAGGGCGACGTCAAACACTGGGCGTTCAACGACCCGGTTCGTCGGCGCGGCAGGTACCGTGAAACGCCGCCGTCACCGGAGGAATATCGCCGCTTGACCACGCGTATTGTTGATTTGCACCCGCTGACTGTCGCCCAGAACGCGCGCACCTCGGGCGGAGGCAACATCGCCCTTGTGCCAACTCAGGCGATAAGCGTTGGCCCGGTCGAAACATGGAAGGCAGAAAAGGTCTCAATCTGGCACGCAGGCAAACATGACAACCCGTTCGGTCAACGGCTGACCACCTTGATGATATCCAAGCGAATCGTGGACACGTCGGTTCCGATGTCGTTGCTTGCCGATCACCCGAATGTCCAATTCAATTTCTATCGGCCAGGCATTGGCACATGCGACGTCGAAATGCATTAACAACCCCGCGCTGCAGACCGGTTGATTGTCACGTCGTAAGAGTGGTCCACTGATTCTCTTTCGCCTGGCGGGCGGCAACCAGCGCGCCCTTGGCAACGAGTTCCTTGTGGTTTGGCCCAACGGTCAGCACCCGCGGTTTCTCGTATCCTTCCTCAACCAAGAGATGCTGAAGCTCGGAATCGAAATTCCGTATCAAACTGCTGCCTCCGGTCAGAATGATGTTCTGGAGAACCTCACCAACACTGTCGGACGAGGCTTGGGCAATCACCCCCTTGACGCAGTCGAGGACGCGCACCAGCAGTTGCTGGCAGGCGTCGCCAATAATCACTGTCAGATCGAGCTTCCGCGGTTTTCCGCCAACCAGCACGCCGACCTGAATCTGTGAGTCGAGTTTGCCCACGTATGAGTATTGCTCTTTGATCTCGCGCACCTTCGGAATGGAGATGTCAACGTCGGGATACGCAGACCTTATCGCAGAGTGAATCAGCAAATCGACCATGTCACCAGCAAACGCCATGCTGGTTTGATCCTCGCCTGTTGGGAAACATCCTTGGACAAGACACACGTCCGTTGTGCCGGCGCCAATATCCACAAAAATCGAGTTTCGAACCGGGTCAATGTATGAAGGATCGGACAGCCGCGACTCGTCCCGGAATCCCAACGCCGCAAGAAACGGTTCCGGCACCAGCATCACCTTGTCGAAAAATCCGGTCAAAACCTGCATCAGTTGGTCATGCGCAGCGCGATCCGCGCTTGCAGGCAGGCCAACAACAGCGCGAATCTCAGTCCCGCTTGGCGCATTTATCACCTGGCGGATGTATCGAATGAAGTCGTGTGTTGCGGCGCGATCGTTAACGATGCCATTCGCCAACGGTGACACCATGCGAAGATAGAGCCTGTTTTTCAATGCTGCGTGACCGTACAACACTTTGGCGTTCCCAGGAAGCAGGTTGTCGATCAGACCCTCGCGAGCGTACCCAACAGCAGTCGGGATGATCTCGTTGACGACAAGCTCGGGTGAATTTGACCATGCGGCTTTGACGCAGGACGTGTTGGTGCCAAGGTCAAATCCAACTAACAGAATATCGCCTCTCTGCGGTTTTGGGCCGCTTTCTGCGGTTGTCGGAGCTGTGGTCTTGCGCTGTGTTTCTCGCGCTGTTCCATCCGTGAAAGGTGCAACGTAAGTCGTACGCATAATTTGCTTTCGATGAATCTGTGGAAGCCTGATTGAGGTCGGCGTCAACTCAGATTCGGCTTGCGAAAAAGTCTGCCTGTTGCAGTTCAAAAAGCAAGCGTTGTTAATAGCCGGCTGGAAAGCAGGCAGGTTATCGCGTTTATAAGCGAAGAATCGCCGAGCGCCTGCCGACGCGGTGGAAATGCAATCGCGCCGGGACCGCGGCCGTCCCCGGCCGCACCAATCCGACGACCGGTCGTGCACCTGCTTCAATCACGCAAATCGGGCGTCCGGGCATTCACCGGCTGGGTGCGGCGAAGAATCGCCGCGCTCCTGCAGGGCCTTGGAAAAGCAACGGCGTTCGGGAGCGCGGCCGTCCTCGGCCGCATCAACGCGACGGCCGGTGGTGCACCTGCTTCAATCACGCAAATCGGGCGTCCGAGCATTCACCGGCTGGGTGCGGCGAAGAATCGCCGCGCTCCTGCAGGGCCTTGGGAAAGCAACGGCGTTCGGGAGCGCGGCCGTCCTCGGCCGCATCAAGCCGACGACCGGTCGTGCGGCCCGTTTCAATCAGGCAAATCTAGTGCCCGAACATACACCGGCTGGGTGCGGCGAAGAATCGCCGCGCTCCTGCAGGGCCTTGGG
>JAAYVR010000038.1 GCA_012517065.1 Verrucomicrobiota bacterium | reverse complement strand
TTCCTTGCCGGCCCGCGTCCCGCAAATGCGGGACTCCCGCCGCTTCGCCAGCACTTCCTCACGTGTCAGTTGACTCATTTTGGTGTCCATCGCTCGGTAACACCCTTTTTGAGTCAACGAATGGTTTCCTCAACCCTTTTCCCCCCTCCCACGGTAACATTCTTTTTGAGTCAATTCGCCGCGGTTATCGAGACGCCGAAAACGCTTGACAATCGCAGTTGCCTGCGAGGAAATCTCGACCTCGCCATGGCATGTGCCGTGGCACGGCCAAGTGACCTCGGAAGCTTGTGCGGCGAATGTTCGCGGGCTGACCAACCAAACCAGCCGCCGGAGGGATTTTCGTATGCACGATATCCGCATTCCCCGTGTGCGAGTGCAGTCGGGGAATGAGAATCTCTCTGCTCCGCATTGCTCCACTCCACTGTGGTCTCTGGCCGACAACCCACTAACCCATAAGAAGACCAGTGAAAACGTCAAACTCGTTTATCGTCTCAATCTGCCTTGGCTTGCTTCTTGGGAGCAACCGCGACCAGGCAGGCACGTTCAACGCCGACTTTAACAGTGGCATTCCGATCGGCGTCAACCTTTACGGCAACGCTGTTGATTACGATCACTCGACTGGTGGTGTGGGCAACAGCGGCGTGTTGAAACTTACTACGACCACCGGCAGCCAGCAAAGCGCCGCAATCATAGATGACTTCGACTTTGGCGAAGTCATCGGCGGGTTCGATGTTACATTCGACCTCTACATCGGAAGTGGCAATGGAGCAGATGGTTTGTCATTCTTCTTCGGGGATTTTGCTGACGGGTCATACAGCGAGGAGGGCCCGGGCAATATTGAGGGTCTAACTGTTTGCTTCGATGTTTACAACAACGGCGGTACCCCTGCCGAAGCGCCGGCCATCGACCTGAAATGGAACAACGTGATTCAACTCCATCGGCTCGTAGGGTCGGCTTCAACAACAACTGGTGCCCAGCCGATCGGCAGTGCGACTACAATACGCACCCAGACCACCTCGGGCGGCTCGCCTGTTTACTGGCCTGTCAAGATTCACGTTGACACTGACGGAACGCTTGATCTTGTGTACAACAACGTGGTTGTGTACACCAACGTACCGATTTTCCGCGCGATTACGGAATTCCCGAGAAGTGGAATTGCCGCGCGATTCGGCTTTGCTGCTCGCACCGGTGGATCATACGACAATCACTGGATCGATAACCTGAAGATCACAACTTACCCGATCGACGCGCAATCGGGCCAGCCGCACATGGTGTCGTGCCTGCCTCTTGCGATGGTGAACCAGACCACGGGTGGTCCGGGGAGCCCGGTGGCGGGCGTGATGATCGACATGAAAGACTGGGATTATTCTGTGCTGGAAGGTTCCGTAACCATGACTGTCAACGGCGCTGCCGTGACACCTGTTTTGGCAAAGGTTGGCGATATTTCGCGGATCATCTACCGGCCGGCGTCAGGCGCGCTGTCCAGCGGTGTCAATACGATCACCGTGGGCTACGCCACCACCAGCACCCCTCCTTTCACAAACACCTTCACCTACACAGCACTGGTAGGGACTGCCACCACTGTTACCTCTGAATATGCGCTGCCGAGTGTTGATCTCACCAAGCCAGGGTTCAAAGCCAAGGTCCACCAAATGAGTATCAACCGGAATCCTGCTACGGGACAGTACTTGAACGCCGAACGCCAGATCGCCAATGGGTACATTGATCCGGCAACGGGCGAGCCGTACCCGAACACCGCCATGACGGATTGGATGGACGCTTCTGGCAATGTTATCGGCTCTGCTGATGCAGAAGGCTATTTTACGATACCGGACCTGATCAACTGGAATCAGGATGCACCCGCCGCTGCGGGCAATTTCTCTGCCAACAGCGTGCCTGCTTTCGAAGACCAGCCCGTGCCGGGCATTACCGGGAACACGGGTCCTAACGGAACGGATCGTTACGTTGTTTCCATCGAGACGATACTTGAACTCAAGGCCGGCGGTTACAGGTTCGGAGTCAACAGTGACGATGGGTTCAGGCTCTCGATTGGCCGTGGACCTGGTGCCGTAGTGGGCGTCCAACTCGGGACTGCTGGTGATCGAAGCGCAACCGACAGCATCATGGACGTCGTAATCCCAGCCGACGGTTTCTATCCGGTCAGATTGATGTTCTTCGAAACCGGAGGAGGCTCGAGCTGTGAGTTTTTCTTTGTCGATGATGTTGGCACGAAATGGCTGATCAATGATTTGACCGCACCGGCGCCCATCAAAGCTTACCGCGAGAGTCCCGCTACTCCGCCCTATGTTTCGAGAACCCTCCCGCCAGTGGGTTATCTGTGGACATTCGCAGACCAGGACTTGGTCATTGACATCACCGACGGCGGGTCGCCACTGAACCCCGATTCGGCAGTGTTAACCATCAACGGAACACCACAAACGATCGCCGCTACCAAGGTTGGCCGAGTCACCACACTCACGCGCAAGAGCTCGATGTCGAACCTTCTCCCGTCTGGGGCAAACAACGTGGTGCTCACTTATACTTACAACGATGCCAGTGCGGGGGGCGCAACAAAGACTGTAACCAACACCTGGACTTTCAGCGTGCCTGCATACACGCGTCCGATCCCGGTCGCCAACAAAGTGTCGCCGTCTAACGTAAGTGGCGCCGGGTTCCGCGCCCGTGTTCATCAGCTCGATCGGTCTTTGGATGGCAACCAAGGGAACGGCGGGCGTTATACCGGTCAAAGCGGCGGTGGCAACAACATGCCTCGTCCCGAAATTCAATTGAGCAACGGGTACATAAACCGGACCAATGGTCTGCCTTACCCGAACATGGTAGCGCCGGGGCCAAACCCGGATGGAACCTACGACGTGCCCGAGGTTATCAATTTCAGTCACGCGCAGAGCGCTGGTGGCCCCGCTTCCAATGCGGGAATATTCAACGGTGACACTCAGATACCTGGCGTGCCGGGAAGTGGAACGTCGAACTACGGGCTGGACAATCTTGCCTGTGAGTTTACCACCTACCTTGAGCTCAAAGCAGGCATTCACGTCTTGGGTGCCAACGTCGATGACGGCTGGGTGTGCATCTCAGCGCCAAATCCGAAAGATACGCTCGGAACACTGCTTGGTTGGCGGAATTCACCGGGCGGGCAGAACGGCAACCCGGCCCACAACCCCAATGCAGTTTTCACAGTGATTGTCCTCGAAGACGGCATTTATCCGATCCGGCTTTTGTACTGGCAGGGCGGAGGCGGAGTGAATGCAGAGTTTTTCAGCATCGACCGGGATACCGGAACGCAGATTCTGGTCAACGATACTTCAGGTACTTATCCGTCAGTGGTGGCCAACAGCGGGCAGTTGCTGTCACCCTACACTGCATACAACACCTACGCGGGACCGGTTCGGCCGTGGGTCAAATTCTCCGTATATCCGATGCCGACCCACGCCACATTGTGGCAGAACACACATCAACAGAGCGGACCGGGACCCATTCTTGTCAAAGTCGGCGCAGGTAACCCGGTTGACATTGCAAATGACGAGCCGCGGTTCGACCAAGCGCTGGTGAACCTGCCGTTTGGCGATGCTGTGGGCGCCGTAGTGGCTGACCTCGGCAATGAAACGGTCGGCATGGTCATTGACGGCCAGCCCGTAACGCCGACAGTGACCGATGTGCCCGGATCGAGCGACAAGCTTGTCATGTACACTCCCAACCCGCCTTTTGCGCCCAAGTCAACGCATACCGCAGGGCTCATTTACGCGGGCACAACAAACTACTGGACGTTTACAGTCATTGATTACGTCTCAGTGCCTCCGGGGACGGCAGTGCCTGCGGACAAGGTGGACCTGAGCACACCGGGCTTCCATGTGAAGGTAACCCAAGCCAGCGCCGCCCGGCCCGGGGGCAACACTGTTGCCGCTGCTGAGGCGCAGTTGGCTGGCACGCCTGCAAATGTTGCACTTCCTGGCCCTGAACCTGATGGGGCCTACATCGTGCCCGGCTACATAAACTGGAACGTTACAATGAATCCCGGTGGCACGCCGTCAGAAATCGGCAATTTCCAAACCCTGATGACGGGTCAGAAAGACGATCCCGTGCCGGGCATTCCGGGAACTGGATTGAGTGGAAATGCGAGGTTCGAGAACATCACGGCCGAAATCTGTGCATACCTTGAATTGCCGGCAGGTTATCACAAGTTCGGCGTCAATGGCGATGACGGCTGGAAAGTCCAGATAGGCACGCCGGGACAGACGGACGGTTTGGTCTTGTTCTCGCGGGACCGCGGTGCTGGTGCGCGCGACATCCCGTTTGCCTTCATCACGTCCGAGCCGGGACTGTACCCGATCAGGCTGGTCTGGTATCAGGGAGGCGGAGGAGGAAACCTCGAGTTCTTCACCTACGGTCCGAACAACACAAAGATTCTTGTGAACGACCGGAGCAATCCCAATGCAGTGAAAGCCTACGCCCGCGCTTTGCCTGAGGTCGAGCCAAGCGTTTCAATTAAGCTGCTGGCCAACGGCAAGGTGCAGGTAATATTCGAGGGCGTGCTTCAGAAATCTTCTTCGCTGGCGCCGGCAGATTGGAGTGACGTGCAAGGTGCCACAAGCCCGTACGAGATAACACCCGAAGGTTCCGAGATGTACTTCCGCGCTCGACGTTAGACAGAGCGTCAAATCACGTACGCTGACCACCGGAGTTCGGGCAAGCCCCCGCTCCGGTGGTCTTGCTTTGTTTAGCCATCGGCTCTGTTCTTGCCAGAATTCAGGGATTTGGCACGATTGATGCCAATCCGAATCACTGTGAAAGGCTTTTTGGGTATTCTTTCGTCGGCCCTGGCATTGTATGTCTGGCTTGCAACCGTCAACGCCTCGCCGCCTTCCAGAGGGGTCCTGCGCGAAGTATGGATGGATATCGGGGGGAGCGACCTCGCGTCATTAACAAATTCGCCTGCCTACCCGAATAACCCGACAAGCACGAATTATGTCACCGACTTTTTCGAGGCGCCAACAGACGTGCTCGAGAACTACGGGCAGCGAATGCATGGTTTTATCGTACCCCCAAAAACCGGCGCGTACACGTTCTGGATCGCCAGCGACGACGAGGGTGCACTGTTTCTGAGCACTGACGATAATCCTGCAAATGTGCGACTCATTGCTCGTGTCCCAGGTTGGACAAGCTCCCGAGAATGGACGAAGTACAGCGAGCAACAGTCAGCCGCCGTCCAGCTAACAGCGGGCAAGGCGTACTACATTTCCGCGCTGATGAAAGAAGGCACGGGCGGGGACAACCTCGCCGTGCGATGGTTAATGCCGGACGGCGTTGATCAGGCACCTATTGTGGCGACAAACCTCATCCCTTATGGGATCAGTCTTGGCCCGCCGGTTATCACCGGGCACCCAACCAATACAACGGTCGTAGAGGGTGGAACAGCAAGGTTCGCTGTCACGCTGCAGAGCGTGGGCTTTTACACGTACCGTTGGCTCCGGAACAGCGTGGTGTTGGCAGGCGCCGATGGACCCGAACTGCTTTACGGGCCGGTGAGTCTTAGCGACAACAACGCACGTTTCCGGTGTGTTGTGACCAACAACCTGGGTTCGGCCACAAGTGACGAGGCAGTTTTGACAGTGTTGCCCGACACCACACCGCCCGTTTTGCTACGGGCCATGAACCTCGGGTTTTCTGAGGTCGAAGTCAAATTCAGCGAGCCGGTTTCATCGCCTTCAGCCATCGCAGCGTCCAACTACCAGCTCTCAGGCGGTGTGTCTGTCACAGCCGCGAGGTTTGGGGCGACAGGCGATATTGTGATTCTGACAACGTCTCCCGCCATGACACTCGGGGTAACTTACACCTTGAATGTGAGCAACGTGAAAGACCGCGCCCAAAACCCAAATACCATTGCTCCGGGTTCAAGCACCGTGTTCACAGTGGTAGAGTACACTCCGCTTGACATCGGATCTCCGCCAATTGCAGGTGCCGCCGTTCCGGTTCAAGGCGGCGCAGACGTGAGCGGGTGCGGGGACATTGGCGGCACCGCTGACAAGCTTCAGTTCGCATGGAAGCCGATCAGCGGCGATTTCGATTACCAGGTCCGAGTGGCCAATGTGACCGTGAGCGATCCGTTTCTGCACGCAGGCTTGATGGCGCGCGAAACCCTTGATGCTAACGCGCGTTTTGCTTCTGCCCTCGCCTCTTCGGCTCAACTCGGGTGCTTCTTTGAATCGCGGGCAACAGCAGGTTCAACCACCAGCACGACTGCGCCCCGGGGCGGGGTCCCCGTTAACTACCCACAGACGTGGCTCAGGCTGAAACGACAGGGGCAGACCATTACTGGCTATGCGGGAGTTGATGGCCAGACATGGTTGCAACTTGGGTCACAGACTTTCACCAGTCTAAACAGCAGCATTTATCTTGGTCTGGCGGTTGCCAGCGGCAACACAAACAAAGTTGCCACCGCTCAGTTCCGAGACGCCGGACCAACTCAGAATGCGGCTACAACCAGCTCGATTGGTTTCCCCACCGAGCCGCTCGGTCCATCAAGTCGCAATACCGGCATAATCATCAGCGAGATCATGTATCATCCGAAAGCGCGCACTGACGGGCGCAACCTCGAGTTTGTCGAGCTTTACAACGCGCGATCCGTGTTCGAGGACCTGAGCGGATGGCGGTTGAGCGGTGACATAGACTTCACCTTCCCGGACGGATTCTCTCTCGAAGCTGGCGAGTTTGTCGTTGTTGCGGCTTCTCCGGATGACATCAAAGCTGTCTATGGCATCACCAATGTCCTTGGCCCTTACACTGGTTCTTTGCCCAACGACTCCGGGCGGGTCAGATTGCGCAACAACCTCGACGCCATCAGGCTCGAAGTGAACTACTCAGATCAACCGCCGTGGCCAGCCGCGGCCGACGGCGCAGGCCACTCGCTTGTGCTGGCCAAACCAAGTTACGGCGAAAGCGATCCTCGGGCATGGGCGGCCAGCGAACTCATTGGAGGATCGCCCGGCACAACCGATGCTTTTTACCCAACACCACTTCGCAACGTTGTGATCAACGAATTCCTTGCGCACACCGATCCCCCGCTTCTGGATTTCATCGAACTGTACAACCACTCGAACTCGCCGGTGGACGTTTCCGGGTGTTGGCTGACGGACAGCCCAACAACAAATCGTTTCCGCATCCCTGACAACACGTGGATACCCGCGAGAGGTTTCCTTGCATTTGATCAAACACAGCTTGGTTTTGCCTTGGACGCAGAGGGAGAAACGATCTATTTTCTCGACCCTGGCGCCACGCGTGTTCTGGACGCAGTGCGGTTTGGCGGACAAGAAAACGGTGTTGCGTCAGGCCGATCGCCGGACGGTGCGCCTGTGATTCAACGGCTGTTCTTGCCCACGCCAGGCTCGGCAAATACACCGCGCCGCCTCGAGCCAATTGTCATCAACGAAATCATGTACCACCCGATTACCGAGGACGACAACGATGAGTTCGTCGAATTGCACAACCGCAGCGCATCCCCCTTGGATGTGTCGGGCTGGAGATTCGTGGCTGGCATTGATTTTCGCATCCCGGAAAACACGGTCGTTCCTCCGGGCCAATTCCTTGTGGTGGCGAAAAACGTTGCACATCTGCGGGAGAATTATCCTCAGCTCACCACCGCCAACTCGGTCGGCAATTACAGCGGCACACTTGCAAACGGAGGTGAACGCATCGCCCTCGCAAAACGCGATTTTGTCGTCAGAACAAACGACCTCGGCAACCTCGTCACAAACACACTCCAAATAGTGGTGGCAGAAGTGACATACTACGATGGTGGCCGGTGGGGACGCTGGTCCGACGGAGGTGGGTCCAGTCTGGAATTGATCGATCCACGCGCGGACCCCACACAACCGATGAACTGGGCGGATAGCGATGAAACCGCGAAAGCGCCATGGACAGCGGTCGAGTTCACAGGGCGCATGGACAACGGCAATAGCAGCTATCCTGCAAACCGGCTGCGCATCTCGATGCTCGGCCCGGGCGAATGTCTTGTTGACGACGTCGAGTTTTTCCGAGTCGGCAGCACAAACGTGGTGCGCAATGGCGGATTCGAAGAAGGCGCTGTGACTGCTCCGACCAGTTGGACTCTGACGGGCAATCACAGCCAATCTTTCGTCGAAACCACCGGTGCCGCAAGTGGCGCCCGCTGCCTTCATGTGCGTGCGCAGGGCGACGGCGACACCGGCATAAACAGCATTCGCAACACTCTCTACACGTCGGTGGCACAGAACCAGAACGCAACCATACGCGCCAAAGTCAGGTGGCTGGCAGGATGGCCGGAGGTGTTGTTCCGCGCACAAGGAAACTGGATTGAATTTCCGGCGCGCATGACGATTCCGAAGAACCTCGGTACGCCGGGGTTGGCAAACAGCCGGCTTGCGTCAAATGCCGGCCCTGCAATTTACGATGTGAACCATACCCCGGCGTTGCCAGCAGCCAATGAGGCGGTTGTCGTCACGTGCCGAGTATCCGATCCCGACGGCATCTCTACAGTGCGGCTCCGGTATCGTGTTGATCCCAACACTGCCTACACCACTGTGACCATGCGCGATGACGGTCTGCAAGGCGACGCCGTCGCAGGTGACGGCGTTTGGTCGGCGCGGCTCACCGGCCAAGGCGCTGGGACACTTGTCGCTTTCATAATCGAAGCGGCCGACAACGCAGCCTCTCAGGTCACAAGCACCTTCCCGTCAGGCACGTTCACCGCTGCGAACCCGAGGCAGGAATGCCTCATCCGATGGGGCGATACCATTCCTTTCGGCACGTTTCTGCACTATCACATGTGGAGCACGCGCAACACCGAAACTTCGCGCGGTAACGCGTTGGACAATACTTATCGCGACGCGACCTTGGTGTACCGAAACCATCGGGTGATTTACAACGTGGGGTTCCGGGACAAGGGCAGCCCGTATCACGGCGGACGCAGTGACTTCGCCGTGGACGTGCCAAGTGACGACCGCCTGCTCGGTGCAACAGAACGAGTGTTTGCGGCCACCGGCAACGGCGGCAGCGAACCAAGCGCAATACGCAGTCAGCTCGCTGCATGGCTTCATCAGCAACAGGGCGTGCCTTATCTGCATGCGCACTACATCAGGCTTTACCGAAACGGAGGCGAACCCTACAACATCATGGAAGACCTCCAACAGCCTGATCATGACTACTCCGAAAACTGGTTCCCTGCGGGCGGCAGCGGCGACCTCTACAAGGTCGCGGTCTGGTTCGAGTTCGCTGATGACAACAGCAATTTCGGAGCAACTGGCGCCACACTCGAAAAATTCACCACAACTGGCGGCCTTTTGAAGCTCGCCCGGTATCGATGGAACTTTCAACGCAGGTCAAACGACGGCACTGCCACCAACTACACAACCATTTTCGACCTCGTCAATGCCGCCAACAATACAGGCCCGACATATGTGGACGGGCTGCTTGCCATTGCCAATATAGACCAGTGGATGCGCGTTTTCGGCTGCGGCTACATCATGGGCGATTGGGACATGTGGAGCTACAGCGTCGGGCAAAACATGTATCTATACAAGCAGCCCGGCATCCCATCCGTTCTGCTTCGCTGGGACATCGACTTCACATTCGGCCTTGGGAATGGCACCAGTTCGCAGTTGTGGGGCGGCCAGGACCCGATCGTGAACCGAATGTATGACAACCCCGCTTTCCGCCGAATGCTCTGGCGTGGGTACATCGACGCTGTCAACGGCCCAATGTTGCCGGAGCGTTATCTGCCGCAAATAGACGCCCGACGTGATGTTCTTGTTAAGAACGGCATAACCGGATTGTCCGTACCCACTGACATCAAGAGCTTTATCAACTCGAGGCGCTCTTACATTCTGAATCAGATTCGCGCGAATGACGCATCCACCTTCGCCATAACAACGAACAGCGGCAACGATTACACCTCATCAACGCCAACGACCACACTCACCGGCACCGCACCTTTTGCTGTTGCCACAATCGAGGTAAATGGCATCCCGTTCCCGGTGACATGGACCGACCAGCGCACGTTCAGAATCGTCGTCCCCCTCACACAACGCACGAATGTCCTTGCACTAGCTGGGAAAGACCGCCGCGGTAACCCGGTCGCCGGCGCTTCTGACACCATTACTGTCACTTACACCGGCGCAATCGAACGGCCCGAGGATTTCGTGGTGATAAACGAGATTCATTACAATCCGCCGTTGCAAGGCGCAGGTTTTGTCGAGCTGTTCAATCGCTCAACAACAACGCCATTTGACCTGTCAAATTTCCGATTCGACGGCGTCGGCTACACTTTCCCTGCCGGCGCCATTATTCAGCCCAATTCATTCCTCGTTCTCGCCAGCGACAGGCAG
Source organism: Verrucomicrobiota bacterium (assembly GCA_012517065.1). Classification (GTDB taxonomy): domain Bacteria; phylum Verrucomicrobiota; class Verrucomicrobiia; order Limisphaerales; family J093; genus JAAYVR01. The sequence goes on along the minus strand of JAAYVR010000038.1, from coordinate 14,250 downwards.
GTGTTCGCCAACACCTACGGGCAAACGGTGCCGGTGTTTGACGAGTTCCCCGGCACCCTGGATAACGGGGGTGAATACCTCGCTTTGGTGCGGCCCGGCCCAACCCCGCAAGAGGACACCATAATCAGCGATGTTCGGTACGACGATCGCCTGCCATGGCCGCCAGCAGCGGACGGGCTCGGCCCCTCTTTGCAATTGATCGATCCCGCCCAAGGTTCATGGCGAGTTGGCAACTGGATGGCAACCGCAACAAATGATGTCAACCGTGTCACCCCAGCCCGCGCGAACGCCGCACTCCAAACTCTGGCTGCTTTCCAGCCGCTCTGGATCAACGAGGTTCTCCCCAACAACCTCACCAGCATCACCGACCTGAACGGTGAGCGCGAGCCGTGGATCGAGCTCTACAACGCGGGCAACTCCGCCATCGATCTGTCAGGTTTCTATCTCACTGATACCTATACAAACCTGACCAAATGGCAGTTCCCGGCAGGCACGTCAATAGGCGCCCGGCAGTTCTTGATCGTGTGGGCCGACGGCGAACAGGCTGAATCAACTCCTGCTTCGCCGCATACCAATTTCCGGCTTGACCCGCAGACAGGTTCTGTCGCCTTGGTCCGGATTCAGGGAACAACACAACAACCAGCAGTGGTGGATTACCTCGACTACGTGTTGCTCTCCGCCGACCGGAGTTTTGGTTCGTATCCAGACGGCGAACCGCGCCGCCGCCGAACATTCTACGCAGTCACACCGGGAACAACCAACAACCCCGCCGTCCCGACAATTCAAGTCACAATCAACGAATTCATGGCCGCAAACAATTCCATACCCGACCCCGCAGACGGCGATTTCGACGATTGGTTTGAACTGTTCAATGCGGGCTCGGCCCCCGTGGATTTGGCCGGCTACACTCTCACCGATAATCTGTCAAACCCGACAAAGTTCCGCATCCCGCCGGGCACAATAGTTCCCGCAGGCGGATTCTTGCTGGTCTGGGCAGACGAAGAAACAGCCCAGACGCAGCCCGGCGGCGACCTGCACGTCAATTTCAAGCTCGCAGTAGAAGGCGAATCCATCGGGCTGTTTGCCCCCGACGGTTCCCTCGTTGACTCGATCACCTTCGAGCAGCAAACAAACAACATCAGCATGGGCCGGTATCCGGACGGCGGACCGCCACCGCTGATCCCAATGGAAACGCCCACGCCAGGTCAGCCGAACTTCCTGCCCGGCGGCAATCGCCCGCCGATCCTGAATCCCATCGGTGACAAGGAGATCGGCGAAATGACACTTCTCCGGTTCACAGTAATCGCAACTGATCCCGATCAAGGCCAGACGATAAGCTACAGTCTCGGACAAGACGCGCCGCCTGGTGCAAGCATCGAAGCTAACTCGGGCGTGTTCACATGGACCCCGGCGGAGAACCAGGGCCCCGGCGAATACTTGTTTACAATACGCGCGACCGACAATGGAGTACCGCCTCGAACAGCCGCCGAACGAATCAAGGTCAAAGTGCTCGAAGTCAATCGCCCGCCCTCCTTCGCCCAGATTCTGGACCAGGCCGTTGACGAGGGATCGCAATTAATCGTGCCGTTGTACGCAACCGATCCCGATTTGCCACCGAACAACCTCGTGTTCAGTATCGAACCCGGTGCGCCTGAGGGAGTCCTTATCGACCCTGATGGCCCCGCCGTGGTCTGGACACCCACGGAAGCTCAAGGGCCCGGATCATATCAGGTCACCGTGCGGGTGACAGACGACGGTGTGCCGCCTCTTTTCGCCACAACCACGTTCCGTGTAACGGTAAACGAGGTTAACAACCCGCCCGAGATGCCATTTATATCCCCGCAAGTGGTGAACGAAATGGACCCCTTCACTCTGAAGGTCGAGGCGCACGATCCCGATCAAAGCAGTACGTTGACTTTCAGTCTCATCAGAGCGCCAGCAGGAGCCCAGATCAACCCACAAACAGGGTTGATCGCGTGGCAGACCACCGAAGACGACGGCCCCGGCGTTGCCATATTCGAAGTCCGGGCAACTGAGAACAACCCGCCGTACCTGAGCACAACCCGAACCTTCAGCGTCGAAGTCCTCGAACTGAATCAGGCACCGATCGTGCGCGCCATAAGCGACCGGACCGTGCGCGAGGGTGAAACAATCCAAATCCAGGTCGTGGCCACAGATTCCGACCGGCCGCCGCAAAAGCTGACTTTCAGCCTTGATCCCGGCGCACCTCAGGGGGCGACCATCGATCCTGCCTCCGGACTGTTTGTTTGGCCTGTGGGCATCGACGCCGGCCCAAGCACAAACAAAATCACAGTTCGTGTCACCGACGATGACCTGCGCGATCCGAAGAGTGCTACCCAGACTTTCACAGTAATCGTGGTGGCCGAACCGCGCATCGTGATCAACGAGATCATGTACAAAGCCCCTACCCCGGGCGCGGAGTACGTCGAGCTCCACAACTGGTCCACAAACACAGCATGGGATATTTCAGGATGGCGGCTTACAGGCATGAATTTCCTGTTCCCGCCCGGGACAATAATGTCGCCCGGGAGTTTCCTTGCGGTGGCGCGTGATCTGGCAAAATTCACCGCTGCGTACGGCGCCAAGACGAATGCACTCGGCAATTATTCGCATGAACTGGGCTCTGACGGCGGCGTGATTGAGTTGTACCGATCCTCCACGCCATCGCCGGGGACGCTGGTTGATCGCGTTGCGTTCCGTACAAGCGCTCCGTGGCCAACAGCCGCAAACGGCGGCGGCGCTTCGTTGCAGTTGATCGATCCGCGCCAGGACAACTCGCGCGTGGCAAACTGGGCGGCCGTTACAGGATCAGCCACAAACGCACCACGCAACGTGATCGCAATAGACGCCAACTGGCGTTACTGGCAGAACGCTGAAGACCCCGCGCCCGGCTGGACAAGCCTTGCATATAGCGATTCCTCATGGCCCTCTGGCAAAGCTTTGCTTTATGTCGAAAATGCTGATTTGCCTGCACCAAAGAACACCCAGCTTGCCCTTGGGCAAATGAGCTACCTCTTCCGCACCACGTTCCAATTTGATGGCTATCCAGACGGCGCCACCCTTCGGTTCAGTACGGTGATTGACGATGGCGCCGTGTTTTACCTCAACGGCAAACCGTTCTTCTGGCTCGGAATGGAAGAAGGCGTTATTCCAGAACGCAATACGACTTCAACACGCACCGTTGGCGATGCTGTCTATGAAGGTCCATTCACGGTCGCGGTGGATAACCTGCGTGTCGGGGAGAATGTTATCGCCGTCGAAGTTCACCAGACAAATCCTAACAGTTCAGACATCGTGTTTGGCGCAACCGTGGATGTTGTTGAAGCTCCGCGTTTGCCCTTCACACCGGGAGCGCCAAATTCAGTGAGATCATCACTCGATCCTTTCCCGGCGGTTTGGATCAACGAGGTTTCGGCCTTGAACCAGACAGGCATCACAGATAACGCTGGCGATCGCGATCCATGGATCGAACTGGCGAACGAAGACCCAGGTCCTGTTGTGCTTGACGGCTGGTACTTGTCAAACAGCTACTCGGACCTGACGCGCTGGGCTTTCCCAGCCGGATCGAGTCTCGGGGCCGAAACATTCAAGCTAGTCTGGGCTGATGCAGAGCCGGGTGAAACAACCTCGACGCACTGGCACACCAATTTCCGATTGACTTCGCCGACAGGCGTGGTTGTGCTGTCGCGCACTCAAAACAACCGGCCCGTGGTGGTTGATTTCCTCGAATACAGCGGGCTTGTCACTGACAAGTCCTTTGGCTATCCGAACTCGCCATCAATCGATCTTGCACCCGCACTATTGACCGTGCCCACACCTGGCGCATCGAACGCCCAGTCAACTCCTCCAGCAATCACCGCAATCGGAATCGACATTAACGGATACTTGAGACTGCGTTGGACTGCCGTCGCCGGCAAGAGATATCGCATTGAATGCAAGCCCGACTTGAGCTTGCCCGAGTGGACGGTTCTCGGCCGAGTGACTGCTTCGGCCAATGAATGTGAGTTTGCCGACGAACCGCCGACCGACACCGCGCGTTTCTATCGGGTGGTAACTGAGGACTGACGGTTTGGTTCGTTTGAAGCGGGGCGTCGCTGAGAATCACCGCGCACTGTTCCGGGGCGCGGCTTTCAGATGCTTCGACAGAACACCGCCAATCAGGAGGACCAACCCAATCAACATCGCTGACTGAGTTGGTTCAGGCACAAGGACAGCGGCAATGTACCTCCGGTCTGTCCTGGCAAAGGTCCAATTGTTGTAAAGGAATTTCTTTCGCACGTCCGTTTGCCTTCTAACCAAATAGGACGGCATGAACACCTCGGAACCCGGGGTTGCAACTCCGCTGACAAACCCGGCTTCTTTCTCTATAGTGGCCAGCACGTAGGCGCCCTCGCCGGTCGGAGTCGGCACTGGATCAAACACAATGACGTATGGTGTGTCTGCATCCAAAGTGTACGGGGAATCCGGTTCGAACCGCAAAACATAGAAATTCGTGTCGCCTGCCTTTGGCAGAGGAGAAACAAGATTGAAAGTTGCAACCGGCGGCGTGCCCCATGTTGGAGTCCAGTAGTACATCTCGCTACCTATGCTTCTGGCCGCGCCTTTGTAGATTAGCACATTGGCTGACAACCCGCGCTCTCTCTGGCTGACCAGAAACTCTACGGCTGCTATTTCACAACTGCGGGCCACCTTCATGGCAAATCCGAAGGCATAGTCATAGCCCACCTTGGTGTTCGCACCAAACAGATCATAGCCGGTCCCAGGTTGGGTGCCCGTTGGCTCAAGTACTATTGTGTCCACCAACGACGGGCGTTTGGCATAATTAAAGTCCGCAGCGGTGCCATGCTGGCAGAAAGCAATGACGCTGGCGACCAGACTCAGAATTCTGGTTCGAGTATTCATGGCACAGATAAGTAGAAGGCAAAGCCCGCGATGCCGTCAAGTAAATATTTGTTCTTCAGGGTATTAAAACACTTATTCACAAGTTATTCGCACACAGTTACATCTGATATGTTGCGCAGGAACTAGCAGCAACGCGCTGGCGGAATTTGCAGTCGGGAGCCCCTGAACGCTCAGGGGCATGAGCATGTGGGGCGATCGGCTGCAGCGGAACACCGTTTCGCAACAGAAGTCCAGCAAAGCTGTGCGTTCGCAAGTCTCAAACCGCCACCAACGCGTTCGCCGCGGCTTTCAGAACGGAAAAATCGTCTGCTGGCTATAGGGAGCTGTGACCACGGGCGCGCCCTGTACTACGAGGCTCGAATTCGTTCAGCAGTTCGAATGGCCTGCGCTGCAAGCGTTCTGTCGTACAGAGCAAGCGGGTACTGCCAGGTCAGCGTCCTTTTAGGCCGCATAGTTCGCAGCCCGGCTAGCCGGAACCAAAGTCGCCTGACGGGCAACGCCCCCAGCTCTTGCACCCCCCGGACCTTCAGCCACGCCGGGCTGCCAAATATCTGCTGCGACTCCGTCGCTGGGAAGAATCGAGATGGCCCTTGTCGTGGGGCTTCACCACACGCTGGTATAGACCGCGCCGTTGGCACTTAGATGACTGACCAAGACAACCACGTTGTGCATGGCAGCGTAATTGATTGTTTCAGCCATGAACGACCCTGACTGTGCTCCAGACCGTTGGTGTTCATGGACCAGTAACTCGAGGGCCAAAGGCACGGCCCCATACCAACCTGGGCCAGCGGCCCAGGTCACAGGCGCCAGATCGGTATCAATAAGGGCTGAAGGCCCGCATCATGCGCGTTTACCCACGAGTAACTGTTTGAGAACGTTGAACGTTCAACGTGCAACGCACAACGTTCAACGGTATTACTGCTCGATGAATGCTCGTTTCAAAGCCGCCTAAAGGCGGGACTCTAACGGCCGTGGGCGCAGCATCGCCCGAGGTGCAGAGCAACCCATCGCCATTAGAGTTCCGTGTTTACGCGGAAAACTGAAAGCTTTCCGGTCCTGATTGTGATACCCCAGCGCTTTGCGCCTGAGCCACGGAGCCGCCTGCGGCGTTCCAAGCCAACTACGTGTCTGTCCCCATATGGCCGCATTCTATCTCGCCGCTGATCCTAAGGTTTCTAACGCGTTGCTGCGGATGCCGTGGGCGTTGGCAGGCGCGAAGCGTTTGGAGTGCGGCAGCTTGCTGCCGCTTTGTTCTTATGCGCAAACAACGTGCTTGGAACGATATCGGCATTACGCCGAAGACAACGTGTCTGTCCCCATATCGGCATCCGAATGGTCCCTCCCCACACTTCGGCAACCGCCGATTCGAACAAGGGGCAATTTGCGGGCCACGCCGCACTCAGGGGGCAAGACCCAAACTACGAGCCTGTCACTTTATCCGACTCAGTCCCAAAGGGCGTGCCGTGGCGATCGCCTTACTGGCAGCCGGGAAAGCGGAGATCGACAAATTGACCAGACTCGCGGCCTTAAGATCTTCGCGGATCTGAAGGACTCTTCAATATAATGATATACCCTGAGCACCCTGAGCAGTCTGCGAAACGCGTGTCTTCAAGAGCGATGATGATGGGCTCGCTATTCGAGTAGGGGAGTCACAGTGTCACGAAAGCGCAAAGCTCTCTGGAGACAGTCCGTCCTTGGAGAGACTGCCTAAACGAAAAAGAGGCGGCCAGTATGACCCGGCCGCCTCTTGGAAGGCTCTAGCAAGCGAAATCTCTTCCGCTCCCTGTTAGCTTCGGCGTTGCAACCGTCGGAATGCAGCGAATCCCAACAATCCGAGTGTTGCTACTGCCGCATATTCGTGAGGTTCAGGAATACCGAGCGCATCGACTTTGAAGTCGCCCGCTTGGACTGCGTCGAATTCGAACGTCACGTAATCGATGTCCGTAAGATCCACAGTGCCGACCCATCCTGGGGCATCGCCATCGACGATCAGTTCAGCGAGAGACAACGGTAGCGTTGTTCCCCAAATATAGCTCTTTGCCCCGTTTGCGGAGTCGATAGTGACCTTCATGGCCACCGGGGAATCAGCGCTCCAACCTTTGAGGTACACGCCAACACCGCCAGCGAGGCCGTACATCGATCGATCCAGATTCATTGGATCAAGGGCGAAGGTGCCACCGCCTGCCGGTTGTAGCCCGTACTTGATCGTCACTTTGCCATCGGCGGCTTCGCTCAGGGCGAAGTTGCCAAGGCTATCAACGACTGACCACGACAGCACCTGGTCACCAGCAGTGACAGATTGCATCTGCAAAGTGACCTGCCGCCAGAACGAACCCTCCATGGTCGCCTCGCTTGGAATCGGTGAGATCCCCACTGCATTTACGATTTGCCCCGGAGTGCCAGCTTCGAAGTGATCAAGCACCAAGATTGCTGCATTCGCTCCCGTAGCCAACGCTACTGCAGCACCGACCGTTGCCAGATTAATTGCTTTCATTTTTTACCCTTTCTTTTCGCTTACTGCCTTCCGCCCCGAGTGCCCCTCGCACCCGGAAACCACACTAAATGCGGACGCACGTAATCTAACACGCGCGATTTGTACCAGTTGGACGGCATGGTGTCAAGAGCTTTTTTGCACTTTTTTTGTGCCCTTGAACACCCCGGAGCATCACCCAAAACGCATACCTTGAGCATCTGTTGCCCTGTGCAGGCAAATAACACAACCGCAGTCTGCGGACCATGGTACGTGGTCTTTGGCCCGTCGTCCGTTATCGATGGTCAGCGGTCCGTTGTCATCGGCTTTATGTCGGGCTGTTATCTCTGAAACCCGGTTGTGGCTGAGACGTGTTTGATTCCCGCACAATTGGAGAAAATCGAAGCCATTGCGGCCAATTTGCTTGTGGCTCTTAAACAATCTCGTACATTCAACAGAGCATGCAGATGCAAGCAACCAAATGAAAACAGACGAGTTTACCGAGCGGATTTCAGAGTTTGGGGTCGTGCCTGTCATCGCGATTGACCGCGTCGAAGCAGCGCTTCCCTTGGCAGATGCGCTCATTGCCGGCGGATTGCCCGTGGCAGAAATCACATTCCGGACCGCATCTGCTGCCAGCGTCATTGCTGCGTTAACGCGCGAGCGGCCGCATCTGCTCGTAGGTGCTGGGACAGTGCTGACGAGAGACAATTTGCATGACGCGTTAAAAGCAGGCGCACGCTTTTGTGTTGCCCCTGGTTTGAACGCCGAGATGGTGAAACTGGCGCAGGACGTCGGTGTCCCGTTCGTGCCTGGCGTTGCAACTCCAACAGAGATCGAAGAGGCATTGGCGCTGGGGTGCAAGACCCTGAAGTTCTTCCCCGCCGAAGCGATGGGCGGGATCAAAATGCTGGATGCGATTTATGCGCCTTACCAACATACTGGGGTGCGATTTATTCCGACGGGCGGGGTGACGCAAGCCAACCTTGAAGTTTATCTGAGATGCAAGGCTGTTGCTGCCGTCGGCGGAACGTGGATCGCGAAAAGGGAGGACATTGCCTCCGGGGCATGGGACGAAATCAAGATGCGCTGCGCCGCGGTGCGTGAAGTCGTTGGAAGGGTGCGCGGTTCAACCGGGTGACTTAGCCCGCATATTTCATACCCTGAGCAGTCTGCGAAACTGGTGTCTTCAAGCGATCAAGGAATATGCGGGCCCCGGAAATCTCACCGGAATGAAGCTTTGGGTGTCTTGAGCTGGTCAAGCGGTGAGATGTCCGACTTAGCAGCGACCCGGGCGAAGCACCCGGACCGGAGATATCCATGGCGAGTTGCAACGCCCTCACGCTTGCTTCGTGTGAGGTTGAGCCTTGGTAAACCTATTCGAATGTGCGGATGGTCTCGACTCTGCGGATACGCCACCTGCGATCGATCTTGACGAGAGTAAAACGCAACTCGGACACGAAAACGTCGGTGTCTCCTGAAATCTCTGCTTTGCCGGTTGCTTCGACCACCGCGTTGGTCTTTGAGATTCCGACCGTCTGCGGGTCAAGTAAGGCAACTTTGACACCACGGCTCGATCTTCGGGCGCTCAGAAGCATCTGTATGAGTTCGCTTCTGTCGCTGATGTCCAGTTCGGGGGCGCCGGTTGCATTGATACGAATCTCAGACTCAGGGCCAAAATAGTCGGCCACGCGGTTTGCCGCCGCGAGTTCCGAAAACGTTCCGCCACGCGGTTGTTCGTTAATCTCACGGACCATTTGCGCCAGCAATGCATGGACTCGACGCTCATCCGAAGGAATCAGGGCACGCAAGACCACCGCACCGACAAGCAGTGCGACCAGAAGTACAAGGTGTTTATGCCATTTCTTCACGGATTCGGCTTTCCCTGCCAGATTGCTTTGCCGACGATTCGGTCTCTTTTCACCACGCCTGCCACGTGAAGTTCCATTGGCATGCTTCGATTATCGCCGAAAACGAGGTATTCGTCCTGACCGAGCCTGCGCGGCGGCATTTCCCACGGGTCGGGGCTCTTGACATAGCGCTCGGCCAGCGGTTCACCATTGATGAACACGCGTCCGGCTCGGATCTCGACCGTCTCATTGGGCATGGCAATGATCCGTTTCAGATACATGACGCTCGTTCCCGTTGTCCGAATTGCGACAATTTCACCGCGGCGTGGTTCTCGCCACCAATACGGCAACCGGTTGATAAGATTCACCGAGCCGTTCCGCAGTGTTGGTTCCATGCTGATTCCGCTGATGCGAACTGGCAAGAGCACGTGACGGAACGTTGTCCAACAAACCAAACCAATTAACGCGGCCCGAATAAGTGTGATCCGCGGGTTTCTCCCAATGAGAAGCCTCCGCCATAAGGGTACCAGATCCGTCGGACCTGACTCGAGCGCGCTCACGGGCGCGAAGATAGCAGAATCTCCTGCTGTGACCAGACCGGTTTAGTTCGCATATTTCCCAGCCCGGCGCAGCCGGAACCAAAGTCGCCTGACGGGCAACGCCCCCAGCTCTTGCACCACCCGGACCTTCGGCCGCGCCGGGCTGGGAAATATCCCCTGCGACTCCGTCGCAAGGAAGAGCGCGCTGGTCGAAATGGTTTCTCCCCCGCTGCCGCGGATGCAGTGGGCGTTGGTAGGCGCGAAGCGCTTGGAGTGCGGCAGCTTGCTGCCGCTTTGTTTCTATGCGCAAACAACGTGCCTGGAACCAGATCGGCATGACGTCGCAAACAAAGTGTCTGTCCCCATATCGGCATCCTAGGCCGGAAATCTCACCGCTTGACCAGCCCAAGACGCCCAAAGCTTGATTCCGGTGAGATTCCCGGGGCCCGCATATTCCTTGCTTGCTTGAAGACACCCGTTTCGCGGACTGCTCTGGGTATGAAATATGCGGGCTAGGGGTTCCCCCACAGACTTCGGCAGCCGTCGATTGGAATAAGGGGCAATTTGCGGGCTAGGCTGTCCGACTTACGATGGACCTCATCGTCAGTACGAAAACACTGTCACGTCGTCCAGGAACCAGCCTTCTTGCAGGTTGAATGGGTCGGTAATCACACGGAACTCGATCTTGATCTTTCGCCCGACGGCATCGCCCACGAGCCGGACCTGTCGGATCTGCCATCCGTTCGAACTACCAGTGCCGAGGTATATGTTCTGCTGCACGGGTGCCAATGTTTCCGCATCAAGAATGTTGACTACGGCCTGGTGTGTCTGGTTGGCTGCAGGAACACCCGGAATGAAGTCAAGGTTCAGCCACTCGGCGAAGCGCAAGAAAGCAGAGCTTACGCCGGTGAGATCGATTTCAGGCGAGCGCAACCATGCGTCCGAGTATGGTTCGAGGTTTCTTGACAATCCCGTGGCATATACGCGTGTTGGACTGTAGGCTGAGCCGGGACCGGTTGTGGGCACGCCGCGTTCCCAGATGTCGCCCTCGCCGCCGTGTGTCCACTCCGGCTTTTCTGTTTCGAAGTCGTCGAAGAACAAAGGGGGAGGTGGTAGAACAGCAACACGGAAGAAGGCGGTTGGTGCGGACATGGGAATCGTGGCGCGGTAATTGCCCTGTCCCAAATCCACGATTTGGGCGTTGGCTTGCGCAGTCCATGTCGGATCAGACAACGATTGTATGGCTTCCACCTGAGTTGGCCGCCCGGTGTAAGGGGAGTAATAAGCTAGTTCGACGCCTGTTTCGACGGTGCGAATCGATTTGATATTGAGAGGCTCGAACTTCTCGTTTAGCGGCTTGCCCTGCAAACCGTTTACATAAATTCCCAGTATCTCGCTGGGACCAAGGGCGCGTTGCCAAATCCCGAAATCGTCCATCACGCCCATGTAAGGTCGGTTGATTGCAAGTCCGTCCGCGTAATTCGCTATGACCAGCGGGTCTGTGTTTAGTTCCCCGAGTTGACCTGGCAAGGGGTCCCCCAGCGGTTCACCGTTTTTGTACCACTGGATTACGCCATTTTTGGCGGTGTAAGCGTAATGGGCCCAGACTCCGGTTTCCCAAGAACCCGATGGAGACCGGTACGCTGTCTTGTTTATTCCGTCCAACTGGAGGATGCCGTTGTTGATGAGAACGAAGTCGTAGGTTGTACCCTTTCGGAACACGCGATCCCAATCACTGCCGTCTGATAGCCCGTCGATGTACAACCACAGTGAGACAGTCGCTTCCGACGTCAGGTTTAGGAGCGGGCTGTGATCAACTACAACGAAGTCATCAATCCCATCGAATCTGAACGCGCCGCCGATTTTGCCAGCCACTCTTGACGAATCGTCCATGTTTCGCAGGGTACCGTCGAGATTGTTGCCGCTCGCATCGGCCAGCCTGGTCCCCGGGCCGTCGTCAAACGGGTAGTACGCGACGAGCCCGCTGGTGATCGCATCCAATGGCTCGATCTCAAGAACTGCAGGCTGGCTCGTGGTCGTTCCTTCGGAATTGGTCAACCGGACCGAGTAAGCGCCTGCGTCTGCTAGCTGCGCACGGTCAATGACAAAGGTTTGGCTATTGGCCGATGGGATTTCGACACCGTTCTTTAGCCATTGATACTGTATGGGGCGCTTGCCGGTTGCAAACACCTGGAAGGAAGCTGTTGTGCCCTCGATGCGTTTTTGTGAAGCGGGTTGCTGAACGATCGCTGGCGGGCCGTTGATGTCGCGGGCGGCCAGCTCAAGAATCTCGACCTCGGAAAGAGGGCGCACCCAAATGCCAACCTCGTCGAGACGCCCGTCAAGCAAGCTGGTTCGCACAAAACTAAAAGCATCGTCATAGCCGCCGACCATCAACGGCGCGTCGTCGGGGCTGCCCAAAGTCCCGACTGCCGGCTCGCCGACTGGAAAACCGTCTTTGTAAAAAGTTATTGTTCCGTTCCGATACACCACGGCCCAATGCTGCCACTGGTCGAGACTGGCCGATCCTTGAGGCGCATTAACCTCGAAACCTTTGCGCAGCACACTGCCGTCGTCCGCACCGGGTCCTGCCCGTGTGACGATGGTCTGGACCACGGTTCCCGGGTCGTTAATCAATCTGATCCCGAAATGATTCCCCTTTCGCAGAATATAGGATGCGCTTCTGGTGTAATTCCCAACATCTTCTATAACACCCCATGCCGCAGGTTTGATCCAAAAAGCAAAGGTGACTTCGCCTGTGACCCCATCGAGGGATGGGCTGTCTGGTACGGCCACGGCATTGCCGTAGTTCGACGTGAGATCGTCACAATCAAAGCCGAGGCTGTTGTTCACGCGGCCCGGCCCCCAGTGCGATGTTTCGTCCCAGTAACCAAGCAACTGGCCCGCGTTGCCATTGCCGGAAGCATCAGCAGCCACAAGTCCAGCAGTCTCATCGAATGGCAGGTACAAGACTCGCGCAGTCTGCAATCCAGTAACAGGTTTGACCTCCAGATTTACCTTCACACTTCTGGTTGTTCCGATTTCGTTGCTTACCTCGACCGAGTACTCGCCGGCGTCAGCCGGAGTTGCATATTCTACCAGGAGGGTTCGGGCGGTTTGTGTCCGGAGCGGTTCTGCCCCCTTGTACCACAAGTAGCGCAAAGGGTCAGCCCCTGTTGCATTGACGGTGAATCTGGCGGTTCCACCTTCGTAAACGGACATCGGTTCGGGCTGTTGCTCGATCTTTGGCGCGCCCACTCGACCTGCCACTTGGAGCACCTCTTCATCAGTCAACGCGCGGTTCCAAATTGCCACCCGATCAATTACGCCGTTGAACGTGCGCGACGCGTCGTCACCGCCTATCACCAAAGGCAGATCGGTGGAATCGATCGGTGCAGCAACCGGAAGGTTTCCTTTAAGCTCCCCGTTGAGGTACAGGCGCGCTTGTGCGCCGTCGAACACGCCCACCACGTTGTACCACACGTTTGCCGCCAAACTCTCGCCGAGCGGCACCGTGAAGTTTACGGTGGCTTTTTTCATCAGGAAATTCATGCCGCCGCTTGCGACGCCCTGAAGCAAGAAATACGAGTTGCCTTTTTCCAACAACGCGGCGCCAGACCCGCCCGCTGGCAATTCGACGTTTGACCTGAACCATGCTGAGACAGTAAATGCGTTGACCAAATCCGCGCCGATTTTGGGGGAATCGGGCACGATGAGGCGATTCGACGTTTGGCCGTTGAATGCAAGGCCGCCGCCAAACCGGCCGGCAACCCACTGGGAGTCGTCGCTGTAATTATCCAGTGTGCCGTGGTTGTTGTTTCCCGAGGTATCATGGGCGACCGGCCCGGTTCCCTCGTCGAAATCCCAACGGGCCACAAGACCGTTCGTGGGGAGTTCTTGTGCAAGCCCCGCGTTCGCCATGCCAACGGCCAGTGCGCTCATCAATGCCCAGGCAGAAGCGTTCTTGCCCAGAGTACTAATTGGAGGAGTTTTCATTGTTTTGGGTTGGATTTTGGGGTTGATCGTTATTCTGTGACGCGTGTCTGCCGAAACCAGCCTTGAATCGCCCTTGCTGCGTCGCTGCAACCGCTTTTTCACGCAGGCCTCGCAGACTTTCTGAACGAGCCGTGACCATGCTTACCTCATAGAATCTTACGCACCAAATCCGCAAAGAAGTCCATCACAATAGCACCGCCTCTTGGGGTGATTTGGATAAGGTGACAGGCACGTTGTTTGGGTTTTGCCCCCTGATTGCGGCGTGGCCCGCAAATTGCCCCTTGTTCCAATCAGCGGCTGCCGAAGTCTGCGGAGGAACCCCTCGGATGCCAATCCGGGTAGAGCCGGTGGTCTCCCACCGGCTCCCCCACAGACCCGTGCGAGCGGTTTTCCCGCACACGGTTCTTCCGGTTACGGCTTCGCACCGTAGATGCTCTGAACAATGCGCACCGGCGGAAATACAAATGTCTCA
>JAAYVR010000037.1 GCA_012517065.1 Verrucomicrobiota bacterium | reverse complement strand
GCGTTTACGCGGAAAAGTGAAAGCTTTCTGGTCCTGACTGTGGTGCCCCAGCGTTTTACCCCTGCCCCCAGGGACGACCCGCGCCGCTCCGAGCCAACAACGTGTCTGTCCCCGGATGGCCTCATTCTATCTCGCCGCTGATTCCAATGGTTCTTCACGCGCTGCCGCGGATGCAGTGGGCGCTGGGTGGCGCGAAGCGTTTGGAGTGCGGCAGCTTGCTGCCGCTTTGTTTTCATGCACAAACAACGTGCGTAGAACCAGATCGGCATGACGGCACAAATAACGTGTCTGTCCCCATATTTGCATGCGCGCGGTTCGCACACAGACCTCGGCAACCGCGGATTTGAACAGGCGGCAATTTGCGGGCCACGCCGCAATCAGAGGGCAAAACCCAAACTGCGAGCCTGTCACCTTATCCAGCTCACCCCCAAAGGCCGTACCATTGTGACTGCCTTGCTTGCTTCCAGAGAAGCAGATACAGAGAAACTGACGGAACTCGTGGCGTGAGAATCTTCGCAGACATGAATGATTCTGCGATATGAGAATACACCCTGAGCACTCTGCAAAACTGGTGTCTTCAAGAAATCAAGGAGTATGTGGGCCGCGGAAATCTCACCGTCCGACAGGGCCAAGGCACCCAAAGCTTCATATCGGTGAGATTTCCGAGCACGCAGGGCTTTTCTTTTCGGCATCGCCGTGTAGAATAACGACATATGAAACAGGTGATCGTTTTCCTTTCATGTCTGACGACGCTTGTATGGCTTTCACGAAGTGAGTCAGCAGCGCCTTCACCGGCCGAGATTCTCCCTGTGGCGCCGGTGCCCCCTGCTCCCACAAGCACTATCGAAAATGGGCCAAGAATTCAGTTCGCGGAACTGGTCCATGATTTCGGCAAAATCGAGTCCGGTGCATCTGTAAAGCACGAATTCGTTTTCACGAACACCGGCAACGCCACACTCGAGATAATCTCCGTTCGTCCAAGTTGCGGGTGCACCACTGCTGGCACGTGGGACACGCGGGTTGAACCGGGCCAAACCGGCCGCATTCCACTGCAGTTCAATACGTCCGGTTTTTCCGGTAATGTGACAAAGACCGCCACGGTCACCTGCAACGCTGTCGGCCAGAGCAACATTTTCCTCCAGCTCAAAGCCCAGATTTGGAAGCCTATCGACATCAGTCCCTTGTCAGTCTATTTCAACATCCCTGCCGAAACGTTCACCAACGAGACCAAGACCGTTCGCATCGTCAACAACCTCGAAACGCCCCTGACGCTTTCTCCGCCCGAGTGCACCAACAGGGCTTTTCGAGTGGAACTGGCAACCATACGCGAAGGCAAGGAATTCGAGCTGCGGGTGACATTGCAGGAGGCGTTGGCTTCGGGTTTCGCCCAGGCAAACATTTCAATGAAGAGCTCCTCCACAAACACGCCTGTGCTGTCGATCCCAATTTACGCCTATGCCCAGCCTGCGGTCGTGGCAAGTCCATCGCTCATCAGTCTGCCGCCGGGTCCATTGGCTGCGCCTGTGAACCGGTCAATCACAATTCGAAACACAGGGACCAATTCGCTCGTGTTGTCAGACCCCTCGATCAACATTCCGGGTGCAACATTGTCTGTCAGGGAAATCCAAACAGGCAGAGTTTTCTCTGTGACAGTCACGATTCCTGCGGGTGTCCAACTCCAGGCCAATCAACAGGCCCAGGTCAGCCTAAAGTCCAACCATCCCAAGTTCCCGCTGATCAAGGTGCCGGTGACCCAGCCTGCGCGAGTGCCGACGGCTGCAACAACCGTTCCAACGCGTCCTGTAACGACCACCAAACCCACCGTGCGCACCACGCCCTTGCCGGCATTGCCAAAACCGCCTGCTCCACCACAACCCACGCTACCGCAGCTCGTCCCGGTTCAGCCACAACGGCCCGACTAAGCAGGGGCGCTGAAGTGAAGAACACTGGGTTCCATCTGACCAGTGCCCAACCTGAAAGACGACTAGTGAACGTCTTCATCGAAGCGTTCATTGTTGGTGCTGTCGGATTCGCCATTGCCATGGTGGCGAACAGCCTGTCGCCAAGAGGATTATCCCTCACCCGCAACTATTTTCCGCCCGCCCCAACCCAAGTCGCATCCGCCACAAACAACGCCGGTGTCGTCGCAAGCCCACCACTTCTCGCGACAAACGCGTCCCACGAAAACAAGCTTGCTGAGCGATTGGCTGCGCGCGGACTGCGCCTGATCGAATTTGCCGGAGTTCGGCAGTTGTACCAGGACCCGCGCCGGGAACAGGAGTTGATCGTCTTCGTTGACGCCCGAAACGAACAGTCTTATCTCGAAGGCCACATACCGGCTGCGTATCATTTCGATCATTACTATCCCGATAAATACCTCCCCGAGGTTTTTCCGGCCTGCCAGCAAGCTGAGATAGTGGTCGTGTATTGCATCGGCGGTGACTGCGAAGACAGCGAGTTCGCTTCGGCTTATCTTGTCGATGCCGGCATACCGGCCGCGCGGCTCAACGTTTTCGCCGGCGGATTTGAGGCGTGGAAAACCAATGGCATGCCCGTTGAAATCGGACCCCGCGACAGCGGTGAACTGCAGCAAAGACAACAATGAACCCGCCGCTACAAACAACGCGCTCGGCCCGCGCACAGGATTTGACCACGTTACTTGCCCGGGCGGTAGTGGGTGGTCTCTACGTTTACATGGGATTGAGCAAGGCCCTGTACCCGGTGGATTTCCTCAAGTTGCTGCGACAGTACAACCTTTTCGAGTCGGCGTTGTGGCTGAACATCATCGCCGCCAGCCTCCCATGGTTCGAAGTGTTTTGTGGCCTTCTCCTGTTATTCGGGGTGGCCGTTCGGGGCACGGCGCTTGTTTCATTGGCGACGTTGGTGCCTTTCACGATCGTGGTTTGGAAGCGCGCGTTGGTTTTGCAGGCCGCCAGCCAGATTCCGTTTTGTGCGGTCAGGTTCGACTGCGGCTGCGGAACCGGCGAAGTCAACATCTGCTTTAAGCTGCTTGAAAACAGCGTCTTGATGCTTCTTTCGGCATGGTTGCTCTTGACACCGCGTTTTCGGGCCTGCCTTTGGCCTGAACCGTTAACGAAGCTCTAACGGCGATGGCTTGTCCTGCGCTTTGGGCAATGCCGCACGCGCGGCTGCCAGCCCGGAAATCTCACCGCTTGGCCAGCTCAATACACCCAAAGCTTCATTCCGGTGAGATTTCCGGGGTCCGCATATTGCTTAGTTGCCTGAAGACGCCCGTTTCGCAGACTGCTCAGGGTATGAAATATGCGGGCTAGGGTCACGCCTTCAGGCGGAAGACTGTCATCTGGCTTGCAGGGCACATCAGTGCATCGGCGTGCCGGCTGCGATGGTTTACTGTCCCGATTTCGGCGAGCAGGGTTTCAGTGGCGGCCTTGGACTCCGTCAACGATTCTCCACAAACCTAGCGGATTGCCATCTTTGAGTCCGTCCGGAAGTGCCCAGTCGGGCCAATTCTGATAACACACCAGGCGCGCAAACCGCTGTATCGCTCGCGCGCCGACCGACGTTGACCGTGGGTCCGAACACGCAGGGTAAGGTCCGCTGTGTACCATTGCGTCGCAGACTTCGACCCCTGTTGGGTATCCATTTGCGATCAGGCGGCCAGCTTTTGCCTCGAGCATTTGCATGAGATCGATGCCTGCGGCAAGTTCGGCATCGGTCGCGTGCACCGTGGCAGTGAGCTGTCCTTCGAGCGAGTTCGCCACATTCAGCATTTCTTCGTCGGTTTGGCACTGGACCAGCAAGGTGCTTGGTCCGAACACTTCCTGTGCAAGTAGCGGTTCGCGCAGGAAAGTTGCTGCATCAACTGCCAAAAGGACGGCGGCTGCCTTGTTCGGGCCGCTGTCAGTTGTTCCATGTGCGAGTTCAGACACACCGTGAACGCGTTTCAACGCTTCGATGCCGCTGATGAAATTGCGACAAATGGCAGGGGTCAACATTGTGCCGGCGGGTGTGTTGGAAAACAGCTCGACAAGCTTTTGTTGAAAAACCTGGGCGACTTGATCTGCTTTGAACACGACCAACCCCGGGTTTGTGCAGAACTGTCCAACGCCTAGTATTACAGATGCGTGGATTCCTTCGGCGATTGCGGCTCCGCGCTCACGCATTGCATGGGGCAGCACAAAAACCGGGTTTACACTGCCCATTTCGGCAAACACTGGAATGGGCTCCGGTCTTGCTGCCGCAAGAGCAACAAACATCCTCCCCGCCCGGCGCGAGCCAGTAAACCCAACCGCTTTCACCTGCGGATGTTGTACCAGAGCAGCGCCAATCTGCGTCCCGGAATCAAAAAGCAATGCAAATACGCCCTCCGGCATGCCTGATGCCTGCACGGCTTTCTGAATGGCGCGCCCGACCAGATCGCTCGTGCCCGGATGGCCGGGATGAACCTTGAAGAGCACAGTGTTGCCAGCCGCAAGAGCCGATGCCGTGTCGCCCCCGGCGACTGAGAATGCCAGCGGAAAATTGCTCGAACCGAACACGGCTACAGGCCCGACTGGCCTGAGCATGGACCGCACATCGGGCTTGGGCTGCGGTTTCCTGTCGGGCATCCCGTGGTCAACCCGCGCATCGACCCACGAACCTTCTTCTGCCAGCCTGCCAAGAAAACGAAGCTGGTAGCACGTGCGCGCCATTTCACCCTGAAGTCGCGCTTTGGGCAGCGCTGTCTCTGCGTGCGCACGTTCAATGATGGGTTCAGCGGCCGCCTCCAGGTTCGCTGCGATTGCTTCGAGCAGACATGCGCGTTGTTTTCCCGGCAATCTGCTGTAGCTTCTGAACGCATCGGTTGCACGGCGCACAGCGCGGTCCAACTCATCAAGCGTTGTGCAGGGGAACGGCGGGTCAAGTTCTTGTCCCGTGGTTGGATTCACCGCGCGGACGGCCGGTGACTCTGTGTTTCCGGGATGGCGGGTCGTATTCATGCATCAATTCAGGTCGCCACACTTGTGGCTGCGTCTGACAAATGCCGGGCGTCGTGCGCGTCTGCTTCTCCGCCAAGCGAACAACAATGCAAGGCGGACAACGGCGGCCGAGTCGGCCGGTTCACCGTGGCACATCCGTGCTGTGCTGTCCAGCCCGTGAACAGCGTTGACCGCGTTTTTGTGGATGCTATGTTTTGGCTCACGCGCAAAGCGAAGCTCGCGCCGCCGGAACAGGCCGGGCTGGAATCCGGCTCGGAGCTCCGGATTAAGCCTGAGTTTCTTGAAGTAGGTTTGGGCACGGCAGCCACAGGCAAACCGACGAGAGCTTGCAATGCGCAGTGCTGCAAGAACCATGAGACACACCATATCGGTGCTGGTGGAAAACAAGTTTGGCGTGTTGACGCGCGTGGCCGGCCTGTTCAGCGGGCGTGGATTCAACATTGATTCGCTCAACGTCGCCCCAACGCAAGACCCGACTGTTTCGCGGATGACCATTGTCACACGCGGGGACGACGCGACAGTTGATCAGATTGTGAAACAGCTCAACAAGCTTGTTGACACGATCAAGGTGCACGATTTCCGCGACGGCGAATACGTGGACCGTGAACTTGTGCTGATCAAGATCGGGGTGAACTCCCAGACCAGAGCCGAAGTGATGCAAATCACGGACATTTTCCGCGCGAAAATCATCGATGTGCAGCAAAACAGTCTCACCATCGAGATCACGGGCGACGAAAGCAAGGTCGAGAAGTTCATCGAACTGATGCGGCCGTTTGGGATTCTCGAGCTCACCCGCACGGGCAAAGTTGCCCTGCCACGCAGTTGAAAGGCTGTTTTTGTTTGACGGGGCGCTTTGCCTCGGTAGCATCCGGTGCGCATTGCGTCAGAAAGAACGGGCGCGGTCTTCGCGCCACAACATGGAGACTATCAAATGGCAATTATTGACTTTGGCGGTGTCAAAGAAGAAGTCGTAACCCGCAAGGAATTCCCGATGTCGCGGGCGCGCAAGGTCCTTAAGAACGAGGTTATAGCCGTAATCGGTTACGGTGTGCAGGGTCCGGCGCAGTCACTGAACCTGCGTGACAACGGGTTCAATGTCATTGTCGGGCAGGCACCCGAGTTCAAGCGCGACTGGGATCGCGCGGTCCGGGACGGATGGAAACCGGGCAAGACCTTGTTCCCGATAGACGAAGCGGTGCGCAGGGGAACGATTATTCAGATGCTGGTTTCAGACGCCGCACAGCGGGCAATCTGGCCCGTTGTGAAGGCCAATTTGAAACCGGGCGATGCCCTGTACTTCTCTCACGGGTTTTCCATCACCTACAAGAACAAGACCGGTGTCGTCCCGCCCGAAAACGTTGATGTCATCATGGTGGCGCCGAAGGGGTCCGGCACTTCAGTCCGTCGCAATTTCCTTTCGGGAGCGGGAATCAATTCCAGCTTTGCGATTGCCCAGGACTTCACAGGCCGCGCTCGCGAGCGGTGTCTCGCCATTGGAATCGGCATTGGTTCAGGTTATCTTTTCCCCACAACATTCGAGCACGAAACCAACAGCGATCTTGTCGGCGAACGCGGAGTTCTGATGGGCGCGCTGGCGGGAATTATGGAAGCGCAATACGACGTGCTACGCCAGCACGGTCATTCCCCAAGCGAGGCTTTCAACGAAACTGTCGAGGAGCTCACGCAAAGTCTGATTCGGCTCGTCGATGAACGGGGAATGGACTGGATGTATTCGAATTGCTCGGCCACGGCACAGCGCGGCGCGCTCGATTGGAAGCCCAAGTTCAAAAAGGCGGTGATGCCCGTTTTCAAGGAACTTTACCGCCGGGTCGCATCGGGCGAGGAAGCTGCAAGGGTTATTCGCGCGTGCGGTGCGCCCAATTACCAGGAGCAGCTTGCCAAAGAACTCGCCGAAATTCGCAATTCCGAGATGTGGCAGGCCGGAGCTGCAGTACGCGCCTTGCGTCCTAAGGAGTCGGCCAAGCCATTGGCTAAGGGCGCCAAAGGCATCAAAGGGCGAGACGCAAATTAGCCCGGCTCGACCTCGGGCCGACCAAGCGTGTGGTGCCACAATGCCCGGCGGGCATTGGCCCGTCTCGGCGTCTGGTTCGACTCTCCACCCCGGAAGTCTCCCTGGAGTGAAGGAATGGATGAATCCGAGGGTGTGGCTTGTATTGTTATATTGAAGAATCATTCATATTTTTGAAGATTTTCAGCCTGTGAGTTTGGTCAGTTTGTCTGTATCTGCCTCGCCGGCAGCCATTAATGCGGTCACGACGGTAGGACCTTTGGGAGTGAGTTGGATAGAGTGACAGGCACGTAGTTTGGCTCTTGCCCCCGGATTGCGGGGTTGCCCGCAAATTGCCTCTTGTTCCAATCCGCGGTTGCCGAAGTCTGCGGAGGAACCGCTCGGACGCCGATATGGGGACAGACACGTTGTTTGGGCATAGAAACAAAGCGGCAGCAAGCTGCCGCACTCCAAACGCTTCGCGCCTGCCAACGCGCACTGCACCTACAGCAGCGCGTGAGAGACCATTGGGATCAGGGGCGCGATCGAATGGGGCCGTATGGGGACAGACACGCAGTTGGCTCGGAGCCCCACAGGCCGCCCCTTGGCTCAGGCGCAAAGCGCTGGGGTGTCACAATCAGGACAAGAAAGCTTTCAGTTTTCCGCGTAAACGCGGAGCTCCAACAGCGATGGGTTGTTCCCCACGTTGCACGATGCCACGCCCGCGGCCGTTAGAGTCCCGCCTTTAGGCGGAACAGTTTCATGAACCTGACCATTAGCAATGTTAAGTGAACTGCCTGTGTTCCGCGTAAATGCGGAACTCTATCGGCGCTGGGTTGTTCGGTGCGTTGGGCGAAGCCAACACCGCGGCTATTAGAGCCCCGGGTTGAGACGGAAGAGTTTCATATAGTTGGGAGTTAAGCTGGCAGCGCTGCGTCCAGTGGAGGCTTGATCAACGTGCTTTTCCTGGCGACGGAGTCGCAGGGCATATTTCCCAGCCAGGCGTGGCCGACAGCCCTCATCAGAGGGCGCAGGAGCCGGGGACGTTGCCCGCCAGGCCACTTTGGTTCCGGCTACGCCGGGATGCGGAATATGCAGGCTGGCTGGTCTGAGGCCGAGCCTCACCGAGCTCACACGCCCTGCTGACTCCAGTCTGCCTGTCTTAGGTACTCCTTGATCTTGCGTCGTTCGTAGCGATGCTTTTTTGGTTTGCCCGGTCTGTCGTCAACTTGCCGGAACGGATGCTTGGTGTTACGCACGGTTTCCGCGATGGCATCTATTGACTTGGGCATGGCATTTTCCCTTGTGGTTGTTGTTTCACTCGGGATGACGCACCGAGGATGAAGGACCTCGGCGCCGCCTCAGAGCGTGCGGACCACACTCCTATCATCCCTTTCTCCCTCATCACACCAAATTAGACGAATAATTCGCAGAGACGTTCAAAAGATCGTACGTTCGCCGCAGCCTTGGTGCTCCGCCGCACCCCGCTGCGACGGCGCGGATTCCAGAGATTCATGCATAAAGGCATCCTGGCTACAGCAAGCGGATGCGCCCCGACATTGATGAAGCCCTGCACGAGGAGTTGTCGCTTGGAGGGTTGTTGTTCTCGGGATTTTGCCCGGGAGCTGGAGCGGAATGGGGACACACTGCCGCGACAAAGCGGCCCACTTTGCCGCGAAGCCTCACTGAAACCCTGCCCCGCTCGACTCCCGGAGTGTGTTGCGCGGTTTTACGCCCAAATAGAGGGACAGACACGTTATTTGGCCCGACTCGATGTCACCCGCCTTGTCAAGCCTGACGGAACAGGGGCCAGACGGAACAGGGCGGGCGTTAAGGTCTCAGTTGGAGAATAGGGCGGACATTGAAGTTGCGAATGTATCCGGACAAAAAGCCTGGGTCTTCCTGAGGCCCCGTTTAGTGCCCCAAGCATTATGCTAGGCAGATATCTGTTCGAGATTCAGGAATAAGCGGTCTTCCGGAACTTTCACCGGATTGAAGGCTTGTGTATGGGGTAAGAGTGGCCGGTGAGGTTCCCGGATCAGGGACGCCTCATGATAAGAGTCGCCGACCGCCACTCACCCTCCGTTCTCGATCGTTCAAGGGTGAAGCCGAGTGCCTCGTACGAGCTTCGGACGCTGGCAAAGTCTTTGCGCAATATGCCAGATACGACGAGGCGACCGGCGTGCCCAACAAGTGCTGCCAAGCGCCGTCGTTCTTTCAGCAGGACATCATCGCTCAGATTCGCACATACTAGACCGTAAGTTCGACACGAATCTGGTTCCAAATCGGCTAACCCAACAGCACTGAACTCGATCAATCTTTGGACCCTGTTGCGTCGGGCGTTTTCAAGCGCGTACCCGACTGCTTCCGGGTCAATGTCGATTGCTCGAACTGGTTTGTAGCCGAGTTTTGCAGCAGCAATGGCGAGTATTCCCGAGCCTGTGCCGACATCAAGGAACGCGTCTGGTTTGCCACTGCACCGGAGTCGAACAATCTCGTCCAAACAGTAGGCTGTGGTCGCGTGATGACCGGTCCCAAAAGCCAAGCCTGGATTCAAAATCACAACGGCCTGGCCGGGTTTGGCTTTGCGACGACTCCATGCTGGTTTGATCAGCAGCACGTCTTCGAACTCGATCGGCCGGAAGTGCCTTTTCCACGACTCACGCCAGTTTTCAGGTCTGAGGCGGGAAATCCGAACATGCCGCACGCATTTGTGCCGCTTCCCCCACACCATCGTGGAAATCTTTTCTTTCAGAGACTTGATCACGCCGCTGTCCGGCCGAGCTGATTTCGGCAGGTAAACGGTGACTTTGGTGACGGAGCTATCGGTGCGCTGGCATTGGACTGGCGGAGCGGCAAAGGTCGCCTCCATAATGCCTGCGACCGCATCGGCCTCATTGGCAGGCACAGTTACCGAAACCTCCCACCACGAACGCTGGGTCATGGCAAGGGACGCCATGGTGTGAAATTCAACAGCCGAATTGCCGGGCCAGGCCGTTCCCATCCGACAACAGTGAGGCTTGCGTAATCAACTTCGAACCCGCCGGTTTTTTCCAGCGGCAGGTCCAACAGCAACGCCAGAAGCATTCTTATTACTCCTCCGTGGCACACCACAGCAACGCTTTGGCCCGAATGCCGATCCAAAATGTCGTTCAAGCAGTTCGATACCCGGCCGTGAAACTCGGAAAAAGGCTCGGCACCGGGAATTCTGTCGTGCCTCAGCGCTCTGAGCCAGTCGAACGCGTGCACGCCGAACTGTTCTGCGACCTCTGCCCATGTGAGTCCGGTCCACTGACCAAAGTCAACTTCGCGCAAATCGCGATGGACGGTTTCAGTTCGACCGTCATGTTGGAGGAGAGCCGACGAAGTTTGCCGGGCGCGTTTCAGAGGGCTGACATAAATCGCGTCCAGCCTGGTTTGGCAAAGATGTTCTGCCAATCGTTTGGCCTGCTCTCGTCCGCGAGGCGAAAGGTCCATGTCGATGCGTCCGCCAAAGACATACCGATAACGGTCTTCTACTTCACCGTGGCGCAGGAGAAACAAGCGAGTGGACTGATCCATTTATTCGAATCCAAGGTGGGGTTCAGGCCAAAGCCTTGTTTTGCAGGGCAGTTAGAGTAGCGATTGCGTTTTGACCGAGCGCCAGCATTTCCGAAAGCTGTTGCTGATCGAACGTGGCACGCTCGCCGGTACCCTGAACTTCGACGAAGCGTTTGTCGCCGGTCATAACTAGGTTCAGGTCAACGTCCGCTGTCGAGTCTTCAGCATAGTTAAGGTCAACTAACATTTTTCCTCCGACGATGCCAAGGCTGACGGCTGCCACTGACTGCAACACCGGGCTTTCGGTTATCAAGCCGGCGGCGAGCATTTTTCGAACCGCCAAAACAAGTGCCACATACCCGCCGGTAATCGCCGCCGTGCGTGTTCCTCCGTCTGCCTGCAGGACGTCACAGTCGATCCAAAGCGTTCGGCTTCCGATCTTCCCGAGGTCAACGACGGCACGCATTGCACGTCCTATGAGACGCTGAATTTCCTGGGTGCGCCCCTCGACGCGTCCCTTGCTGCTGTCCCGTGGTTTCCTTTCCAAGGTCGAGTAGGGCAGCATTGAATACTCCGCTGTGATCCAGCCGCCGGGCAACCCTTGTTCTTTCATCCAACGCGGCACTGTTTCCTCGATTGTCACCGCGCAGATGACTCGCGTGGAACCCCATTCGATCAATGTTGAACCCGCCGCGTAAGGCGCGATTCCGTTCTGAAAACGCACCGGCCGAAGCTCGTCCGCGCGGCGGCCGTCGATTCTTGCGGCAGCCTCGGCTTTATTCTCGCAGGGATTGGTTGACTGTAATTCTGGTGCAACTGGGTTTTTCGGTTCCACGGTTTGATTTGAAATATTTAGCCGGATTGGTTACCTGGCACGCCTCGAAGCGTGATCCTGAAGCCAGCGCACGTCCTGACTTCCTGGCACGCTGTAATAATGGCCGTGCCAATCGAGGTTGCTCGGCGGATTGTACGTGCGCGGGTCTTTCCATTTGTGAATGTCCACATGCCCATCTGCGAAGGAGAACGTGCTGGCGGGTTTGTGGTAATTCGCGGGCACGTGATAAAAAGTCAGACCAAGCATGTCCACGCCATAAAACGGCCGGCAAATGCTGTCGTGGTGAATCTCAGAGAACACAAAAAGGTCGGACGGCGCCGGATCGTTGATGTCACTTGTGCGGAGAAAAACGCGGAAACCGGGCTCAGGGTTTTCCCTGTATGAGTCGCCACGCCATCCGACGAACGAATTCATGCCGTAACTGCGAACTCTGCGGACCTTTTTATTTCCGAGTGTTTCCAGCTTGGTGTCCGAAGGGCACCGGTAAACATCCACTGATTTCAGATACGCACCAAAAAGGGAATATCGAGGGTCCGTCAACAGAAAGACGTTTGTTTGATCTGTCGGTGTCCCGGCAAAACTACCGCCCACCCATGTATTTGTGTATCTTGGGTCGCCGCCACTATTGTTGACCACAATGTTCTCGTTGTTGTCGCCGGCGTACATCGTCCAGATGATGGACAACTGCTTGAGGTTGTTAGCGCAACTTATGGCCGTTGCCTTCGATTTTGCTTTCGACAGCGCGGGCAACAGCATCGACGCCAAAATGGCGATAATCGCAATAACCACCAGCAGCTCGATCAGAGTGAAGGCCCCGTTTTTCTGAGCCGGTGAACATCTCATAGAATTCCTGTCCATTGCTTTGTTGTATCCCCGCCTCTCATTTGAAACAGAGACAACGCCAATTGTACGATATTCAGAGGCACATGCAAGTGCGTGTTCCGGTGCACACTGGGCATGAAAAACCTGCCACTCGATTAACCTGCATGTTTCGCAGCCCGGCGTAGCCGGAACCAAAGTCGCCCCACGGACAGTGGCCCGGCGCCAGCGCCCCCTAGGCTCACAAAGCTATTCGGTTGGCAAACCCGCGGTCTGGTTTAACGTTGTCAGTTTTACGTTGTGAGTTGACCGTTGTAGGTTGAAAGTATTCATAGGTTGATCAGTTTGATCATCTCTTTGAGAGCGTTCAACTTACAACGTACAACGCACAACGTTCAGCGGTGTTGCTGCTCAACGACTGCCTGTTTCAAACCTGCCTGAATTCGGGACTCTGACCGCCGCAGGCATGGCCTCGTCCAAAGTGCAGACCAACCCATCGCTGTTAGAGTCCCGGGTTTTGGGCGCGTTACATTCACCGCGCTGCCTGCAAGAGAACCGGCCGCGGCTTGGAAGTCCAAAACGAGAACCCTTTCATTCGCATTCGGTAGTTCGGTTGCTTGGCGTGGAGCCAGTCAACCATCTGCTCACAGTGTTCGTCGTTGTGATACGTCGTGACGGCAATCTGCGGACCAACCTCGCTGATCACCCGCTCGGCTCCAATCAGCACATCCATGTCGGCACCTTCGGCGTCTATTTTTAGAAGATCGCAAGGTCTGATCTGGATTCCACGGGAGGACAGGTAATCGTCAATTGAAACCGCGGGAACCTGCTTTGCTGCGGTCGTGGCAACGCCAATGAATCCTCGATCAGCACCGTCTGTGCTCGCAAAAGAAACCTGGCCTGACTTCAGGGTCACCGCGACCGTTTCAACGTCAATCAGATGGCGAACCCCGTTTGCATCCGCGCCTCTGCGTATTAGCTCAGCCATGTCGGCAAGCGGTTCGAAGCAGATCACCCGCTTCGCCATTGCGTTCTTGGCAGCGCGGAAAGCAAAAAGACCTTCACATGCTCCGACATCAAGGACCACGCTTTCAGGGGTCAGCTTGATTGGCGCAGTCGTGTAACAGTGCGGATTTCGTTCGTCGAACTCCTGCTCGACAAGGTACCACAGATTCGGGGTCGGCTGATCACGCCAGAAAAAAACCAATCCATGCACAGGCAGGTCGATCCGCCAGACACCGTCGGGTTCGCTCTTGATCCGGGTCTGGTTCCGCAGTGCAAAACCTGCAAAGCGGTGATGAAATCGCGTTGGCAACACCACCCGGTCAACCTGCATTAGTGCGTCGCTCAAAGAAAACAATCCCGGATACCGGCGCATGCGCATCCACGTCCGCAGGACAACAACGGCATTTAACAGTGGGTTTTTCATTGCTCAACCGTGCGATGCCGTTCCGAACGAACAAACGCGGCTAGACAGAACACCAGCAATGCCAGTTCCATCCCGCAATTCAGCCATGCTGCTGCTCGAACGCCGTAAAGCGGGATCAACCACCAGTTCAAAGCGAAACCGCCGATAACCACCGGCGCGCAACATCGAGCCGCAGCCCAATCTCGTTTCCCCGCCAGCAAAGCCCAGATCACAACCCCACTCGCAATGGCCACAAACTTCCCGGCAACCAACACCGGCAGCAACGGAGCCGCAGCCAGAAAATCCCGACCCCCGAGCAAACGCATAATCGGCATCCGGGTAAACCACAGACCCGCGAACACCACCAGACCAACCGCCAACACCCCAGCCACCACAAGATGAATCCGGGTTCTGAACTGCTCGGGGGCGCTGGTCCGCCAAGCGACAACCCTCGGATACAGCATCAAAGACAGGTAAACCAGAAACATCTGAAGAGCTGCTGCAAAAGCCCCCGCAGCCCTGTAGTGCCCGCCGTCCCGGTCGCTTAGCAGGGCGTAACACAGAGGCAGGCCCATCGACGACAACGCAGTGTAACACAGATTAAAACACCACATCGGACGTCCTTCTCGGAGCAACGACCGCGCCAACGCGAGGCTCTCGAAACGAAACAGTCTGATTCGTTGCTCTCTCTGCACGTGCCACCACACGGCACCCGTCACCAGTGCAGTCAAAATGAGCATCACCAACAAATCGCTCCCAGCAGCCTGGCCCGGACGGAAGAAGACAAGGTAACAGATGCTGACCGCAATGCTTGTCGAGTTTTGTATGAGCGAAAACTGGTGCATGCGTTCTGTGGCTTGGTAGTACCAACTGCAACTCAACGTAAGCACCCAAAGATATGCAGCTCCCATCATCCAGACCTGCCGCGTCGTGGAATCCATCGGCAACAAAGCAACCAACAACAACCATAAACCGCCTGCCAACATGCCAACAAGAAACCGCAACGAGAACATCGCTGGCAAAACAGCGTCAAGCCGTGCCGTCCCGCTCGCCACGTGCCTGACGCTCACCAGATCAAGACCAAAATCGAGCGCAAGCTGGCCATAAGTCGCTGCCACGATCACAGTCCCGGACAACCCGATCTTCTCGGGTCCCAAACAACGCAATGCGTAAGCAAGTCCAACAACCTGGACAAGACGCCCCAGTCCCTGCCAAAACACCGCTTTCCCGAAGTTCCGCAGAAACCGCATGCCACCCTCTTTCCTGAGCTGTTCGATGCTTTTGAGCCAGGACCAGAAATCATCCGGCCCCGGCGTGGTTTGGTTGTTCCTGCTAGAGGTTGACATTGGCTTCGCCGGCGTAGGTTGACCATTTCTCAGTTTGCAGGCAAACGGAAAGGCAAGGCTTGCGGTCTCCGCTTTTCGCCAGAACGCAAAGCTCTGCGAGCCGCCAACTCATGGCAAACGAATGTGGCTTGGCGCATCAGTTCTGCGCCTCGGCATCCAACCCGCAAATCTCGCCGCTGATCCCAATGGCTTCTCACGCGCTGCCGCGGATGCAGTGGGCGTTGGTAGGCGCGAAGCGCTTCGAGTGCGGCAGCTCGCTGCCGCTTTGTTCTTATGCGCAAACAGCGTGTCTGTCCCCATATCGCGTCATGAAAAGCCCAGTGAGAGGGGCGTGCTTAAAAGGCACAAAACTCTCAAACGGAACTCTGTGGGTAACCAATCCCACCCGGCAAAGGCTAACCACCAGCCGGAAGCGAGTT
>JAAYVR010000265.1 GCA_012517065.1 Verrucomicrobiota bacterium | reverse complement strand
AGCAAGCTGCCGCACTCCAAACGCTTCGCGGCTACCAACGCCGAGTGCATCCTCTGCAGCGCGTGAGAAACCATCACGATCAGCGGCGAGATCGAATGAGGCCATATGGGGACAGGCACGGTGTTTGGGCGGAAAAACAAAGCGGCAGCAAGCTGCCGCACTCCAAACGCTTCGCGCCTGCCAACGCCCACTGCATCCGCGGCTCCGGGGTAGAAACCATCACGATCAGCGGCGAGGGCGAATGGGCCCGTATGGGGACAGGCACGGTGTTTGGGCAGAAAAACAAAGCGGCAGCAAGCTGCCGCACTCCAAACGCTTCGCGCCTGCCAACGCCCACTGCATCCAAGCGCTTCGCGCCTGCCAACGGCCACTGCGCTCACGGCGGTCAGAGTCCCGGCTTTAGGCGGCTTTGGTTTCCGGCTACGCCGGGGTGCGTGTTAAGCGGTTTTGTAACCTTTGGGTTTGTTGTGGCTCTGTTGTTAGCGAACAGTAAGCAGTAGAATTAAATCAATTATGAGCGAAGACCTCACAAAGATAATTGTGGCCAAAGTCGCAGATGCACGTGGAAGCGCATGCCCCGGCCCCTTGCTGGAAGCAAAGAAAGCCGTTGGTTCGGTCCCGGTGGGACAGATCGTTGAAGTGCAATCGAATGATCCCGGTTCGCGCAACGACATACCGACATGGGCGGCGCGTGTTGGGCACGAGTATCTTGGATGTGTTGAAGCCGACGGGTATGATCGACATTTCGTGCGAAGGAAGAAGTAGGCTGGCGTGAACGGTCGGCTTGATGTTTTCCTCTGTGTTGGGGTTTGGAGCGGAGGGTAACACAATCGGCACAAGTGTTAACGGTGGCCTGTATGGGGGGCTAATTCGATGGCCTCAGACTACAAACCGGTCATTATAGTGCTTGCGACTTCTGCCTGCGCTTATCCCGGGGCGGACGCTGTGGGGAAGGCTCACCTTGAATATCCTGCAAACATAAGCGTGTTGCGTGTGCCATCGCCGGTGGTTTTCCCTGAGGATTTCTATTTGCGCGCATTTGCCCGGGGCGTCGATGGCATCATTGTGGCTTCGTGCGGCACGGATTGCCCCTACGAAGGTGTTTATCAGAAGCTGTCGCGCCGGATTGATCGTCTGGTTAAACGGATGAAGAACGGCGGCCTGGAAATAGAACGTGTTCGGCTCACTGCCATCTGCACGGTTTGCATCAAAGCCTTTCTCAAAGAGGTGAATCAAATGAACGACAAACTGCGTTTGCTGGGTCCTGTCAACAGGGAGCGGGCCGAAGCACTTTGGCGGGAATCACTTGTCGATCTGCGAAGCAGTGTTGGTTTGTCGGCACCGACTGTTTGAAACCGATGCGGCATCCACAAATGCAAGGGGCAAACTTCGATGTGGTTGTGGTGGGCGGTGGGATATCCGGTATCCAGGCGGCACTTGATTTGGCCGACCAGGATCACAAGGTGTTGTTGGTCGAGCGCGCGGCCAGCATTGGGGGAAAGATGATCTCGCTGAGCAAGACATTCCCGACGTTGGATTGTTCGAGTTGCATCACCACTCCCAAGATGTCAGCCGCATTTCACCACAGGAACATTCAGGTGTGGACTTCGACCGAAGTCGAGCGGGTGGAATCGCGCGATGGTGTGCGCAAAGTGCATTTGCGCAAGCATCCGACATATGTGGACAATTCACTTTGCATCGGATGCCGCCTGTGCGAATACGCTTGTCCGGTCGAGTATCCTGACCCGTTCGAAGAAGGTTTGGGGGCTCAGAGAGCGATTGCTGTTCCGTTTACCAACGCTTTGCCGCAGAAAGCGGTTTTGAACCCGCGATACTGCATTGCTTGCGGGGCGTGCATTAAGGCGTGTCCTACAGACGCAGTCCGGTTTGATCAGGAGGAAGAGCGTTTGACCGTCGAAGCGGGCGCGGTTGTGTTGACAACCGGCTTTGTGCTGAACGCTCTCGAGTTGAAGCGGGAATACAACGCGGCAAGGTCGGCCAACATAATATCGCCTCTGCAACTGGAGCGGCTGCTTGCTCCGCACGGCCCTTACGGGAGAGTGCTGCGGCCGTCTGACGGCAAAGTGCCAGGCAACGTTGCTTTTGTTTTGTGCGCGGGCTCACGGGACCAGAGCATTGGCGTCCCATATTGCTCTCGTTTCTGCTGCATGTATTCGATCAAGCAGGCCATGTTGCTCTCGGGAGCATTGCCGACCGCTGAGCTTACGATCTACTACATGGACATTCGCGCTTTCGGGAAAGGGCACGAGCAGTTTTATCAGAACGCAAAGGCAATGGGCATCCAATTCGTCAAAGCAAAGGTGGCGAGCATCGAGCCGGTTACTGGCGACGACCTATCACTCAGGGTTGAACTTGAGGAAGAAGGAGGTCGTGTGGCGGAGCGCCGTCACGATCTGGTAGTTTTGGCTCAGGGTGCGATCCCCGTTTTTGAACCTTCCAAGGCTCTGAACACGCCTGCGGCGGAAGATGGTTTTCTGCGTCAACCTGACCCGGTAAGAATTACATGGACCGGAGTTGAGGGGGTTTTTGCTGCGGGCTGCGCTCTGGGGCCGAAGGACATTGTTGACAGCATTGTCGAAGCCGGAGCGGCTGCGATGGAGGCCTCGAGGTTTCTTGCATTGCGCGCGGCCGGAGGCTCGCCCGGGAAAGAACCCGATCAGTTGACAAACCCTATCGAAACATGATCCGCGGCAGTGCTCAAGTTGAGTCGGTTGCGTCGGAACCCCGCATTGGTGTTTATGTCTGCCGATGCGGTGGGAACATCAGCGACGTAATTGATACGGAAAAGGTCGCAGAAACCATCAAGCTGGTACCGGGTGTGCGGGTCAGCAAGGTTCACAGTTTCATGTGTTCAGAGCCTGGACAGGCCATGATCGCGGAGGACATCAAGAAAGAGCAATTAAACCGCGTTGTGGTTGCGTCTTGCTCGCCGTTCTTGCATGAACTGACATTTCGCGTTGCGGTCCGGCGCGGCGGGCTAAACCCGTACCTTTACGAGCACGTCAACATTCGCGAACAGGGCAGTTGGGCGCACCACGGCGATCCTGAAGGGGCGACGGTTAAGGCGATTCGGCTTGTAGCTGCGGCGGTGCACAGGTTGTACCATGCCGAACCGCTCGAGCAGATACGGCTTCCCAGTCATCGCCGGGCATTGGTCATAGGTGGCGGCATTGCCGGATTGAAAGCGGCGGTTGATTTGGCCGCCAAGGGTGTGGGTGTGGTGCTTGTCGAACGCGAACCTGAGCTTGGTGGCCGTGTACTAGGATTGGCAAGGTTGTTTCCCACCGACGATAGCGGAAGGGCGCAGATAGACCGATTGGTTAGGGAGGTTTGCAACAACCCAAACATTGAAGTATTGACAGGGACGGTCATCAAGGGCGTTTCGGGTTTTCTTGGAAACTACGACATTGCCGTTGGGCCGGCGCTGGCGGCGGGCGCGGCCGGTGTTGACGTTGGGGGAGCCAAGGACAAGAAGCTGTCAGTTGGCGCGATAATTGTGGCAACCGGTCACGATTACTACCGGCCGAGTTTGGGCGAGTACGGATTCAAGCGTTACACCCAGGTTGTGACCATGCCGGAGTTTATCGACCTATTGGCCGGGGCGAGTGGGGACGGCATCCAGTGGAACGGGCAAAGAATCCACCGGATAGGCTTCATGCACTGTGTCGGCAGCCGTCAGATCGAGGGTATCCACCCGCCGCAGGGTGATGGAAAGGTGAATGACTATTGTTCGCGTGTTTGCTGCACGACTGTTTTGCATCAGGCGGTTCATGCCAAGCGCCGTTTTCCTAATCTTGCTGTGTTCGATTTTCATCAGGACATTCGGACTTATGGCCGGTTGCATGAGGACTATTATCGCCGGGCTTCCGAGGCGGGGGTGATCTTCTTCCGATTCCACGGTGACGATCCGCCGTTGGTTGAAGAGGGCGTGGACGGGTTCCCTATCCAGGTTCGGCTCAAGGATTGGCTTACATGGGGGGAAGAAGTTGTTGTGCCGCTTGATTTGTTGGTGTTGGCAGTGGGGATGGTTGCTCGTGACAACCGGGAATTGGTCAACCTGTTGAAGCTGCCGACTGGCGCAGATCGTTTCTTCCAAGAAGTCCATCCCAAACTCCGGCCGGTCGAGACTTCAGTCAACGGCATCTTGTTGGCGGGCAGTGCCCAGGCGCCAATGACAATCGAGGAAACGCTGGCTTCTGCGTCAGCCGCGGCTTCCAAGGCGGCGTGTTTGCTGGCTCACGATTCTGTCGAGTTGGAACCGTTCAAGGCGCGAGTTGATGCCGACAAGTGCATTGGATGCGGGCTTTGTTTCCCAGAATGCGCGTATGAAGGTGCGCTGGTTCGCACGAGCGTCGAGCGCGAAGGCAAGACTGTTACGTTGGCGAAGGTTAATCCTGGATTGTGCGTGGGTTGCGGCGCATGTGTTCCCGTTTGCCCCACACGTGCCATCGACCTGCAAGGGTGGACACTGAACCAGTTCGAGGCGATGGTGGATGGCTTGCTTTCCGCGCCGTTGCCGAGCAAAGAAGTAACTTCTGAGAGTTCATCTCATGGCCAAACTCACTGACGATCACAAAGCCGCGCTGAAGAGGTTTCGCGATCAGCGGAAGGAGGGTGGCGTGGACCCCGCTGAATACGCCAAGCAGTTTCGCCGGGAAAGACTTGCGATCGAAGCTGCTCTGAAGAATGGACCTGCAACCGTGCCGGTCATTGCCAGCGCAACGGGCTTATCGGGCAAGCAGGTGCTTTGGCATCTGGCCGGCATGAGGAAGTATGGCCTGGCAAGAGAAGTTGGTCAGGACGGAGACTATCCACGTTATGAGCTGGTTGCTGCCGACAAAGACACGCACGGAAAGAACTGATGGAGCGAAGAATGGCGCACGTTGTTAACACAGACCTTGTGGATGACCTGAAGACGCTCGGAGCGCGGCAGATTGAGGCCTGCTTCAACTGCGGCAACTGCACCGCGGTGTGTCCGTTGTCGAAAGACGACGTTGCTTTTCCGCGGAGGATCATACGCTACGTTCAGACGGGCATGAAAGACCGGCTTTGTGGGTCGATCGAGCCGTGGCTT
Organism: Verrucomicrobiota bacterium; assembly: GCA_012517065.1. Taxonomy (GTDB): domain Bacteria; phylum Verrucomicrobiota; class Verrucomicrobiia; order Limisphaerales; family J093; genus JAAYVR01. The sequence goes on along the minus strand of JAAYVR010000265.1, from coordinate 8,905 downwards.
TGTTATTACTGTGGCCAATGCTCGGAAACATGCCCGCGGAATGCGAAGCCGGGCGAATTGATGATGGCCGCAAGGCGGTACTTGATTGGCGCGTACGATTGGACAGGCATAGGACGGCGCCTTTATCTCGATTCGCGGGTTGAACTGGGTGCAGTTTTGGGGTTGGCGGCAATTGTTGTGGTGTTGTTTGTCTTGTTTGCCGGGCCGATGACGACCGAATTGACGGCTGAGGGCGGCGTTAAACTGAACACGTTTGCGCCTGCGCGGGTGATCGAGCTGCTTGATTGGGGAATGGGCGGCCTTTTGGCTGTTCTGCTGCTGTCGAATGTTTGGCGGATGCACCGTTGGATCATGCGGCGGGAACCGGGATTGAAGGTGCCATTGGGTGCATACATTCGTGGTCTTGCCACTTTGTTCACGCATTTTTTTACGCAGAAGCAGTGGCTCGGATGCAAGGGGGCAGGGGAGAGGATAACTGCCACCAAATGGTTCAAACACTTCTGCATCTTTGCCGGGTACGTCACAATGTTTGTGCTTATTGTCGTCTTTCTTCGCTGGTTTCAAACTGATGCAGTTCATCCTATTTGGCATCCGCAGCGATGGGTGGGCTACATTGCCACCGGCGCTCTGCTGTATGGGGTTGGAAGCGCACTCGTAGCGCGCTGGCAAAAGAGGCATGAGTCACACAAACATTCCCACCCGAGCGACTGGATTTTTCTGGTGTTGCTTCTATTAACGACGGTATCGGGAATACTGGTTCACCTGTTTCGGATCAACGGTCTGGCGTATGCGACCTATGTGACATACGTGATTCACATGGCAGTTCTGGTGCCGATGCTGGTTGTGGAAGTCCCATTCAGCAAATGGGCGCATCTTGCGTATCGGCCGATTGCCTTGTATCTGCAGCGGGTGCAACAGCAAGCACGAGAAACACAGGCGCGAACAGCCAACCTCCAACCCCAACCGGTGCAGTCGTGACACGCGTCGTCACTGATTGGATGCGCAACCAAAGTCGGAACTGTATCTTCAGATTAGAACACCAAGCGTGACAAACCAAGAAAGGGAAAATGAACCAAGAAATCGTATCTTCACAAGGCGGCTCTCTCGCAACCCAGTCGCCCACTGACAAGGTTACCATCATTCTGTTTTCAGGTGACCTGGACAAGGCGCTGGCGGCGTTTGTGATTGCCAATGGCGCTCTTGCGATGGACATGAAAGTCACAATGTTCTTCGCGTTTTGGGGATTGAACGTTCTGCGCAAGCCGGAGCCTAGTTCCGTCAGCAAGGATTTACTGGCGAAAATGTTTGGCTGGATGATGCCAAGAGGGGCCAGGAAAATGCGGCTTTCGAAAATGAACTTTGCCGGTTTGGGAACCGCCATGATGAAGCACGTCATGAAGAAGAAGAATGTGCACAGCCTGCCACAGATGGTCGAGACCGCCAGGGAAAACGGCGCAAGGCTTATTGCTTGTACCATGTCCATGGAGGTGATGGGGCTTAAGCAGTCGGAATTGCTGGACGGAGTCGAGCTAGGCGGGGTTGCTACTTTTTTGAATGAAGCCACGCAATCCAAGAGCACATTGTTCATATGATCGAGTCGTAAGATGTGCCGTCGTGGACAGTCTGGTGAAGCCGTGTAAAACTGTCGGTGACTGAAGATTCACATGTCTGATGAGCTGAACGCCAAACCACTAATGTAAAATGAATGATGCATCCGAAAACCCTGCGAAGCCGCACATCGTGTATGTACTTACCAAGGGTCCTGACCAGGCAGAAATAGCTCTGCTACCGTTCATGCACGCTGTGGGTGCGCTGGCCTGTGACATGGACGCCAGTGTTGTCCTGATGGCCGGGGCGGTACTGCTGGCCCAAAAAGGCGTTGCTGAGCATGTTGTTGTTCCAGGGAAACCCCCACTGAGCGAGCTGCTGAAGAACTTTTTCGAGCTAGGTGGGAAGCTTTACCTGTGCACGCCCTGTTTCAAGAGTCGCGGATACGACGAAAAGAAAGACTTTGTTGAAGGTGCCATGCCGATTGCTGCGGCTCAATACAACGAGCTGCTTCTCAAGAGCAGTGCCGCAATCAGTTACTGATTGGCCTTTGTGGGAATGCTCAGCCCGAGACTTTCACGGGCGGGCCTGCCAACGACAGCCAGACTGTCATTCCGGTAAGGTTTCCGGGTTGGACTGAGCCTTGCAAGGTCGAGGGGAGGCTGTTTGTTCAGTGCGACCGGATAACAGTGAAAGAAGGTTTGGGAGGCCTTCGGGGTCCAGAAGCAAGAAACGAGACGGCCGAGCGCCGACAGGATGCAAGGTAAGTCGGAGTCCGCCGAACACTCGAGCGAGGCAGTCAAACTTGAGTCCTTCGTATTCAGCGATCAATGTCAGCGTGTCAGCGTCATTTAATGCCAACTGGTCACCGGGATTGTAGGATCGGTGGCTGGTTACCCAGTAGAATGCGTTCTCGGTTCCCATCAAATACCCGCGAGGAGAAAAAAGACTGCGCTTTGCTCTGCTGATTATGAGGCCGTGGTTCGGTGCGGGGCGATGCGGTTCAGCGTACTTGCTCAACCGTTCAATTTCCCTGCGGGCCCGAAAAGCTCCAAACGTCCAGAACGCACCCACGATAAGGCCGAGGGCTGCGGCCACCAACGCGGTCGGCTGACGGCTGAAAAACCACGTCGTGAGCACAATGGCGCAGAATAACACGAACGGCAGAGCGATTTTCAGAGGCGTTGCTGGTTTCATGGTTGTGGCAGCCGCGAGTTTTTCGGCGGTTAATATCTCCGAAGAAAGCACTCGGGGCAAGAATTGATATGCTGTCACAGGAGGAGCGTACCACCGCGCATGGCGAATTAACGTCCAGGCATTGAATCTGGCCTGCTCGAGAGCAGACACCGAACCCGACGTTGCGGTTCGATGACGAGGTTGCTTCTCAGTTGGCGTGCTGGCAGCCAAACGACCGCCCGGAAATGATCGGCAGATAAGTGGGTGAGTTAGAAGAATGGGGTCAGGGCAGACGCTTTGCCAATGCTGAAGTCTGCGCGCGTAGTGGTTTGACTGGCTTTCCAAGGTGGAATGTCGTACACCAATGCCGTGACAAATATGCGCCTGAATATGCGATGGGCCTGGATGGCAGTAGTTCTTGTCTCGTTATCGCTGATGGTTTGCTTGGCGGGTGAAAGGGCCGTTACCGGAGCAGCAAAAGGAAAACCTCTCAAAGTGTTCATTCTCGTCGGCCAGTCGAACATGGAAGGGCCCGCGAATGTCGAGACGTTCGATTACATCGGGGACGACCCGGTAACTGCGCCGCTGTTGAATATGATGCGCGGGCGCGACGGCAAACCGGCTGTGTGCGACCACACGTGGATTTCGTATCTGACTGGCGCTGGCGATGAAAACTTTGAACTCAGCGGCAAGCTGACAGCCGGTTACGGTTCAATGTGGGGTTTGGATCGCACCAAACCAGGCAACAAAATCGGACCGGAGTTCACATTCGGGTTGAAAATGGACTCCGTGTTCACTGAGCCCGTGCTCATCATCAAGGCGGCATGGGGCGGCAAAAGTCTTCACACAGATTTCCGCCCGCCCAGCGCGGGACCGTATCAGCTCAACGACTACCAAAAGAAGCTCTATTACGGCCCGCCGGGTCACGGTGTTCCGAAGGACATGAACCAGTGGCTTGCTGAGAAGAAGCGTGAGACCGGCCACTATTACCGGCTCATGATCGAGCACGTGAAAAAGGTGCTTGCTGATCCAAAACGCGTGGTGCCGGACTACGACCCGGCGCAAGGCTATGAACTGGCGGGCTTCGTCTGGTTTCAAGGCTGGAACGACATGGTGGACAGCCACACGTACCCGGATCGCGGCAAGCCGGGCCGCTTTGATCTTTACAGCGAGCTGCTGGCGCACTTCATCCGCGATGTACGGCGCGATTTGGGCGCGCCGAAGATGCCGTTCGTCATCGGTGTGATGGGTGTTGGTGGCGCAAAGGCGGAACCAGATATCTTGGAGTTTCGAAAAGCAATGGCCGCGCCGGCGGCGTTGCCGGAGTTCAAAGGGAATGTGGTTGCCGTGGAAACCGCGCCGTTTTGGTCCGAGGAACTGGCGGCCATTGACAAGAAACACGAGAGAGTCAGGCAAATGCATTACTTTCTAGAGTCGAAACACAAGGATTACCCAAACGCCGACGGCAAGATGACTGAGGAACAGAAGCGTGAGTATGTGCAGAAGTTCGAGGCGGACCTCATCTCGCCCGCCGAAGCCGCGCTTTGGAAACGCGGCGCATCTAACGCCGGTTACCATTATCTGGGGTGCGCGAAGACGTTTGCCCTGATCGGGAAAGCTTTTGCCGAAGCATTGCTCCAAATCACTAATGCTGCAAACAACCGTGACAGTTTGTGATGGAATCGAGGGCGCCGCTTCGCCGGCACCAAAATTTACTTGCGGACTGTGGGCAGTGACCCGGCTGCCACGTCTTCCTGATGATGGCTGTCGGCCACGCCGTGCTGCGAAAGGTGCGGGCTAAAGAGATTGTTGTCATGAACCAAAGAATGAAATTTCCTCTAATATTCCTCACTGCGTTGCTGGTGTTGCTGATGGCGGTCGATCAAGTCCACGCGGGCGTATTCAACGTCCGCGATTATGGGGCGGTGGGTGACGACAAAACGGACAACACTGCAGCGTTTACGGATTGTTTGAATGCTCTCATTGCAGCCGGGGGTGGCCGGATGTATCTCCCCGCGGGTGTCTATCGGGGCCGCATCACGATCCCTCCGGTTGGCAAACCGACGCCGAGCTGGATCACGGTGGAGATTGTTGGCGAAATCGAACCAGCGCCTGTGTTTGGCACGATCGGATCATTCCCGCAGCAGAACCACGGCACGATAGTGAAGTGTCTTTCTCCGACGGGATCGGCGGTGATTTCGGCTGCTCGTTCGCCCGAGACGCTTTACGGGGGGTTCTCGGCAGTTTACGTTGTTCTCAGGAACTTGGATGTTCGCACCTATGACAACCCTGGCATTGGTGGCATTGACCTGAACTACGCCATGCAATGCAGGCTCGAGAACGTTTTCATCAACACCGGCGTTTACAATGTGCAGGCGTCAAAACCGACCTGCGGCACCGTCGGTCTGATCACGCCGGCCTGCAACAACGCTGCACTGACAATCCTGCGCAACGTCATCGTAACCGGATATGACACTGGCATTCTTGTGAACGAGCACACCGACGGTGACAACATCAATCTGGCTTCGAACGTCAACGGCTTGAAATTTGCATTTGCGCATCATGCTTCGCGCTTTGGTCGCGTCGGCGCACAGCGTTGTACACAGCCGATCGTCGTGATCGGTAAACACGGTTTTTCCATCGAACAACTGGACATTGAAATTGCCGGGAAAGGACAGACCGACAGCCAAAACGAATGGCAGGCCACCGCTTGCATTATTCATGACCCCGAGAACCTCGGTGTCGGCGATGTGCGTTACTGGGTGGTTGAAGGAAACGTGGGAGCAATTGAAAAGTTCACACGCGTCGGCGGCGCAAATATACAAGCATGGCGGATCGGTTCGGCTCCCATTGGATTGAAAAACGAATGAAACCGAATTGTTGCCCGATTCGCAGGCTGGCTTGGCTCGGTCTTCGATTGTCGGCCATACCTCGTGAGCGAAAGCAAAACATTCGAGAGCAAAGAAAGGAACAAACGTGAACGCTGCCACACTTGGAAACCTTTGTTGTCTGTTTGCCGCAACTACGATTGGTTTCTCTTCTGCAACTGCTGCGGAGAAAGCAGGCACCGTCACGGCCTATTCTCAAGGCTTGCACGGGTACATCGGGTTCGGTCATGAAAAGTTGCCGTCTGAGGGTGGTTACACCGCTGGCATGGGGTTTTACGCTGCTGTGTGGCCGCTGGTGGATCAACCACTGGCCAACTTTCAGATTGGCCTTCCCAGTTCGTGGATTCAGCCGGACAACTCGGACAATAGGAACATGCCTCTGTGTCCGGAAGGGACGTTGGCTCGCCAGTGGAAGGAGCGCGGTCCCACATGGAGCAGTGTTTTTCAAACCATCGAGGGTGGTTTGGGGTACTGGGCAGGCAATCATTTCCGCTACGGCCCGCCCAAATTCAGCATGAACGCCACGCCTCAGTGTTATGACTACGAGATTGGGTCGCCCGGCTGGTCGTTCTTCTACAGCAACGAAGCGTTGCCGGATGATCGTCTCGGCATTGCCCAGCTCAGCAATCGTCTGCTTATTCCGCCGGACGGCCTTCCGTTCCAAGGCAATCCAAACGGCGAATTCCTTGGCTATACTTGGATGGCATTGCCATTCACCGATCCAACCACCGACGATCCACCCACGGGTGACCAGAGCTGGACGTGTTTCCTCAGTGCGGCCAACTTCAAAGGTCCAATTGCCTACTACATTCCTGAGACGTGGAGCAAGATCGGCAAACTGTTTGATCAACCTTTCCTCCATGGCCGCGGTTTGGATGCGCGGCCGGGTATCATGGGTGGCGGTGCCATGGAGATCAATACCGTGCCACGGTTTGACGCGAAAGACGCCAAGGGAACCGTCTATTCGAAACTGCCGAAGTTGCAGTGGCCGGTGGACGAGCGCGGCCGCGCCTACCTCGTTCAGGACGTGACCTACTACTCGAAAGGCGCGCTCTACGATGCTTTCAAAGCATGGCGTGAAGGCGGCCCGCCGTGCACCGGGCGTTTCGATGAGAAGGGCGCGTTCAAGCCCCGGCTCAACACACACACGACGCGGTACGATCAGGCTGGCAAGAAGATTGTCGGCGTCGAGCACGTGTTCGACACGCGGGTCTTCGACGGTAACGTGTGGGGTTTGCAATGGTTCACCAACGACATTAGCCCGGCTGGTTTGTTCCCACAGTATTTCAAACAGGTTGGCGAGGAGCGTGTCGCCGTGGCGGCCGCGGACGTCCCGGCGGAAACCGGACTGCACTCGCAGGCGTTTGAGTTGGCAGAGCCGGGTCCAACCTACACTTCACCGAACAGCGGTGCTTGGGCTCGGCCAGGTCCGGTCCGCGGCCCATTCAAGGTCAAGCTTGTGGATGGTTCGGTGGTCACTTACTTCTGGTATCGCTTTGTGGACCAGCCGTCGTTCCAACAATACAACTGGAGCGATGAAAAGAAGGCAAAGTTGCAAGCCTTTGTGGAAAAACTCCACGCTGCGTGGTCGATTGACCGCGATTACATGGCGCCGCCGACGCGTGGGAAGCTGGTATCCCTCGACCCTGCTTTGCTGGTGAAACCGCCTTCGGGTTTGGAAGCCGGCTATGTGCCGATTGTCACGCGCCAGGAAAAAGCACATTGAGGCTGCTTGTGTGGACTTCGAGCTTTCTGCCAGGAGAATCCACCGGATCGCCGCCACGGCCGACCTCGTCGTGCTCGACCATGACAACTACATCGTGAATCTGGATGTATGAGGACCACTCGACGCAACTTTCTCTCGACGGCAGGCACCGTCGGTTTAGCCACGTCCATTTCGAACTTCTCCGGGCACGGAGCGCAGGCCACGACACGTGCCCGCCAGCCGGACGCGGAAGCCAGACACGCCAGGCTCCTTGAAATCCTTCGCCAGCCGGTGCTCAAGAAGGGACTGTTCACCAGCCCCGTGATCATACAGAGCTCGGAGCTGCTGCGATGGGAGAACAGCTACGGCTATTTCGAAGAGCCGGTGATGTACGACGACTTCGAAGCCATCAAACGTGTGGCTGATGCCCTGACGATTCCGATCGCCAATGGCGAGCAGGATCACGGCTTCGTGAACTTCCGCTGGCTCATCGCCAACGACGGCATCGAGATTGTGCAACCGGACAGTTACCACTTCGGGGGGCTGATCCGGTGTGTCAAGGTGGGACGCATGGCAGCCGCGTTTGGCAAGACCATCGTGCCGCACATGTCCGGCGGGGGGCTCGGGTTCCTGTACAACCTTCACCTTGTCTCAGTGCTGCCCAACGCCGGCGCTTATCACGAGTTCAAGGGGTTCGACACCCAGGTTCGTTTCGAATGCAAGACTTCCCCATTGAAGGTGGTCGGCGGAAAGATCAAAGTTCCTACCGGACCCGGCTCGGGCGTCGAGCTCGACCCCGAATTCGTCAAAAAGCACCAGCCTGTGACTGCATGAATGCGATCCGTTGACCGGCCGCGCCGCTACCAGACTGGCTCCCAACCACATGTAACTGTTTCACCTAAAGGCGGGACTCCAACGGCCGCGGGCGTGAAAACGTTGCTCTGATAGTGCGGGCTTTCAGCCCTTCAATTGTGGAAGCTGATGTCGGGATGGCCCTTGTCGTGGGGCCTCACCCCACGCTGGCATGGACCGCGCCATTGGCGCTTCGATGACCGACCAACACAACCGCGTTCAGCATGGCAGCGTAGTTGATTGTTTCAGCGATGAACGCCCCTGACTGTGTTCCAGACCGTTGGTGCTCGTAGACCAGTACTCGAGGGCCGAAGGCCCGGCCCCATACCAGCCTGGGCCAGCGGCCCAGGTGACAGGCGCGAGCTCAGCATGAATAAGGGCTGAAAGCCCGCATCATGCACGTTTCCCGACGACTAACTGTTCGAGAACGCGCAACGTACAACGTTCAACGGTATTACTACTCGATGAATGCTCGTTTCAAAGCCGCATAAAGGCGGGACTCGAACAGCCGCGGATGCAGTTGGCGTTGGTAGGCGCGAAGCGTTTGGAGTGCGGCAGCTTGCTGCCGCTTTGTTTTTGAGTGCGAACAACGTGTCTGTCCCCATATCGCGTCATGAAAAGCCCAGTGAGAGGGGCGTGCTTAAAAGGCACAAAACTCTCAAACGGAACTCTGTGGGTAACCAATCCCACCCGGTAAAGGCTAACCACCAGCCGGAAGCGAGTTTTGCGTAGTTGT
>JAAYVR010000264.1 GCA_012517065.1 Verrucomicrobiota bacterium | reverse complement strand
CCGGGTGGGATTGGTTACCCACAGAGTTCCGTTTGAGAGTTTTGTGCCTTTTAAGCACGCCCCTCTCACTGGGCTTTTCATGACGCGATATGGGGACAGACACGTTGTTGGCTCGGATCGGCGCTGGTCGTCCCTTGGCGCAGGTGCAAATCGCTGGGATACCACAATCAAGACCAAAAAGCTTTCAGTTTTCCGCGTAAACGCGGAACTCTAATGGCGATGGGTTGCTCTGCACCTCGGGTGATGCCACGCCTGCGGCTGGCAGAGTCCCGCCTTTGGGCGGCTTTGAAACCAGCATTCATCGAGCAGTAATACCTCTGAACGTTGCACGACGCGGTTCCAAGGGCGATCACCGCTCGGCTTCCGGGTTAGCGGCGCGGATTATTATCTTGCCGTCGTTGACCTCGATGCTCTCGAGTCGGCGCAGAATGTTGGCTGTTTGAGGGCTGTTTGAAAGATCGCGGGCAAGGTTCTGTCCACGCAAGGCAGACATGATGTTTTCTGGAAGCTTTTCCCCTTTGAGCTCGACCGAATCGAGGACGACCGTTGGCGATCCGTTTTTCAAGGAGACTTTCAGGGCGGCTGAGCCGTTCAGGTACCGGCCCGGCATTGAGATGAGCGGAAAACGGTCCAGGGGCCAACTGATCTGCGCTTTGATTTGGTCGCCTTCGATTGCGACGTGGACCTTGTCGGCGAGCTGCTGAAGTTCAGGTGAGTTGGCTATTAGCAGGTTTATGGCCTTATCATCGAGTTCGAGTTCATCAGCCCGGCGCCCGCTTTCGATCGCTTTTCTGAACTCTTCCAACCTTTCCTGGACGTTTTTGATTTCTGACGCTGAAGCTTCGACTTTCGGGAGGGACATGGGTGCAGTGTCAGAATACCTGATTATGGTTCGCCGAACGTAATAGCGGGTCCCCAAAACCACCACCAGAACGGCCATGAGGAGGACGACTGCGAAACTTAAACACCCGTAGAACCAACACCCGTGGCCCTTGCGCGGAGGCTGATCAGTAGTAGGCATGGCGACTCAAAGACAGTTGTTTGTGGCGATGATTGCCGTGATTCGTCTCTGCACTCAATACCAAAGAAGCTGCTTGCAGGATGGGCGCCATAACAGAGAATGCCCGCATGAAAACGGGTAACATGGCTTTGTTTCCGATATATCGTGGGCGGCGGTTGCGTGAGCTGCCTGCCTTGCGGCGCATGTTCGCCGAAACGCGGTTAAGCGCAGATCAACTTGTCCTGCCACTGTTTGTCAGACCCGGGCGCAAGGAGCGTCGGCCGGTGGCTTCGATGCCGGGTGTTTACCAGCTGTCCGCGGACGAGCTTGTGCGCGACGCCGCAGACGCTTTTGCTGCCGGGGTACCGGCAGTGTTGCTGTTCGGAATCCCGGAGAAGAAAGACGCGCGCGGGTCTGAAGCGTATTCCCCGCGCGGTGTTGTTCAGGAGGCTGTGCGATTGCTGAAGAAGGAGCTGCCGGAGCTTGTTGTGATTACAGACGTTTGCCTGTGTGAGTACACCAGCCATGGGCATTGTGGTGTTGTGGGAAGACATCGAGGCGGCCACGCTATATTGAACGATCCCACACTCAAGCTGTTGGCTCAAACCGCTGTGAGCCACGCAGACGCTGGCGCGGACATTGTCGCTCCCAGTGACATGATGGACGGCCGCGTAGCAGCCATCAGGGCGGCCTTGGACAAGGCCGGACATCAGCAAATCCCGATTCTATCTTACGCTGCCAAGTACGCCTCGGCGTTCTATGGACCATTCCGTCAGGCAGCCGAATCGGCACCGAAATTTGGCGACAGGCGGACGCACCAGATGGCCCCGCCAAACGTCGAAGAGGCGTTGCGCGAGGTAGCCATGGACATTGCCGAGGGCGCAGACATTGTGATGGTCAAGCCGGCGCTTGCGTACCTTGACGTGCTGTACAGGGTGAAAAGCGAGTTTGGTTATCCGACAGCGGCGTATTCTGTGAGCGGTGAATACTCGATGATCAAAGCTGCGGCAGCAAATGGTTGGCTGGATGAAAAAGCGGTGATTATGGAAACGCTGACGGCGCTGCGCCGCGCGGGCGCTGACATAATCATAACATACGCGGCTGTTGAAGTGGCGCGGTGGCTAACACCTTGCAGCAGAGGCGGACTCAAAAAGTGAGCTTGAACACCGAGTAACCGATCAACCCGAGGATCAACAGGCCCAGAGCCATCCCGACATATAGGAAAATCCGGTTTGCCTTGTCGCTTTTCTTTGCAAAGGGCGGGACAACAGGCCGGCCGCTTTTCTGTTCGAGTTCGGTCAGTTTGACGCCTGCGCCGATTGCGGCGGTGTGATCGAGCGGTTTCTTTGGCGGAGGAGCGGTTCCATCCTCGAGTCTGAGTTCAACCTGGCCCAAGCGCAGTATTTGGCCTGGCTTGAGCACGCTCTCGGTGACCGGCTGGGAATTGATGTAAGTGCCGTTGGTCGAATTCAGATCACGGACGACGATCTCATTTCCTTTACGGAGGATTTCGCAGTGGTGGCCTGAGACCGAAGGTTCGGGAATGACAAACGCGTTGTCGTCGTGTCTGCCGACAGTTGTTCTGTCGGTCTTCAGCTCGTAGCTGGTGCCGGCGAATCCCTCTGTGAGGATGACAAGCTTGGCCATCGGTCGGAATTTCAGGGCGAATTATTTACATGCTGCGTTTTAAGTCAAACGGTTTCTGAATTTCAGTGACGCAACCTTCAGGCTTGTTGTCTGGGCGATGTTTGTTGAGAATGCGGCGCGCAAACTTGTCCAATGCACAAACTGATCAAGCATGTTTTGTCAGCCACGAATCCGATCGAAGGCCTGACCGTCAAGGGCTGGGTGCGAACCCGGCGCGATTCAAAGGGTTTTTCTTTCATTGAACTAAATGACGGTTCGTGCCTTGCAAACCTTCAAATCGTCGTCGATGCCGGCGTGCCCGGGGCCGACCCGGTATCCCGCTTTACAACCGGCTCATCCGCAATCGTGGAAGGAAACCTAGTTCCATCGCCGGGCACTGGTCAAAAGTGGGAGTTGAAAGCCACAAAGATCGAGCTTGTAGGCCCTGCGGATGCCACATATCCCCTCCAGAAGAAAGGGCATACACCGGAGTTTCTTCGGACGATTGCGCATTTGCGGCCGCGGTCGAACCTGTTTGGTGCCGTGTTCCGCACGCGCAGCCGCCTGGCATGGGCAGTCCACCAGTTCTACCAGGAACGCGATTTCGTGTATGTTCACACGCCGATCATTACTGCGAGCGATTGCGAGGGCGCGGGCGAGATGTTTCGCGTGACAACATTGAAAGGCGACATTGACCAGGATGTGGGAAAGGACTTTTTCGGAAAACGCACGTACCTCACCGTCAGCGGCCAACTAGAAGCCGAAACCTTTGCGTGCGCAATGTCCAGGGTTTACACGTTCGGTCCAACCTTTCGCGCCGAGAACTCGAACACGGCAAGGCACGCAGCCGAGTTTTGGATGATCGAGCCGGAGATGGCATTCTGCGATCTTGCGGGTGACATGGACCTTGGCGAAGAGTTCATAAGGTCCATGGCAAGGTACATGCTCGAACATTGCGAGGAAGACCTTGCTCTTTTCGCCAAGTTTGTTGACCGGGAAGTGATCAAGCGGCTCCAGTTTGTCGTGGAACGCCCTTTCCAGCGGATCGAGTACGTGGAAGCAGTCGAGATCCTCTCAAAATCCGGTCGAACCTTCGAGTACCCTGTCAGTTACGGGCTGAACCTGCAGTCCGAACATGAACGGTTTCTCACCGAAGAACACTTCAAGTGCCCGGTAACCGTTTTCAACTACCCGCGTGAGATAAAGCCATTTTACATGCGGTTGAACGACGATGCCAAGACCGTGCGTGCGATGGATGTGCTTGTGCCTGGCATTGGCGAAGTCATTGGCGGCTCACAGCGTGAAGAGCGACTGGATGTGCTGCTCGAGAACATGCGGTTCCACAAGCTTCGGCCAGAGGATTACTGGTGGTACGTTGACCTCCGGCGGTTTGGGTCTGTGCCTCATGCCGGGTTCGGCGTCGGGTTCGAGCGCCTTCTGATGTTTTTGACGGGCGTTCCGAACATTCGAGATGTGATCCCATTTGCGCGAACGCCGGGGAACGCCGAGTTTTGAAAGCGGCTCTGTTTCCGGCGAAAGCCTGCTCCGCGAATCCATGAAAGGCGCGGCTGGCGCTCTGTCGCGTTGCAGCTTGAATGGAAGTCCTTGCCATGAAATTCGCAAAAACTGTCGTGCATCGCGGAATGCTCACTGCGCTTCTCGGTTGTGCTGTTCAGGCGGCGATTGAGGCGCGTTTACCAGATGCATCGCTGAACCTGGCCATAACCGCGCCGATCACGACCTGGGACGAGGCGATCCCACTCGGAAACGGCGTAATCGGAGTGCTGTTGTGGGGTGAAAACAACATGATTCGGCTGTCGCTCGACCGGGGCGATCTGTGGGATGAACGCCCTTCAAAGGCGCACCTCGCAGTGCAGGACAGGTTCAATTGGGCTTCGATGCAGCGAATGGTGGCCGATAACAACATGAAGGAGTTCAACGCTGTGTTTGACTCGAACTACGACTACAACGGTCCGCCAACGAAGCTCCCGGCAGTCCGCCTCGAAATCGAACTGGCCAACGGCACCCGCGTCGAGTCGTTCCAATTGAATCTCGCTGTCGCAGAAGGTCTGGCGAGATTTGCCAACGGCGAGGCACTACGCGTTTTTGTCAACGCGGGCGATATCACAGAACCCGTGGCAATTGCTCGAATCCCAGGTCAAGCGCCTGTCGGTTTTCGTCTCAAGCACCCCGATTCACTTGGGAAACTCGGATATCCTCCGCCAGTGACGGGCAGAAGCGAGAACTGTTGTTGGTTCGAGCAGGAATGCGCGGATGGTTTGTCCTACGCAGTGTGGGCGGCGTGGAAACGGGCTCACAATGAAACCCAACTGGCCATAACCATTGCAACAAGCAATGAGGGGCCAAATCCTCGTCTCATTGCAGAAAAGCGGGTCGAGCGCGCTCTGAACGTCGGCTACGACAAATTGCAGGAATTGCATGCCAAATGGTGGGAGCGGTTCTGGGCAAGGTCGTCTATTGACATTCCCGAACACCACATTCTTCAGCATTACTACCTTGTGCGCTATTTTTACGGAGCAGCCTCACGACGCGGCGCCCCACCAATGCCGTTGCAGGGAGTTTGGACGGCTGATGACGGGTCGCTTCCGCCGTGGAAAGGTGATTATCACAACGACCTCAACACTCAGATGACCTACATGGGATATCAACCGGCAGGCCATTTCGATGAAGGCGCGACATTCCTTGACATGCTATGGGAGTTGCTGCCGACGTTTCGTAGGTTCGCCCGCGATTTCTACGACGCGCCCGGAGCCGCAGTGCCGGGTGTGATGTCCCTCAAGGGCCAGGCACTTGGCGGTTGGGGCCAGTACAGCCTCTCGCCAACCATGGGCGCATGGAACGCGCACCTGTTCTATCTGCATTGGCGCTACACACAAGACAACGAGTTCCTAAAACAACGCGCTTATCCGTGGTGCAGCGAAATCGGGGAGTGCATTCTTCACCTTCTCAAACCCGACGCCAATGGCATCTTGAAACTGCCGCTCTCGAGTTCGCCTGAGATCTTTGACAATACCCGCCGTGCGTTCGTCACGCCCAACAGCAACTACGACCTGATGTGCATTAAAATGCTTTTCCTCGCGCTCACAGAAATGGCCGCAGCCAGTGGAAACACATCGGACTCGGTCAAATGGGTGACTGCCGCAAGACAGCTTGGGGAGTTCCATACCGACGCTGACGGTGTGTTGTTGGTAGCTCCAAACACGCCGTTGCCGGCCAGCCACCGGCACCTCTCAAACATAATCGGCATTTATCCGTTTAACCTGATCACCATCGATGGTCCGGAAATGGACCGCCGCATCATCAACGCTTCCCTCAAACAATGGGACGCTCTCGGAACCAGCGCGTGGTGCGGATATAGCTTCTCATGGATGTCCGCCCTCCGGGCGCGGGTCGGCGACGCAGAATCCGCTGTAAGGCACCTTGACATCTTCACTCGCGCTTTCGTGCTCCGAAACGGTTTTCACGCAAACGGCGACCAAACCAAATCCGGCTTCAGCTCGTTCACGTATCGTCCTTTTACCCTCGAAGGCAATTTTCTCGCAATGGCCGCGGTTCATGAAATGCTCTTGCAGAGTTGGGCGCCCAACCCCGGCAGCAACGCTCCAGGGATCATACGGTTGTTCCCTTCGACGCCGTGGCGATGGCATGATGCGTCCTTCACGAACCTCCGTGCCGAAGGCGGTCATCTCGTTTCCGCTCGCCGCGAAAATAATGCCACAACCTGGTTTCAGATCGTCGCTGGTTCCGACGGTCCCATGCGGATACTGGACAACTTTTCGTGCGTTGAACCGAGGTGGAACAGAAAAGACGTCAAGAAGATTGGCGCGTGTTTCGAAATACCGGCCAGAAAAGGCGATGTCATCGAGGGTTTTCTGCCCAAGTCCGCGACAATACCGGCGCCGCCGCCGAACCTTGCAGCGCCTGTTGTCCTGCCATCGCGAAACTGACACGGAAATGTCACTGGCCGCCCGATTAGTTACACAGGAACGATTATTCCGCCGAGATTTTCGGGGCAGAGATTGGTTCAAAACCCTTTGGTGCCGTGATACCCTCTTTGCACTGCTTATGTCCAAGAACTGGCACAGGGACGCCAAACTTTGTGATTGTCCAAGGCATTTGTCTTGCAGAGATTCATTGGCCCATCCCAACTTATTGTCCCACCCCGAGGGCGATGAAGTTGTCCCGGCCAGCGGGGCACGACAGGTAGGTGCCCCTGGAACCAACGCAGTTGCGTTTGGCGGAGCGCTCGGTTGCGGCTGTGCCGCGCTGCGCATGAAGCGTCGCGTCGCACATCAGTGTCACCAAAAACCCAACATGCAGTAGCAATGTCTGCCCCCAACACACGTGTTTACCGCGTTCTGCACTTGATGACAGGGGTGCTTGTCATTGCGACTGCGATGATCGCTGGCGTTTTGCCCTATCTTCAGCCCTATGGCGAGGTGCTGAAACCCGCTTTGGTTGCACTCGGTATAATTGTTTTCCTGCTCGGTGCACTGGCCGAGACTCAGTGGGCAAGACGGTTCTCGCCCATGCTGTGTTTGGTGCTGATCGGCTTGATAAGCGGTGCAGCTTGCCTCGAGACTGTTGGGCGCGCATTGGAGATTGATTTCAAACACACTGAGGCGAACCTCCGTCGCCTCCCGCCTTACTACCGCTTGCCCATCGTTGCCACAGGTCCTGTGTTTTTTCGGCGCCCGGGACCCGAAACATGGACGGGCCAGGCAATCCGAACGGCCCTTCGAGAGATGGGTTATCCAGAGGATCCTTACAAGGAAGAGCCCGTGGTGACGGTGCACTACGATGAACTGGGCTTCCGCAATGAAGAGAAACTGCAGGACTGGGAAATTGCGGTGGCTGGAGACTCTTTCACCGAGCTCGGTTATCTGCCTTACGATCAGTTGTTCACGTCCGTCATGGGGCGCATTCTGAAAGCGAGGGTGTTGAACCTCGGGGTTAGCGCCACCGGCCCGCTGAACCAACTTCATTTGCTCGAACAGTATGGCATCGCTCGCTCTACGCGGCACACCATTATCGTGTTCTGCGAAGCAAACGACCTCGAAGACGTGGAAGCCGAGGAGTCCAATCTCGCCGTTTACAAGGCTATCGGGCGAAGAGTTGACAGAAGCCTCAAGCCGCAAACTTCGTTCTTGAGAGCTATATGCGACAGATTTCTTGGAGAAAATGAGACTGCCTCACGCTGTGATGCTACCCCGGACGCATTCTTCGTCTCGGACACAAACCGGATTCCGGTCAGCCTGTTTTCTGCACCGCCGGGGCGAAAGAATCTTCCAGGTCACGTGGCGGCCAGCCTCGCAAAGTTCATGAGCAATTACGCGGAGTTCGGCAGAAATCGTGGCCTCACAACATGGCTGGCTTACATGCCTGTAAAAGAACGCGTCTTATACGGGCAGCTCGAATTCACCGAAAGGGTCATTCCGGTAATCCGCGATTGGACACCGTCTGACCTGCCGGATTTCGTTGCGGAGCTATGCGCTACAAACGGGGTAAGGTTCATCGACTTGACCCCAGCACTGATCAAGGAAACAACCGAAAGTGGGGAGCTGACTTACAACGGCCTTTACGAGACTCACCTGAACGCGCGTGGATCAGCCGCAGTAGCAAAAGAGCTGGCAAAGCATCTGGCCCCGTTCACATCAGCCCTGCCGCCAACCGCAAGACAGGAGCCTCAAGACGACCATTCACGGCGATGATCGTGCCCCCGCAGCCCGGCGTCAGACAGTTCATCTGAACCTTACCGCCTGCACATTCAACCAGCAGACTGCCCGCTGCAACGTCCCACAATCTGATTCCAGCGCCAATGTGCGCGTCGAACCTGCCGCATGCCACATACGCAAGCGCCAGCGCAGCAGACCCTGTAATCCTCACTTTTCGTGCCTTGAATGACAGTTCGCCGAACACGGGAAGCGCGGCCTCCAACAGTGAAGGCTGTTTCCCAAACCCCATGGACATCATTGCGTCTGCGAGCCGGTTGTGTGCACTTACGCAAACCTTTTTCCCGTTCAACCGCGTTGGTTGCCCATCGACAGCGGTCCAAAGTTCGTCCAGAAACGGATCGCAAACTGCGCCAACAACGGTTTTGTAACCCACCTTGCAGGCTTTGTCTGCCTGGATGGAGATCTCTCCGGCAACGTGGTCGGCCTTCTTTCTATTGTTGGACGCGCAACGCACCTGCAGTGCAATCGACACTGCTGCATGGGGAATGCCGTGGAAAAAGTTCACAGTGCCGTCTATCGGGTCGATTACCCAGCGGAAGCCCGAATCCAACCGGCCGCTGACACCCTCCTCGCCCACAACCGGGATTGACGGAAACGCCCGTCTCAGTTGGCGAGTGATAACGTCCTGGCACTCGACATCGAGCGCGAGTTTAACGTCGTGGTGTGAGATTTTGTTAGCTTGCTTGGTGCGATTGAGGTTGTTGCGCATGCGGCTGCCCGCAGCGCATGCAGCCTTCACAGCCGCTTGCAGTGCCGCTGCGATTTCCTTCTCTGACATTTGGCAGGATTTTTTCACCTGGGCAGATTGGAATCCAGATTGCACTCTGAGTCCAGTGTTTCCGTGCAAAGCACCGACAGCCGAAAGCAAGATGTCTTTGGGCAATTCTCGGCGTGCGCGGACCGCCCGCCTCACCTCATGCAACGCTTCATGTACGGTAAGGCAAGCCGTCCTTGGCGCACCGAACCCGGATAGAGCCGGTGGTGTCCCACCGGCTCCTCTACAGACCCGTGCGAGCGGTTTTTCCCTGCCGACCGGCAGGCAGGAGCGCGGCGATTCTTCGCCGCACCCAGCCGGTGAATGTTCGGTCGTACGATTTGCGTGATCGAAGCGGGTCGTAAGATTGGTCGTAGGGTTGATGCGGCCGAGGACGGCCGCGCTCCCGGCGCCGTTGCTTTTCCGCCGCGTTGGCAGGAGCGCGGCCATTCTTGGCCGCACCCAGCCTGTGAATGTTCGGCCGTACGATTTGCGTGATCGAAACGGATCGTACGATCGGTCGTCGGGTTGATGCGGCCGAGGACGGCCGTGTTCCCAAAACGCTACAGGGGGACAGACACGTTGTTTGGGCATGAAAACAAAGCGGCAGCAAGCTGCCGCACTCCAAGCGCTTCGCGCCTACCAACGGCTACTGCATCCGCGGCAGCGGGGGAGAAACGATTGGGATCAGCGCGCTCTTCGTTGCGACGGAGTCGCAGGGGACATCCCCAAAAAAAGAGACCGGGAAGTAGCACTTCCCGGTCTCGCGATGAGCTTGTCGCCCGAGAGCCTTATTCTCCCGAGCGGTTCCGTGCGGCGTTATTTGACAACGCTCCGGAAGAACACTGTGCCAGTTGGATTACTCACCACGTACGGGCTTGTGGCACCCGGCACATCAGTGTAACCACCGGCTACTGAGGTCGAGGATTGCAGCGTTCCAGTGAACGTGATGACAACCCCCTGATTCGATTTCGCGATCGAGATGGTCGGCTGCTCGACCTGCTCGGTCAGGAGTTTAACCTCGTTGCTTGTGATGCTCTTCCCTGGAACGTAAGCCACGACGCGGAACTTGGCGTCGAAGTCTTCGGGTTTCGGGAAGAACCGATACGATGGATCGTCGGCGAAAGGAATGTCTGCCCAGCCGGCGCCATCGTTTCGCTGCCATTGATAAGATACAGCTTGAGGTTCACCGCGCAGAGTCGCTGTCGCCTCTGAGGTGAACGTAACGGCCTGCGCAGCCTTGCCAAACGCCAACTGGAGGCTCTTGATGACCCAGCCTGGCTTGCTGCCGGTCGAACAATCGTCCCATGCGCCCACGAACTGGATTGCGATGGTGTCGTTCTGATTGAACTTGCCAAGGATTACCGAGCTGGTGATGAACTGCCCGGATGCGTATCCGGGTGAATCGCCGTTGAACGCGCGTTGACCGTTCAGGATACCGCTGCCCTGGATGAGCCCTTCGGCGTAACCGTTGGCTGTGAAGTTATCAGGCGACACCGGCGTGAACGGACCGCCGTTGACACTGATTCGCACCTGGCCGCCATCCCACAGGTCGCTCTCGAACGAGTACCTGTGTGTGAAGCTCAGGGTGACTTCGTCGCTTACAGGGACGACGTAAGCCGGGCTTGTCAGTTTCGAGTTGTAAGGACCGGTGCAGGCGTCCTCGCCGCCGTCAGCGGCCCATTGTCCGGCTGTTGCGTTGTACACCCATGGCCCCGGAGGTGCGGGCGTGGTATTCTCGACCGTGAAACCGCCGTTGTCCTTGCTGAAGTCTTGGATGATCATGGGCACAATCTGGAGGCTCACGCTGTCGATCACCCAGCCGGGGACAGAAGCGGTTGTGCAATCGTCCCATGCACCGACGAATTGAACAACGAGTTTGTCGTTCTTGTTGAATGTTCCCAGCATGGCTTTGCTGGTGATGAACTCACCGTCAGCATAACCCGGGGAATCCCCGTTGAAGCCTCTCAGTCCTATGGCGATGCCGTTGCCGATAATCGCGCCTTCGGCGTAGCCGTTGAGCATGAAATTATCAGCGGGCACGTAAGTGAATTCGCCGCCATTGACACTGATCCGGACGATTCCGCAGTCCCACAGCGGTGTCTCGAACGAATATCGGTGACTGAAAGTAAGAGTCACCATGCCAGCGTTTGGCAATGTGATGGCCGGGCTGCTGAGGCGCGAGTTATACGGACCAGTGCAGCCGGATTCGGCGCCATCGGCAGTCCATTGGCCGTTCACGCTGTCATAGAAGAACGGGCCGGGCGGTGCAGGGTCTGTGTTTTCGACCGTGAACCCTCCGTCGTTTGCGTTGAAATCGCGCGCGAAGAATTCGACGCCCGGTGATGGCAACACGGCCACTTGATCAGTCGGTTGTTTGGTGAACTTCAGTTCAACGTTCGGATCAACAATCATGCCGAGGTAATCGCTCGGGATTGGAGACAACTCATTGGCGGGTGTATAATCGTTTTCGTTGCGCCATGCGACATGACAATAATCGCCGCCGGTTCCTTCCTTCCAGATTGCTTCGACGTAATAGCGTTTGCCTGCTTCGAGATGGACAGGCTCGCTTGTTGGATAGGTGACACCGTCGTCATTGGCAATGCCGGGTTCCTGATACACGTCGCAACAATCGGTTTCCTCAGCGATCAATACGGCGTTCTTGGGATCGCTGTCAGTGCTCAGGTACAACCGCGACGAATCATCGCTGTAGAGGAAGAACCTGTAATCCCCGGTTTCAGTCGGTAAAATGTAACCGGACATTTTGCCGCCGTAACCTTCGTGCGAATCATCCGGGTACACCGGCCGGCTCGAGAAGCTCGGAGTCACGCTGACGAAGGTCGGCGAATTCGGGAACCGCGGGTCTTTCAACAACGTGTTGGCCAGTGAATTGTCTGTAGTTGAAAGGCCGCTCCACGTTTCGAACTTGAGCATGCCGCGGACCAACACCCAACTGCTGAACTCGACGCTGCTGTTAGGGGCGATTGTGTTGGCCGGGAAAGCTTGATCTTTTACGTTGTTAACCGTGAGTGTGTACATTGTGCCCGGAGTCTGAGCCGAGGTAACCAAATCGACAATGTTGTCGCCGGGGCTTCCCGCCGGGGCGTGGAGTGTGGCTGACAAGACCGTCAGCCCGCCAGAGAGCTGATAATTTGCCTTGTCTTGGGCTGTTACCGGATCAACCGGCTCAGAGAACCAGACGCGCACTCCGTTGAACGTTGCATTGCCGGTCGCGTACATCAACACAGGCGCAACGGTGTCGGTCTGAACTGTGATGGTCACGGGATCGCTTGTGACGGAGCCGTAAGCGTTGCTGACGACAACATCGTAAGTGCCGGCGTCTGCAGCCATGATTTGTGTGAACACCAGTTCAGCCGAGGTCTTGCCGGGCAAATCGGCGCCGTTCTTTCGCCATTGGTAAGACAACGGAGCGGTGCCCGCCGCAGTGACCTTGAGTGTGACAGGATTGCCTTGATAGATAGTCCCCGCAGGAGCTGCAGGCTGCTGGAGGATGAATGGCGGTATGCCGGCGGAATTGAAAATCTCTTTGATCTGTTGCTCGGTCAGCGCCCTGTCGAAAACAGCCACCTCGTCAATACTGCCGAGGAAAACATCGCCTGTGGCATTGAATATTCCGCCGCCGCCGATGTTGAAGTAGTAGGAGCTGAGCCCGTAGGTGGGTGCATTGCCCGCGAGGGTGGCAACGACTTCGCCGTTTGCGTACATGACAGTCTTGGTGCCATCACCAACAATTGCCAGAAAACCCCACTCGTCATCCCTGAACGGGTAAGGGATTTTCATGTTGGTTCCGTAAGCGTTAACCCAAACCTCGATGTTTTGCGCTCCATCCGCATCACCGATTTCGAGCAAATCGTTTTGGCCGAAATACCCGCCACGCGTGCTGTGTGCCGTGCCGCGTTTGATCCACCCCATTACTGTGAATTGGGCCATGTCGTTGAGCTGAGCCGGCGTTGACACGTGCCCAATGATGCCATTGAACGCAGCGGCTTTGTTGTCCGCCCCAAATCCAGTAAACGTGGCTCCAGGTGCACCGGCTTGCATCCCGGGATTATATGAGCCGTTGCCCGCTGCTCCGGCACTGCCAAGATTTGCAGCGGCAGGCAAACTGCCGGGAGGCGGTGAAGCCGGCTCATTCAGCCGCCAATAACCGAGCGGGTTCTGCGCCAAGACGAGCTGATTGTAAGGTGTGGCCGGTGATGGGTTTATGCCGTTCTGATAATGAGCGAGAATCTCAGCGGGAGACAAAACCGCTGGATAAATCGCAGCTTCATCGACTACGCCAGAGAAGTGCCGACCGAAAGCACTGGCTGTCCCAATTTCAGTAGGAAGCATCGGATTGGGAACAAACGGGCGTGATATTGCCACCTTTGCCACCTCGACACCGTTGACGTACAGGATGGCATTGGCGCCGTCATAGACACCAACAAGATGATACCATTCGCCAACGTTGGCTGTGCCGCCAGCGGCAGTTGCCACGTAACCGCTCCCGTCGCCAACCCTGAACTGCCATTGCGTATATGAGCCAGCCGCGGCGTTCAGCGCCGCCGATGTATTGAATCGATGAAAACACACCCAGCGGATATCCTGAACCTTCGAACTTGTATGCCCAGCATTCAACTGTGAACGGGCTGTTCGGGTTCAAAGCGGGATTGTATGGCACGCTCACCCGCGCGCCCGATTGAAACGCTGCCGCTGTATCCGGGCTGCCAGCCAAAGCGCCAAAGTACTCGTGTGTGGCGTCGGGCGAATAAAAACCGTCGGCCGCGTTGCCAAGTGTTCCCAAGTTGTGGGCGACATCAGCCGCCGGCGGCTGGGTGGTCTCGTTCAGTCGCCAATAATAAAGTGGGTTATTGGCGAGAACAGTGGATTGATAGTCTGCGCCCACGCCGATGGCGTTGCTTCCAGCAACGAAAGCAACCGCAAGGATTGCGGACGTGGCCAAACAGCGGGATTTTGTATCTCTGTTCATATGGTGTCTTTCTATTAGTTGGCTTTGGGTTGAACTCGGCCAGAGGCGAGGTTGACTCGAGCAGCCCCCCCGCCTTGTCGGGGAGCAACGATCAAACCGATCCGATTTGCCGGCCGAACGTGCATTTCAAGCCCATGTATAAGGCCTGTGAGACATGTTGTCCAGACTTTTTACCTTTTCTCAACAACGCATATTAGGCAAGCTCATCGGCAGTGGCTTTGATCGACAACGCGAAAGAACTTGCTGCTCTTGTTTTCCGATTGCGAGCTGCGCCGTGGGTTTCCATGGACACCGAAGCCGACAGCCTGCACGCATACCCACAAAAGCTCTGTTTGATCCAATTCAGCATACCGGGAGAAGATGTGCTGGTTGATCCTCTGGCTGGCCTCGATCTGTCAACGCTCTGGTCGGCCCTCAAAGACAGGGAAATCATCATGCACGGAGCAGATTACGATCTTCGGATGCTCTACATGACTTACGAGTTTGTGCCCAAACGGGTGTTTGACACCATGTTCGCCGCAAGATTGCTGGGCATCCCGAAGTTCAGCTTGTCCGATCTTGTGGCGAAGTTCTTCGGCGTGCACATGGACAAAGCGCCACAAAAGGCCAACTGGGCGATGCGACCGCTCACCCGCAGAATGATCGCTTACGCAATTTCCGATACAAAGTACCTGCAGCCGCTCGCCGACCTGTTGCGCCGTCAACTCGAAGCAAAAGGAAGAATCGACTGGCACGCTCAGCTCTGCGATCAGCTTGTGCGCGATTGCAGCCGTCCACAGGCTCACACCGACGACGAACCGTGGCGGATCAAAGGGTCAACGCGTCTTGGTCCGCGGGCTCTGGCAGTCTTGCGCGCAGTGTGGGAATGGCGTGAACATGAGGCCCGCTCCGCAAACCGGCCGCCGTTCTTCGTGCTTCGACATGACACCCTCATATCAATAGCAGAGTCCGCTGCGGCACACCTCGCGCTTGACCAACTCATTCCTGCAAGATTCTCACCGCGGCGTCGGGCCGCCCTCCTTGCCGCGGTCAACAAAGCAATGTCAATCCCGGACAGCCAGCTTCCACAGCCAATTGTGAATCTGGGCCGCCGACAAACACCCGCCGAGAAGGTGCGGCTTGCCAGGCTCCGAAGCATACGCGATCGGCACGCGGAAAAGCTCAAGCTGGACCCCGCCCTCATTGCCAGCCGGGCAACGCTCATAGCCCTTGCCCAGGACTGGGAGGCAAATGCGCCAATGTTGCTGCCGTGGCAACGCGAATTGTTGAAACAGGGCGCACCCCGCCGGGAGATCTGACCTGGCTTTTTCTCCGAGAAATTTTGGCGCGCATGTTTCTGCCGAGGCCACACCCCAGACCAGCCATGCGTGCGGTGCCGTAGTGCCCAACTGGTCGTCAACGCTCACGGCCCATTGCCTGCGTCGCTAGAACGGTCCTGCTCCGGGGCCACTTCCTCCATTGGCAGCCGAACGCTTCGGCCAACGGATTACTCCAGTACAAGCCGCCTGCCACTGGCGCACATCCAACGAGAACGCAAATAGGGTGACAGGCACGTTGTTTGGGTTTTGCCGGGCGGATTCGGACATAGCCCTTATGCTATCCCGTTTTACAATCCGAGGTTGCCGAAGTCTGTGGGAACCCCACGTATGCCGATATGGGGACAGACACGTTGTTTGGGCATGAAGACAAAGCGGCAGCAAGCTGCCGCACTCCAAGCGCTTCGCGCCTACCAATGCCCACTGCATCCGCGGCAGCGCGTGTGAAACCATTGGAATCAGCGGCCAGAGCTTCAGAATTCGGCCTTTAGCCACACAATCTCAGGGCCTTGCGAGATCAAGAGAGGCAAAGCGTGATCGCGGTGAGGTGAGCGAATGGCTTACGCGCTGAGATCGAAAGCTTGACAATAATCTATAGCGGTGAACATCCTTCTCGCGTCGTGCACATTCAAAGAATATCTGTCACGCGGTGAGAACAAATGGAACTCTGTGTCCGTGATGTAGCAAAACTGTTGTCTGTGTCTGAGAAGACAGTTTACCGTTGGGTCGAACAAGGTAATCTGCCGGCTTATCGGATTAATCAGCAGTACCGGTTCAATCGAGCCGAGCTGCTTGAATGGGCAAGTGCGCGTCGGATCAAGGTCTCTGCTGAGATATTCAACGAACAGGAAAGCTTGGGGGTGCCTTTGCCGGGGCTTGCTGAAGCGTTGCAAGCAGGGGGGATTCATTATCGGGTTGGCGGGGTGGATCGGGAGTCTGTGTTACGCCAAGTTGTTGAGAGCATGCGCTTGCCCGAGGAAGTTGACCGCGAGTTTTTGTTTCAAGTCCTATTGGCACGTGAGAATCTCGGCTCGACGGGGATTGGCGACGGCATAGCGATTCCGCACGTGCGGAATCCGATTGTGCTTCATGTACCGCGGCCGATGATCACTCTCTGTTTTCTGGAGAAGCCGGTTGATTTCGGCGCGATTGACGGGCAACCGGTGCGCGCGCTTTTTTCGCTTATCAGTCCGACCGTGCGCGGGCATTTGCATTTGCTGTCGAGGCTGGCTTTTGCACTACGGGATAGGGGCTTTAAGGACGCTATTTGCGGGCAGAGTTCACGGGAGGAGATAATGGCTGAGGCGAAGCGTATTGACGCCGGTCTGCAGTCCCGCTCCTGACACATCAAAGTGAGTATTCAAATGTTAGGCATTCTGACTGGGATCATCATTCTTTTGGCGAGTGGCTTTTTGGCGTTGCTGATACGGGGCCGCCGGTTATGGGCGTCATACGTTGGCGCCGGGGGCGTGGTGGCAGCCGCGGTGTTAGGTGTGGTCAGCTCGGCCAGAATTCTGTCGAGTGGCGGTGTGGAATCGCTGCGTTTGGCGTGGGCGTTGCCTCTCGGCGAGTTACACGTTTCGGTGGACGCACTATCAGCTGTTTTTCTGCTGGCGGTTTTCGGCATGTCCGGTTTGTCGGCGGTGTATGGCATCGAGTATCTCGCGCCATATGGTGGCCGGAAGCCGCTGGGTGTCAGTTGGTTTTTCTTCAATTTGCTGGCGGCCAGCATGGTGATGGTGCTGGTGGCGCGGGATGCGGTGCTGTTCCTGATTGCGTGGGAGACGATGTCGCTGGCCTCGTTTTTTCTGGTTGCGTTTGAGAATGAGCGTGCCG
Source organism: Verrucomicrobiota bacterium (assembly GCA_012517065.1). Classification (GTDB taxonomy): domain Bacteria; phylum Verrucomicrobiota; class Verrucomicrobiia; order Limisphaerales; family J093; genus JAAYVR01. Next base: position 45,012 of record JAAYVR010000264.1, on the reverse strand, counting down.
AGGTGCGAGAGGCGGCATGGACGTATCTTGTTGCGACGCATTTGGGAACGGCGTTTTTGCTTGTGATGTTTGCTCTGTTGGGGCGCGCAGCGGGATGTTTTGATTTTGACCGTTTTGGTGAGTTGAAACTGCTGAGTGGGAACATGGGGAGTGTGTTGTTTATTCTTGCTTTGGTTGGGTTTGGGACGAAGGCGGGTTTCATGCCGGTGCATGTGTGGCTACCGGAAGCGCATCCGGCTGCGCCGAGCCATGTGTCGGCTCTCATGTCGGGGGTGATGATCAAGACTGGCATTTACGGATTGGTGCGTGTGCTGACATGGGCTGAAAGGCCTGTATGGTGGTGGGGGTATCTGATGGTGGCGATTGGGCTGACATCGGGTGTTTTTGGAGTGTTGTTTGCTTTGGCGCAGCATGACCTCAAACGGCTGCTTGCTTACCATAGCGTTGAGAACATAGGGATTATCGGGACGGGGATTGGGGTGGGTTTGATCGGAATGAGCTTTGATTTGCCTGCGCTGGTGGTGCTCGGTTTTTCTGGGGCGTTCCTTCACGTCATCAACCATGCCATTTTCAAGGGGCTGCTGTTTCTTGCGGCGGGAGCGGTGCTGCACGAAACGGGCACAAGGAACATCGAGCGGCTGGGTGGCCTGATCAAGAGCATGCCATGGACAGGCCTTGCGTTTTTTGTCGGAGCTGCGGCGATTTGTGGGTTGCCTCCGTTGAACGGGTTTGTGAGCGAGCTTTTGATTTACCTTGGTGCGTTTAACGGGGCGAAATCGATGGCCGCCCTGGTTGCGGCGCCGATGCTTGCTGTGGTGGTTGGTCTGGCACTGATTGGGGGGCTGGCTGCTGCGTGTTTCGCGAAGGCGTTTGGGATTGTGTTTCAAGGGGAGCCCCGCAGCGAGCAAGCGGCACATGCGCATGAATGTGTTGGATTGATGCGTGTGCCGATGCTTTTTCTGGCGATTGGATGTGCATTGATCGGTTTGTTTGGGCCATGGGTGGTGTCTGTTCTGGCTCCTGCGGTTGAATGCGTCAGCGGGCTTCCATTGTCGAGCGTGGCAGGTCAATTGGCGACGTCGATGCGGCCGCTGACGTTGGTTGCCGGCTGCGGGGTTGTTCTGATTATGCTTGGGGCGGGATTTGCGCTGGTTCGGTGGCGTTTGCTGAGGCATCGCAGTGTTTCGACGGCAGTGACGTGGGATTGCGGGTATGTTCGGCCGACCGCGCGCATGCAATATACGGCGTCGTCCTTCGCACAACCTTTGACAGCGCTATTTTCGCCGGTGCTGCGGACGGCTCGGAAGGCCGTGGCGATCGATGACGTATTTCCCGGCCACTCGGAACTTGAGACTCACACGCCTGACGTGGCGGGGGAATTTTTGTTTCGGCCTATTTTTTCCGGGGTTGGGGCTTTGTTTTCGAGGTTGCTTTGGCTCCAGCAAGGGCGGCTTCAGGTTTACATTCTGTATGTGGCAATTGCGCTGGTGACGCTGTTGGTCTGGAAAACGCGCTAACAAGCGGGCGAACTGCAGAGGTTCGCGCGCGGACACTAACATGAACACGACCATTTCAATGCAATCGTTGATAAACTTCTTCCTGGCGGTTGTTTTTGCGCCGTTGTTGATCGGTTTGATCAACCGAACCAAGGCGTGGTTTGCGGGGCGCCGCGGTCAGCCTCTGTTTCAGCTCTATTACGATTTGGCCAAGCTAGCGCGGAAGGGTGCGGTGTACAGCCGCACGACTGGTTGGTTGTTTCGTGCCGGGCCGGCTGTGGGTCTTGCGGCGGCGATTGTGGCAGCGGCACTTGTTCCATTCGGCGGAGCACCGGGTTTGATCAGGTTTGATGGCGACCTTGTCTTGTTCGCCTATTGCTTTGGGCTGATGCGCTTCTTGACGGTGTTGGGTGCGCTGGACACGGGGTCGAGTTTTGAAGGCATGGGCGCGAGCCGCGAGGTGACTTTTTCAGCTTTGGCGGAGCCGGCAATGTTTCTGGCTCTGGCTGCGCTGGTCAGACGGACCGAAAGCCTGTCGCTGTCCGGGATTTATGCCGGGATTGACGTGGAAGTTTGGCGAACGTCGCCGGCGCTCCTGCTGTTGGTCATTGGGACGTTGGTTGTGGTTCTGCTGGCTGAGAATTCGCGGATTCCCGTGGACGACCCGAACACGCACCTTGAACTGACGATGATACACGAAGTGATGGTGTTGGACCACGGGGGGCCGGACTTTGGATTTATTCTGTATGGCGGGGCTGTGAAGCTGTGGGCGATGTCAGCTTTGATTTCTGGGCTGATTGTGCCGGGGCATTTCGGGCCGTGGTGCGGGACGTTGTCGGGCGTGTTGTGCATGTTCGTTTTGGCGATGGTGGTGGGGATTATCGAATCTGTAATGGCGCGGCTGAGGTTGCTGCGGGTTCCACAACTTTTGGTGGGTGGCGCGGCGTTATCGGCCGTTGCCTTGATGATAACGCTGAGTTGAGGAGGACGTGAGACCCGCGGGTGTTTTCCCGGCCGGAGCAGAAAGGCGAGAATGGGACTAACGAGCGATTGGATTTTGCGGTTCTCAGTCACCGGACCAGTCGAGAAACCATGAGTGTCGAGCTTATACTAACTGTCGTTGTATTGACAAATTTGCGCCTGTTGGGTGCGAGCCGGTTGGGCGCGTGCATTCGCACTGTGGGATTGCAAGGACTGCTTCTTGGTTTGCTGCCGTTGGCAACAGGCGGGCGGCTTACGACCTTGCATGTAGTAGTGCTGGCGGTTGGGAGCATGGTGTTGAAAGGATTCGTTTTTCCGCGGCTACTGTTTTGGGCGTTGCGTGAGGCGCACGTGACTCGCGAGGTTGAACCGTTCATTGGCTACACCGGGTCGTTATTGATTGGTGGGTTTATGTTGGGGGGCGCGGTTTGGCTTGGGGACAGACTCGTTATTGGCGGAACGACCGATTTGTCCTGGGTTGTGGCGGTGGCGATGTTTTCGATTCTGACCGGGTTGTTTTTGATCGTGGCACGGAAGCGCGCGATACATCAGGTTCTTGGTTTTCTTGTCATGGAGAACGGGATATACATTTTTGGGATAGGAGCGATTCCCGGGATTCCGTTGTTGGTCGAATTGGGTTTGCTGCTGGACATATTTGTGGCCGTGTTCGTCATGGGGATTGCGGTGTACCACATCAACCGCGAGTTCGATCACATGGAAACGGACAAACTGGATGTGCTGAGAGGTTGAGAAGCGATGAATTCGTATCTGGTGATTTGGCTGTTGCTGATTGTGCCGGTGGCGGCGGCGTGTTTGGCGGTGTTGCAAAAGTCCGCGAGGGTGGCATTGCGGATTGCTCTTGTGGGGGTGGGAATTGAGTTGTGTTTGGGGCTGGCGATTGCGAAGCGTGTATTCAGTTCCGGGGCGGCGACGGCGGGGGCGGAGTGGCTGCGGTTGGACGCGCTTGGCGCATACAACCTTGTGGTGATGTTGGTTGTTTACTTTCTGAGCTCAGTGTACGCGTTGTTCTATTTTGGTCGTGAAATTGACGCGGGCAAGCTTGTGGCGAATCGGGCGAGGATGTTTGCTGGTTTGTGGTGTGGGGCGCTTGGGGCGATGACACTTGTGTTCGTATCGAACAACCTCGGAATCATGTGGGTTGGCATAGAAGCGACGACGCTGCTGACGGCGCCGCTGATATCCGTGCATGTTACGCGGGAGTCGCTCGAGGCGATGTGGAAATACATACTGATCTGTTCGGTGGGCGTGGCTTTTGCGTTCATGGGTACGCTGCTTGTGGCAGCAGGGGCGCGCTCGATGGGAATCGAATCCGAGCACATTCTGTTTTGGACGGAACTGTGTCGGAATGCTTCGGTATTGGACCCTGCGTTTGTGAAGGCTGGATTTGTCTTTCTGCTTGTTGGGTACGGCACAAAAGCTGGTCTGGCTCCAATGCACAACTGGCTTCCAGACGCTCACAGTCAGGCGCCAACGCCTGTGTCGGCCATTTTTTCCGGGTTCATGTTGAACGCGGCGTTGTACTGTGTGATGCGATACGTACCGGTGGTTGAATCGGTCCCCGGTTTGAAAGGCTGGAGTTCGAGCCTGTTGATCCTGCTTGGTATTGTGTCGATTCTCGTGGCGGCGGTTTTCATTCTTTCGCAGCATGATTTGAAGCGGCTGCTGGCATACCACAGCGTCGAACACATGGGAATAATAACGCTGGGGCTAGGTCTGGGCGGGCTTGGTACATTTGCCGCCCTGTTTCACACTCTGAACCATTCGCTGTGCAAGACAGTGGCATTTTTCACTGCAGGCAGGCTTGGACAGGCTTGTGGCACGCACAACATGAGCCGGCTGAGTGGTTCCATGCGACTTTCAATTGTATGGGGGGGCGGGCTCTTTTGCAGCATTCTGGTTCTGATTGGAATTGCGCCTTTCGCGATTTTCATGAGCGAATTCCAGATTCTCAAAGCTGCCGCAGACAATCAGGCAATGGTGGTCGCCGCGCTATTTCTTGTCGGGTGTGGGATTGTGTTTGTTGGGGCGCTTGGTCATGCCATGCCACTGGCATGGGGCGATCCCGGCGACGCGCGGCTTGCGTTGCCGGCAAGGCGTGCGGAAGCGGCGATTGTTTTTTTGCCTTTGGCGGCGCTGCTTGTGCTGGGGTTGTGGATGCCGGCTTCTTTCAAGCATGCGTTGGCGGCTGCTGCTGACGTCATCAAGCAGGCTGGTGCGGTGCAGGCGGATTCGATGTTTTCGATAGCAAGATGAGTTTACTTGATGATTTCCATGTGAAGAACGGACAGAAAACGGGCCTTTCCGGGATACCAACTGTCCGGTTCGATGAATTCAGCAGAGTTGTTACCGAGTCTGTGAGGGCGGGGCATCGTTTGGTTGCGTTGTTTGGGATGCCACGATCGGCTGTGTCAGGGATCGATTCCGAGCCGGCTGAGGTTTTGCGACTGTTTGCTGTTCTGGCTCACGAGGCCGTGGGCGCATTGCACATCCTTGGCACGGGCCTTTTTCAGGCAACCTATCCGGCAATCACTCCGGCTTGCACGCAGGCTCACATGTTCGAGCGCGAGATTGCGGAACAGTGGGGTGTGGTGCCGGAGGGCCATCCGTGGTTGAAGCCGGTGCGTTTTCACATGAGCCATGTGCCTGGACGGGACGCGTGGGGCAGAACTTCGAGAGCTGAGATTGCTCCGGGCGGCTGTGATTTTTTTCGCGTTGAAGGCGAGGAGGTGCACGAAGTGGCTGTAGGACCGGTGCATGCGGGAATAATTGAACCCGGCCATTTCCGATTTCAGTGTCACGGCGAACAAGTTTTGCATTTGGAAATCGCCCTCGGCTATCAGCATCGGGGGGTTGAACCGGCATTGGTTGGGGGACCGGACAAACGCACGATTCACTATTTCCAAACTCTGGCTGGGGACACCACGGTTGGTCATACGCTCGCATATTGTGAGGCTGTAGAAGCGCTGGCGGATTGCCGCGTGCCGGCTCGTGCACATGCGTTGCGAGGCATCGCACTTGAATTGGAACGACTGGCAAATCACACCGGCGACCTCGGCGCGCTGGCGGGAGATGTTGGGTACCTGCCCACTGCGAGTTACTGTGGCCGGCTGCGGGGTGATTTCTTGAACATGACCGCCCTGCTTTGCGGGAGCCGGTTTGGTCGCGGATTGCTGCAGCCGGGTGGAGTTGCATTTGACGTGGACGATGCGCTTGTTGCGGAGTTACGGCGGCGATTGGATTTGACGCTCAGGGATGTTGAGCAAGCGACAGACCTGTTGTGGAACACATCGTCTGTTCGAGCCCGCTTCGAGAACACAGGCCATGTGCCGCCGGAAATCGCTGAGGCACTCGGCCTTGTGGGTGTGGCGGCGCGCGCCTGCGGTTTAAACCGCGACGTGCGCCATGATTTTCCCTCGGGCATTTACAGGTTCGCTCACATTCCGGTTTCGACTGCGGAGACGGGTGATGTTTTTGCAAGGAGCCTTGTACGATGGCTGGAGATTCAGCGGTCGGCCACTTTTATTCGTGAGCAGCTTGCTTCTTTGCCATCCGGACCGGTTAGCGCCAGATGCGGCGGGTTGGCGCCGAATTCGGTTGCCGTGACTCTGGTTGAGGGATGGCGCGGTGAGATTTGCCATGTTGCGATCACCGATGGCACGGGCCGGTTCGCGCGGTACAAAATTGTGGACCCGTCATTCCACAACTGGACTGGTCTTGCAATGGCGATGCGCAACCAGCAAATCTCAGACTTCCCGCTCTGCAACAAAAGCTTCAACCTTTCCTATTGCGGCTTCGATCTGTAGGAGAAACGTATGCTGAAGGCTGTCATCGCAAGGTTCGCACAGGGTTATCGCACGATCAAGTTTCCCGACGCGCACGTGAATCTCCCGGATCGGTTCCGTGGGGTTCCGCTGGTGGACAGGGCAAAATGCCGGGCTGGCTGCGAGAATTGTTCAACTGCCTGTCCGACAGGGGCCATAGGCGTTAAGCAGAGTCGGGTTCGCATTGACCTTGGTCGGTGTTTGTTTTGTGGTGACTGCGCCCGACAATGTCCTTCGAACGCGATATCTTTCACAAAGGACTATCGAATGGCTGCAAGGAAACGCGAGGACCTGGTCTTGGAGGAGGGTTTGCCTGTATTGGCCGCTGCCCTGGAGGAAAACATGCGGAGGTTGTATGGCCGGTCTCTCAGGCTTCGGCAAGTGAGCGCTGGCGGATGCAACGCCTGCGAAGCCGATGTGAACGTGCTAAGCACGATTGTGTTCGATCTGGGGCGGTTTGGGATTCAGTTTGTTGCTTCGCCCAGACATGCCGATGGCCTGTTGATTACCGGTCCGGTAACCGAGAACATGAGACTCGCGCTGCAGAAGACCTACGAGGCCATTCCGCCACCGAAGCTGGTCATAGCCTGCGGTGCATGTGCAATTTCAGGCGGGCCGTACGTTAATCACGCTGAAACGCACAACGGCGTCAGCGGTTTGCTTCCCGTCGATCTGTTCATTCCGGGTTGTCCACCGCATCCGCTGACGATTCTTGACGGTTTGCTGCGGTTGGTGGGGAAGATCGAGTCTCAGTCTAACCCGCAAGACTCATCAGCTCACCGGCCAAACGCACCCGAAAGTTCAGTCCGATGAGGTTTCCGGGTCAAGCATGTGGGCTTGCCTGGTCGCGGCGCCCGGCGGCGTAAGCCTCAAACACACGGCGGATGTCATTGCGCACTCGCCTGAAAGCTTCCATTTGTTCGGTCTCGGTGCCGGTTGCGGTTGCCGGGTCCTCAAAGGGCCAATGATGACGATTCACCTGACCGGGAAACACGGGGCACGCGGCGTCGGCGCCGGCACATACGGTGATCACGGTTTCCACCGGGCGCCCGAGGAACTCATTCAGGTGTTTCGAGCGGTGAGATGAGATATCGATGCCGATTTCGGCCATTGCTTTGATGGCCATTGGATGGACGTAGCCTGCGGGCTTTGACCCGGCACTGTGCACATCCAACAGGTCGCCGGCGGCCTTTCGCAGGATGGCTTCTGCCATTTGGCTGCGGCAGGAGTTGCCGGTGCAAAGGATCAGCACCAGCGGATGCGAGTCTTTCTGCTTTCGGTCTTCGGTTTTCATTCGGGTTTCAGGTTACGGATGTCGCACCGAATTCTTCACTTCTGCACCGCCAATGCCAGCACGAAACCGGAACGGTTCGACGCGTTTGGCTGCCGTCTATCTCGCAGCAAATGTCGTTGCCGTCTCGGTGGACGTGGCAGGTTCGGACGGTTACATCGCCTGTCCAATTAGGCCACAGTCTCGCCGGGATTGGACAGGATGAACAGGGTTTGCGGGATGGTGTTTCAAGCGGCGAGCCTCGGGCGTTTTGCCATGCTGTTCCTGCAGCTTCCGGGCTCAAAGTTCTCCTTTGAAGGCGCGGTCGAGAATGGAAGGCAGGAGGGCGTCGAGCTCGGCGGCGGTCTCGGCTTGCAGCCGCTTCAGCCGCTCCACCTCCGCCTGCAACGCATCCAACTCCGCCACAATCCGCCGCTGTTCGGAGATAGGGGGGACAGGCACTCTCAGCTTCGCTAGTTTCGAGCCGTTCAGATTTGGTTGTCCCGTTCCTTTCTTTTCGTCTGCGATTTGATCCCAATATCCGGGGCTTTGGAAATAGCGATAGAGATAGTCAACGAGGACCGACTCGCGAACACGAAGGCGAATCAAGTAGGAAGCAAAAACTGCTTTTGGGCATTCGCGAATGACGTAGCTTTTGCCAGTTGTAGCGCCGGTCCGGGCGAAAACGAGGTCGTTGCATTTGAGCAGATATTTCTCCGGTTCGGGACAAAGGCAATAAGGCACTTGATCCCAGTTTACACAGCCATCTTGGATGTCTGTGATGCGCAAAAGCCGAGGACCAACCGGCTCGTGTGTCGCTGATGCGGTGTAACCATACTGAGGCGGTTCACAGAAATCGGCGACCCGTTTGATATCCCAACCCTGCTTTGGCTCAAACAGTTTCTCAGCGGTGGAAACAAGTAGCGCTTCGACCTCTTGGGTAGCTTGATGGCGGAGGGATTGGGCTTGGGCGATTTGGGCGGCCAGCGCGTCAATCCGCGCCACAATCCGCCGCTGCTCCGCCAACGGCGGCAGAGGGATTTCGATCTGAAGGAATTGGTCCGGCTTGATTCGATTCTTCCCGCTGGTGCCTCTCGATTTTTCGTCGCATTGCTCCCAGAATTCGCGCGTCTTTGTTAGCCAACCCATCCAGCGCGGGTCAAGGCGATCGCGATTTGGCTCAAACATCGGAAACTCGCCAGATCCGAAGCATCCAGCAAGAGATTCGGGGACAACAGCAACGCTGCCGTTTCTCGCCCAAATTTTGTTTACAATAACATCCCCGTCCTGGGCTCGGAAAAGCTGCGCATATTTTGTCTCTCCCCCATCAATCGGCTCGCGTTCGTATGCGCCTTCACCCCACAGTCTGACCCCAATTTGCCGGTAAGTCTTGCCCGGTACCGGGGTTTCCGGGCGTTCCACACGCGTGAGCACCTCGGCCAAGCGGACTTTGGGCCAGGGATTGGCGGCGGGAGATTTGTTTGGGAAGGGTGTTGACATGCTCAGGTTACGTTGGCACATTGTGCACGCAGACCAGCGCAGGGTTTGTAGAGGCCACCGGCAACGGTGGCAGCCCGAATGGGTGGAATCCTCGAACCTGGGGTCTGCATGAGCATTAGTCAGTTTTCTGTCCGGTGCCGCTGGTCGGCTCGATAGGGTTCGCCCCGCCGGACACCATTTCGGAGCCGGAGTTCGCGAGAACTCCGGCTCGTTGTTTTTCGAAGGCATCCACCAGGCTTTGCATCGGGCTGTTTTCCGGGAAAACGCGGATGCCGCTGAAGGGCTTGGTGGCCGCATTGGACCGCGACCAGATGTGGGGTACAATTCGGGCAAAGAATGGGTAAGCAAGGTCACCGGTTTTGAAAGCACGGTAAATGTTGTAGCTGCAGAGGTCGGCAAGCTGGACGCCGTTGGACAGTTCGCTGCGCACAAACATGGGCATCTCGCAGATATGCCGCAACCATGTGCCTTCCGCCGTGCCCTGGTCGAGGATGTAGGCGTGCTTGAGGGCCAGACTGCGGTTGGCTTCCCGGCCAACGTCGTCATTGACCATGATTGCCTGATGGCGGGGATGAACATTGCGCATAAACTGTTCGACCAACTCGAGGAGCAATTCCCAAGTCTTGCGGTGCAGCTTGGGAGCGTCCATGTAATCTCGGAGATGCCGCTTGTCGGCCACCACGGCAAAGATGTTCATGTGGTGGTAGCCGAGTTGCTGGTAGAAGAGATCCACAAGGCGCTCCAGTTCGTCAGGCGCAAGATTGGCAAGGAAGGGGCGGTCAGCTCTGGCCTTGGGCTGGCGAAGCCAGTTGGATTTCAACTCGGCGTCGGGCAGATCGAGGCGCAGATGTTTCTCCCGCGAAAGGCTGCTGATGAGCCTGTTCTTGTGACGGTTCAAGGTCTTCTCAAAACCATGCCAGCGGTGCTCGAACAGGCTGACAGCAGTCAAAACGTAGATGGGATCGCCGTCTATCAGCGAGCCATCGGCGCGCGGAATCTTCAGGCGCGGGTCGCGGTTGCCGGATTCGTCAATGTAGAACAGGAGCATAGCGCCTATCTTTCGTTGCCAAGCAGTTTTCGGATGTTGCCCATGATTTCGGCGATGCGCTGTTCTTTTTCGAGGATGCTGGCGACGAGTTGCTCGGGCGGCAAGTGGGTGATGTCTTCTTTTGCGCGCGGGTTTTTGCGGTCGAGGTTGCAGTTGTTGGCCAGGAGTTCAGACGCAGGCACCTTCCACGCCCGCTCGTTCTCCTCCCGGTGCTTCCACCACTCGATGAGCGGCTTGAATTCCTCGAACTGGAGCGGCTGTGTTTTGGTGTAGTTTTTCCGGCCTTCGGGCAGCGGGTGCTCGTAATACCAGACGTCGCGGGTCGGCCCGGAGCGGTCGAAGAATAGGACGTTGGTCGGGATGGGCGTGTAGGGCGAGAAAACGCCGTTGGGCAGGCGGACGATGGTGTGGAGGTTGAAGTCCTTGAGCAGTTCTTCTTTGATGCGGGCGCAGACGCCGTCGCCGAAAAGCGTGCCGTTGGGGACGACGACGGCAGCGCGGCCGGGCTTGGGCGGTCGGCGCAGTTTGCGCATGATGAGCTGGAGGAACAGCAGGGCGGTTTCGGCGGTTTGTTTGTCTTCGGGGAAGTTGGTTAGGATGCCGCGTTCTTCCTCGCCGCCGAAGGGCGGGTTGGTCATGATGACATCCACGCGGTCTTTGTCGCCGATCTCGCGCAGTGGGAAACGAAGGGCGTTGAGCGGGTCAATGTTGGGTGTCTCGACGCCGTGGAGCAGGAGGTTCATCTGGCAGAGGAGGTAAGGCAACGGTTTGGCTTCGATGCCGAAGAGGGTTTCGCGCTGGAGACGGCGGTGGTCTTCGGCGGTTTTGCATTGTTTTTTGAGGTGCTCGAAAGCTTCGGCCAGAAATCCGCCGGTGCCGCAGGCGGGGTCGAGGATGGTTTCGCCGAGGCGCGGGTTGACGACCGTGACGATGAATTTGACGACGCGGAGCTTTTTGCCGGAGGCGTCCAGTTCGTACACCACATGGGCGGCGATCTCGACCGAGCCGCCGTCCACATAGCACTTGCGGAGCGCTGGCTCGGCTGGTTCCTTCATCACCTCTGGCTGGTCGGATGGGTGCGGGTAGGTGATTGGCTCGGATAGCGGTTCAGGAATTGGCTCGTCGAGTTTGGTCTCGGTGGGCGCTTCAATCGGGTCGCCGTCAAAGTCCGGGTCGGCGAACAGGCGAGTGGCGCTGCCGGTGTAGTCGAGGATGGAAAACCAGAGCTTGCCGTAATCGGCGCGCACCCGGGTGCCGCGGCCGATGATCTGCTGGCCGTTGCTGGAATAGGCAAACTTCAGATCGAGTGTTTCAGCGTAGTCTTTGGCCTGTTGGAGGCCGTCGCCGGGTGATTTGTAAGATGCTTTCGCTTCAATCACCGCCAGCATCACACCCGGTCGGTAGCGCAGTAGATAATCGGCACGCTTTTGCGGACGACGCCAGACCTTTGTGCCGGCGACCATGATCCGGCCGTCTGTGAAGGTGCGTTGCTCACTGATCTGATCATCGTTCCAGCCCGCCGCATAGAGTTTCGGCACAATAAATCTTCGACAGGTATCAGCCTCGTTAGCCATTGGTAGTGCGGAGGGTGATTGTCTTGCGCCGAAACAGGCTGGAGCCGGCCAGCCACGGGCTGGGGTCTTCAGCGTAAAGTCGCCGGAGTGTGTGCTTGATCTCCTGGCACGTCTTGGCTGCCATCGCCCGGATTTTGCACTTTTGCTCGCATGAGCGCAAGTGGTGAAACCGTCTGGCTGCTCGAGGCCAAAGCTGGTTTGCCCGAAGTGCGGTGCAGCTCTCAGCGGACAGGCTAGCCCGCATATTTCATACCCTGAGCAGTCTGCGAAACGGGTGTCTTCAAGCAACCAAGGAATATGCGGGCCCCGGAAATCTCACCGGCTTAAAGGCACGGGCGAATCCGAGGGGGTGACCGGTGAGATTTCCGGGTTAGAGCCTGAACTACGAACCCAAAGACGGTTTGGCCATCAGTCTTGCCTGATACCGGCTGCGAGTGGCGTTGCAGACCTTGCAGACTGAGAGCATGACTGGCACTTCAACGAGCCGAGCACGCCACCACGCACGCCCACTACGCATGCCAGTGCCGCAGGCGACCCCGGACCAAAGAGCGTTATTGCCACAGCAACCGCCAGCTCGAAGAAGTTGCTCGCGTCGAAGAGAAACTTCACGACGTGGACTCGGCCATCTGACGCGCCACCAGCACGTCAATTTCGCCTCGATGATCCTCGTAATAAGCGAGGCACTCATAGACCTGGGCGCGGGTGAGGTTGGGAAAACAGCGAGCGACAATGCTATCCACCGTTTCGCCCGTCTGCAGCAGGCCGATCACATCGTGGACGCCGATGCGCGTGCCGGCCACAATGGGGTGTCCGCCGCGCACGCCCGGCTGGCGCGTGATGTAACGGTAGGCGGTTTCAGTTGGTCCGTTCATGCGAGCAAATATACCGCAGACAGGTTGTTCTGACGATTGATTTCGTCAACAGGCAACGAAGTCGTTGTTACTTTGAAGCCGCTGAAGCCGACCGACCACCGGCTGGCGTCTTCAACGTAAAGTGGTCGGAGTGTGTCTTTGATTTCCTAGCACGTCTTGGCCGCCATTGCCGGGATTTTGCACTTCTGCTCGGATGAGTGCAAGTGGTGAAACCGTCTGGCTGCTCGAGGCCAAAGCTGGTTTGCCCGAAGTGCAGCGCGGCTCTCACCGGACACGCTAAAGCCTGAACTACGAACCCAAAGACGGTTTGGCCAGCAGTCTTGCCTGATACCGGCTGCGAGTGGCGTTGCAGACCTTGCAGACTGAGAGCATGACTGGCACTTCAACGAGCACGCCCACTACGCATGCCAGTGCCGCAGGCGACCCCGGACCAAACAGCGTTATTGCCACAGCAACCGCCAGCTCGAAGAAGTTGCTCGCGCCAATGAGCGCGCCGGGCGAGGCCACGTTGTGCGGCACCTTGAACAGGCACATCAAGCCGTAGGCCAGGCTCGAATTGAAATAAACCTGCACCAGAATCGGCACGGCCAACAGAATGACCGCGAACCATTTCGTGGTCAGATTCTCTGCTTGGAAGGCGAAGATCAACACGAGGGTGGCCAGCAGCGCCACCACGGTGACAGGATGGAACTTCGGCAGGAAGGTCTTCTCGAACCACTCCGCGCCCCGCGCTTTCAGGAGGCTGGAGCGGGTCAGATAACCCGCCACGAGCGGGATCACGATGAACACTACGACCGAGGTGATGAGCACTTTGCTGGGCACGACCACGTTGGCCACGCCGCACAGAAACATCACGATGGGTGCAAAAGCGAAAAGCATGATCAGATCGTTGAGAGCCACTTGAACCAGTGTGTAGGCCGGGTCACCGTCGGTGAGATAACTCCAGACAAACACCATTGCCGTGCAGGGGGCAGCAGCAAGGATGATCAGACCTGCGGTGTAATTGCGGGCTGTTTCCGGATCGATCCATGCGGCAAACACGTTGTGCAGGAATACCCACGCAAAAAACGCCATGCTGAACGGCTTGACCAGCCAGTTGACAAACAGTGTCACGAGCAATCCCTTCGGGCGTTTGGTGACGCCAACCAATGAGCCAAAGTCGATCTTCAGCATCATCGGGTAGATCATCAGCCAAATGAGCACCGCAATTGGAATGTTGACCTGAGAACCCTTGCCGAACTCGAGGCTGCTCAAGGCAGCGACGGTTCCCGGCAGCAGTTTGCCCAGCGCCACCCCCACGACCATGCAGATCAAGACCCAGAGCGACAGGTAGCGCTCGAAAAAGTTCAAGCGCTTGGGCGCGACAGTTGGAGTTGAGGTGATGGGTTTGTTCATGGATGAGTTTGTGATGAGTGATACGTGATTCGTGATGATGTCAGGTGGTTCTTGAACAACAACGGCTTGGAGCGGGCTTGCGCGCGGCAATCTCGAGGCTCGTGATGAAATCGCCGGGCTTCGTTCCGGGCGGAAGATGCGACGCGATCTGCTTGTACAACGGGTCCTGCCAATCGGCCATCTTCTCCACATAGTCCGATCGGCGAGTGAGCACGATGTCAACCAGACCCGCTTCACGCGCCATTCGCTCGGTTTCGCTCACCAGCGCTGCGCCAGCAATGCACCCGACCATTGCCGCGACGCTTTCGACGATTGCGGGTGGCAGTGGTTGCAGGAGTGCCAGATCGCTCACCGCCACACGACCTCCCGGTTTCAGCACGCGGGCAATCTCGCGCCAGACCTGCGGTTTGTCCGGCGAAAGGTTGATGACACAATTCGAGATCACAACGTCAACAGTGGCGTCCGCAACAGGCAGATGTTCGATTTCGCCGAGCCTGAACTCGACGTTGTCGAGGCCGGTTCGCTGGCGGTACAATTCCGCATTTCGCCGCGCTTTCGAGATCATCTCGGGCGTCATGTCCACCCCAATAACGCGGCCTGTGGGGCCGACCTTGCGCCCGGCGATGAAAACGTCAAACCCACCGCCGCTGCCGAGATCGAGCACGACCTCTCCCGCCTGCAGGGCTGCAAGGGCATTCGGGTTGCCGCACGACAATCCCATGTTGGCGCCGTCCGGGAGGCTGGCGAGGTCCTCGGTGGAATAGCCGATTTGTTGCGCGAGATTGTCCGGAGCAACGGACCCGCAACAAGATGAACCAGTGGTTCCGCAGCAGGAGGATGCAGTTGTGGCAATTTGGGCGTAACCTTTGCGGACCTGATCGCGTATGATCTGTTTCTTTGCGTCATTCATAGTACAGCATTGTCCAACGTTCTGTTTATCCGTCTTGATCTGGAGATCATGACCCGGCTGTTCCCTGATAAAGCGGAAATGCGTGGCATCCCGTACCACCTGCACCACTCGACTTATTGGCATTGCCGACGACAGATTTCAGACAAGTCCATCTTCAATATCTGTTTCAATCGCTTTTGGTCTGCAGTGGCCTCTTCACTTCCGCCCAGGGACTTGCACACCCAATTAAGCGCTTCACGCGCCATCACCGGTGCACCTTGACCCGGCAACCTGTAGTACACCCATCGCTCGTTCTTTCTGGACCGAACAAGCCCTGCGTTGTGCAGGACGGACAGGTGCTTTGACACCGTTGAAGGAGCCAAGCCAAACAATTCGGTGATTTGGCAGACGCACAACTCGCGTCCGCGCAGCGCAAGTAGCATCCGTACCCGGTTGGGGTCGGACAGCGCTTTTGTTATGGCCATGAACTCGCGCATCACATTGTTGTTTCGCCAAATGTCGAAATGAGACTAGACCCTGAATGACGGCGCGTCAAGCGATAAAGCTGATTTGAAATCTCCGGAGGTGGAAAAACGCGGGGCAGAAAAATTGTTCATGCGTCAAGTGACTGCCTGCCTCAATGCCGAGAATCAGGCCAACCCCATTCTTCTGCCACTGATTTTTCTGCGATTGATATTTCTGGCAGCGATGTTTCTGCCACCGATATTTCCGCCAACGGTATTTCCGCCACCGTCGTCAATGTTCCTTGATTTTTCTGCCCTGTCATGATTGGGCCCGAACCAGGTAATCTCACCGGAATGACGCTTTGGGTGTCTTTAGTTGGTCAGGCGGTGAGATTCCCGGCTTGGCATCAACGGGATTGGGCAAGACGCCCATTCATCGTCATTCGTCCGCGCCACGTTTTTCTGTCACTTCAACAGCGAAGCGATGGTTGAAATGTTCCATCGGATTTTGTGTGTCGTTTACTGCGCAGACGCGGTGGACCTGCGCGCAGGACGCGCAAGGTAAAGCCGCGCCCGTTCTCGAATGTTTCGACGCGCCCGCTTACTTCAAGCACGGGGTACCGAACGGTTGCCAATCCATAGGTTTTGTACGTGGATGCGAACAGCTCTGTTTCGAGGATTCCAGTTCGGTCTGCCAGGGTGAGGAACTTCATCGGTTCACCGGTTGTTTGTTGATGGACCCGGTCTTCGATCACCAATCCGCACAATGTGACTTCCTGGCCGACGAACTCGCCTGTTCGCGATATTGGGCAGTATGTGTTCCACGCGACGTCCGGGTACAAATCGAGCGGGTGGCCGCTTGCAGGGAACCCGAGCAACTCGACTTCCCATCTGAGCTGTTGGATGCGCGTGGGCTCTTGCAGGTGCAAGGGTGCGCTTGCCTGGAACGCCTTTTGGCCGGCATCGGGATTGTCCGGGCTGTTGGCTGGGTTACCTGTGGCTGGGCAGGTGCCGTCCGGGGGGATCAACCAGCCCTGGCCGATGCTGTTTCCCTCGCCCCAGCGAGCCTTGAGCCGTTGATATTCCCAGAACTGTTCACATCGACCGACGCCAAAGCCATCGAACGCGCCAACGCGGATCAGCGCTTCCATTTCTGCCGGGTCGGGTCTGACGCGAAGGTAGAAATCAGCAATCGACCGGAACGGTGCGTGGGCGCGTTCTGCTAGCAGCCGCTCCTGAGTTGATTGGGTTAATGCACGAACGCGGGTTACCGGCACGCGAATTGCGCGTTTCCGCGGCTGAGGCGAACCGGCTGTTGGGTTTGGATGACGGGGCGATGACTCGCCGTTCCTGGGCGGTTCTTTCACAAGACCGTGGTCGATATCGACCACTGTGAAAGCCGGTCCAGGCTCGTTCACGCGCGGCGGCAAGAGCGGTATGCCAAGCCTCCAACATTCCAGCACGTAAACAAGGGGCTGATAAAACCCTTTTCCGTTTGTCAACACGGCCGCCATGTATTCTGCGGGGAAATACCGTTTGAGCCACGCGCTCTGGTATGCCTCGACGCCATAGGCAGTGCTGTGTGCTTTGCAAAACGCGTAGCCGTGGAATCCGATCAAAAGTTCCCACACCTGCTGTATTTCTGACTCGGTCCTTCCCAACTGCCGAGCGCTGGCGGCGAACTCATCTGCAAATTCCGCCACGACGTCCATTTTGTTTTTGACCAGTGCGCGTCGGAGCACGTCAGCTCGCCCGGCGGACAGGCCCGCGAACGCTTCACAGATTTGCAGAATATGCTCTTCGTACACGACGAGTCCGAACGTGCTGCGCAGGCACGGTTCGATTGAAGGGTGCGCATAGACCGGCGCGGCCAGTCCCTGGCAACGGCGCGCGAACTCGCGTTTTTTGTCTTCGTTTGCTGCGCCCGGCCGTATGACGCTCACCACGGCGATCAGAGTGTCGATGTCGCGCACGTTGCACATTCGGCAGAGTGATATCATTGCCGGGGATTCGATGTGGTGGACAGCGCGCGCGTTTCCACGTGAAATCACGTCCCACACTGCAGGGTCATTGAACTGCTGTTCCGATGCAGTTGGCGCGGCGGTGTGGTTTGCGTCCGGGTTTGCGTTCGTGGCATTTGCAGAAGCGTTGGTGACGGTGAACGTTTCGATATCTATCTGGACCCCTCGTGTTTGCAGGGCCGACGTCACATCGCGCATCACAGCCAGACCGCCCTGGGCCAAAATATCCAGTTTCACCAGGCCGATCGCTTCCACTGCGTCCATGTCGAAGTGCGTGGTGGGATAACCCTTTTGCGAGACAAAGGTTGGGGTTAATTCGTGCATGGGCTGGCGGGAGAGCACAACGCCGCAGGGATGCATTTTGGGGTAGCGGGGGATACCTTCCAAAAACTCGGCAATTTCAAGCGCGGTGCTGTAAGGTTCCTCGTCGATCGGCAAATCCGCGCATTCTGGGTTGGTTCGCAACAATTCTTTCAGGCGTACGCTGGTTGTATGCTCGATGGTCCCGGCCCAATTTTGAATGTGGGAATTGGTTGGTGAATCACCAAAGCTGCTGAAGCTCCATGGAAAACGCTCGGTAAACCGGCGCACATCGCGTTCTGCCACACCCAGCACCTTGGCAACCTCGGCAAATGCGCTCCGGGCATGGAACGTCGAGAACCCGCCCACCACTGCGCACCGTTCCCGGCCGTACTTGGCGAACAAAATGTCCAACACATCGTCCTTTCGGTCGTGCGGAAAGTCGATGTCGATGTCCGGCAGTTTGTTAAGCGCCATGCGGTCCGGATTGAGAAATCTGCGGAAATACAGATCGAATCGGATCGGGCAGACGTTGCTTATGCCCAAACAATAACAAACGAGCGAATCGGCGGCGCTTCCGCGGGTGATCCACTGGATGCCGCGGGCGCGGCATGTCTGCAAAAGGTCCCAAACCACAAGAAAGTATTCCTCGTAACCGACGGTGTGGATCATGGCTAGTTCTTCTTCGGCCTGTTGGCGGAGTTTGGCCGGGGGAACCATGCTGCCTTCGCGCGTCATTGCGCCCCGTTCTCCATATCGTTGTTTCAGGCCCTGCAAAACAAGGGTGCGCAGGAAAGCCCCCGGTGCCGAACCATCGGGCGGAGTAAAGTCCGGGAACTGCGGTTTGCCAGGTGCCAGGGCAAAATTGCATCGCTCTGCAATTTCCCAGGTGTGTTTGACCAGTTCCGGCTGGTGCTCGATGGCCTCGGCAAATCCGGCTGGCAAATCGAAATGGTGATTGCCGGACATCAGTTTTTCGGGGTGCGGCTGCTGAAGCAAAGTGAGGGTGCGGATGCTCTGCAGTATGTTGAATTTCAGCCTGTCGTCGGGTTTCTCATAATGCACGGGCGCAACCGGCACTGCAGGCAGGCAGCCCTTGTGCGCAGCGTAATCGCGAAAATCCGCATCGCACGTCAGCGCACGATAAAACCGTCCCGGGAAAAGCGCCGCCAGTGTCGGGTCGCGCGATACGCCAATTAAACCCTGTGTCCCGCATTCGGCGAGGCGTTGTCGTGTGGCGCACTGCGGTTTTGCATCCGGTGTATGAGCGGAAATCATGCGGCACAGATTTGCGTAGCCGGAGGCGTTCTCGACATAGAGCCAAAGCGGATGCCCGTCCACAACCATTTCCACGCCCAGCACCGGTTTCAGCCCGGCAGCCCGGGCTGCGAATGAAAACTCGACTGCGCCATGGAGGTTTCCGTAATCACATATTGCAACGGCTGACAAGCCCCGCCTGCGCGCCCACGCGACAATTGCTTCTGGCGACAGCGTCGAGTTCAGGAAAGAATAATGGCTGCGCACCACCAGAGGCAGCGGCAGCGGCAATTTTTCGGTTCCGTTGCGCCGGGGATTTCTTCCGTGGCTCTCCGGCAGATTTGCGTTCGGCTCGCCGGTTTTGAGAATGAAATCATGTCCCCGGAGCAGCACGGCGTGTCCGTGTTCCGCCCGCAGACGATCCACAACATCGGCCAATCGGCGTTGCGCACCGCGTTTTTGGTCGGCGCGGTCGAACTGGAGAACGCCGACGTGGAAGCTTTGGTACAGGTTGGAAAGTTTCAGGGAAACCGCACGCAGGCTGACGCGTCTGCGCCATGCGCGGCGAAGGAGCAGGTCGAGGCGATTGTACACGTCGGTTTCAAGGTCGGTTGGTTCAGGGAGGCTTTCGGTGGCATGGTCTTCTGCGCGGTCATTGTATCGCACGCGAACTGTCATGGTGCGGATGCTTTTGCCATCGGCTCGCGCTTGTGCGAAGAGCGTGTCAGCCATTTGCCGCAGGACGGCGGCCACGTATGGCTCGTCGGTCTGGTCTTGGTCAAAAGAATGTTGTTTGGAATAACTTTCAGCGGGGACACTGGCTGGCACGACCGGCCGATCGTCCACGCCATTTGCGAACTGTTTCAACTGTGGCGCCGTATGCCCAACCAGCAGCGCAAGCCATGCGGTCGGCACCGCTGCAATATGCCGAATGAGCACAAGCCCGGCAGTGTTGAGGCGCTCGGCAGTGCGCGGACCAACACCCGGCAGCCAGCGATTGGGCAGGGGATGTAAAAACTCGGTTTCGCGGCCCGGCAAAACGCACTCGAAGGCAGCCGGTTTGCGGAGCTTGGAAGCAATCTGGCTGACTAGCTTGTTGTTGCCGATGCCTTCGCTGACGCTGATTTTCAGTGCCTTGCGAATGGCATCGCGGATGGTTGCGGCAACCTCGATTGGCGGGCGGCGCACGCCTCTCAAATCAACGTATCCCTCATCCAAAGAGCAAATCTCGACATCGGGCGTGAAATCGTAGGCATAACTGAACATCCATTGTGAGAACTGCTCGTACTTTTCGAAATCGCCCGGCAACACAATCAACTTCGGACAGAGCTTGCGTGCGCGTGCGGTCGGCATTGGCGGGTGGATGCCAAACCGCCGAGCTTCGTAGGAAGCGCTGACCACCACACCACGTCGTTCGCCCCCCACTACAACGGGCCGGCCTCGCAAGCGCGCGTCTGCAGCCTGCTCGACCGCGGCGAAAAATGCATCCGCGTCAAGATGCACGACCGGCCGGGTGAATTTGGTCAATGCTTCATCCATTCGTTGCCCTGCTGTCGCGCCGCGCTGTGTTCATGTGCCTCGCGGGGCTGGATTGCCCGCCGTCGGTTTCATGCGCCGAATCAGCCCTACCATTACCCCTTGGATGACCAGTTCATTGGCCGGGTAAAGCTTGGGGTACTTTGGGTTTTCAGCTTTGAGATATGGCTGCCGACCGCGTTCTTGGACGAAAGTTTTGAGCGTGCTTTCGTTGTCGATCAGGGCCGCCACCACATCGCCATTTCGCGGTGTGCGTCCATGCTCGAGCACCACAAGATCGCCATCGACGATGTGACGTCCGATCATTGAATCGCCCCGCACTTCGAGGACAAACGTGCGGGCAGTTGGGCGAATGCCCAAGAGGCCAAGATCGATTGCCACATGTCCCTTGTTTTCCTGAGCATGTTCCTGTGCAAAACCGGCCGGGATCGACCCGTAAATTGGGAGCTGCGCAACTGCATGCCGAATTGCAGGCAATGCATTTGAAGCATTGTCTGTTTTTTCTGTTTGTGAGCCGCCCAGGATTGGCAAATAAGCCATCAACTGCAAAGCACGTGCCTGGCGTGGCGTCCATGTCAAAAGCCCCTTGCGCCGGAGCGCAGCGACGTGGTCTGCGGCTGCCTTGACGCTCCGGAACCGGAATTGAGCTGCGATTTCGCGGAGTGTAGGAGCGACGCCTGTGCGGAGTATTGTGTTTCGCACGAATTCGAACACCTGCTTTTGTCTGTCTGTGAGCCGGTTCATATACTATACATTTGTATAGTACTCTCTCGGCCCTTTTCTAGCAACCAAAAACCCGATGTCAACCCGCGTCCTGTGCCAGAACTGAGCCTGCAGCACCAACGAAAATGAGAAGCCGGTAACCAGGAAATCTCTCTGACCAACCGGCCAAACACACCCATGGCATCATTCCGGTGAGATTTCCGGGTTAGGGTATAATATATTGAAAAGTCCTTCATATTCGCGGAGATTTTCAGGCTGCGCGTTTGGTCAGTTTTTCCGTATCTGCTTCTCTGGCCGCAGGTAAGGCGGTCACAACGGCACGGCATTTGGGGGTGAGTCGGAATAGGGTGACAGGCTCGTTGTCTGGTTGTGGACCCAAATAGAGGGACAGGCTCGCAGTTTGGGTTTTGCCCCCGGATTGCGGCGTGGCCCGCAGATTGTCCCTTGTTCCAATCGGCGGTTGCCGAAGTGTGCGAAGGACCCCCTCGGATGCAGATATGGGGACAGACACGTTGTTTGCGGCGCCATGCCGATCTGGTTCCAGGCACGTTGTTTGCGCATAGAAACAAAGCGGCGGCAAGCTGCCGCACTCCAAGCGCTTCGCGCCTGCCAACGCCTACTGCATCCGCGGCAGCGGGGGAGAAACCATTGGGATCAGCGCGCTCTTCCTTGGGACGGACTCGCAGGGGATATTTGCAGCCCGGCGTGGCTGAAGGTCCGGGGGGTGCAAGAGCCGGAGGCGTTGCCCGTCGGGCGACTTTGGCTCCGGCTGCGCCAGGCTGGGAAATAAGCGGGCTAAACAATCTCAGAATCCCGATCCGCTGCGTGAGAAGCACCCCCGCACTCCAAGTTATGCCGTACAGAAGATTCTGGACAGTAGATGATTGGAGTGTAGGATACTATCGTGTCTGTGACCGGAATGGTTCATAGACTGGCAGTGCGGACATGGAGCAGGCAATTGTGAATGCGACTGCTGGAGGCAGGGGGAGAGCGGGGCGTCGGAATGAGTCTCGTGCGCCGCGTTGTTATCGTCATTTTTTGTCCTGCTGCTTGGGTAGCATCGCAGAAGCATCGCCGATCGTACGGTCATTCGATACTCTCGCTTTCAACGGTCCCTCGAGCCCAGGTCACCAGTTCCAACAGCCTATGTCCACTAGCGAAGAAGCCGCACCAGAAACGGCGGTGCAACTGCGCGGCGTCGCCGGAATCCGTGCAGCTTCTGCGAAAGATTCATTTTGCCGCGGCTACGCCGTGTTCTGTGTAATTGCGGTGTTGCTGTTTGCGTGTTTTGGTGCATTTGGCGGTGCCGGGAGAACGGCTGTTGTACCCCTGACAACGGATGAGCAGGCATGGCTGCGAGCGCACGAACCTCTGCGTTATGCGCCCGACCCGGCATTTGCTCCGTTTGAATTCATTGGGCCGGATGGGCAGGTCGGAGGGATTACTCCTGATTTGCTGAATTTGATTGCGCAGCGTCTTGGGACTGAAATCAAACCGGTGCGTTACAAGACGTGGAGCGAGGTTCTCGCCGGGATGCAACGGGGCGAAGCGGACCTTCTTGGAACGCTTACGCGGACTCCTGAACGCGAGGAGTTTCTTGATTTCACGCAGCCGTATCTCGAGGTGCCATTGGTGCTTTTCGTCAACAAGGCCTCGGCCCAGTTCAAGGGCATAAAGGACTTCAAAGGCCGCCGTGTTGGTGTAGTGCAGGATTACGGGGCGCACTCATGGTTGAGACAGGCTCATCCGGAACTGATCGTGGAGCCGGTATCAAACACGCGTGAAGGTTTGATGAAAGTGGTGCTTGGGCAGTTGGATGCAATGCTCGAAGTCCTTCCCGTTGGACAGCACGTTATAACCGAAGTGTCACTTACGGAACTGCGGGTATTGCCGGAGATAGTGCTCACGCTGCCCCAGCATCTCGCCGTTGCAAAGGGGAATACTCAATTGCTGGCCATCCTGAACAGAGGTCTTGGAACCTTAACGGAAGCGGAGCGACGTGGAGCGTTTCGAAAGTGGACAGGGGAAGAGGAGCTTGCGCCTTCTTGGCGGATTCCACCTGTGTTGGTGCGTGTTGGTTTGGGATTGGGATTGGCAGGGCTGCTTCTTGTGTCGTGGAGCATAACCCTTCGCCGCCGTGTCGCACAGCAAGAACGGAAAATACGCGAGAACCTGGAACGCGAAGCGGCCCTGGAACGGCGCTACCGAGAAGTTGTGGAAAACGCGAGCGACCTGGTTTACACGCATGATTTTGATGGCAAATTCATTTTCTTCAACCCTGCGGCTGAACGGTTTCTCGGATACACGCGGGAAGAGTCTTTGAAGCTTAACATTGCCGACGTGGTTGCTCCCGAGCATTTGGACAAGGTGCGGCAGCGCGTTGCGGAGAAATTGCAGAATGACGTGCCCACAACTTACGAAGTTGAGGTTGTGACCAAGGACAGGCGCAGGCTCTGGATCGAGGTGAACACGCGGCTTCTGCATGAGAATGGCAAGCCAATAGGTGTTCAGGGCATTGGTCGGGACATTACTGACCGAAAACGCATGGAGCAGGAACTCCGCCGTTCTGAGTTGTTGTATCATTCGCTCGTCGAGAGTTTGCCGCTTTGTGTTTTCCGCAAAGATTCCGCGGGACGGTTTACGTTCGTGAACCAGCGGTTTTGCGAGTTCGTCGGAGTTCGGCAAGAAGAGGTCGTAGGCAAGACCGACTTTGACCTATTTCCGGCAGATGCGGCGGAGCAATATCGTGCCGACGATCTGCGCGTGATGGAGACCGGCCATGCGTATGATGCTGAAGAAAGGACTGTGGCGCGGAAAGGCGAGAACCGGTGGGTCAGGGTGATCAAGACCTCGCTCAAAGACGTGACGGGCAAGACCGTGGGGATACAGGGTGTGTTTTGGGATGTCACCGAAAGGCGGGAGGCTCGAGAGTCGTTAAAGGAATCATTGTCTTTGTTGCAGGCCACTCTCGATTCAACCTGGGATGGTATTCTTGTGGTTGACCAAGAGGGCAGAATCACCAGTTACAATCACAGGTTCATGGAAATGTGGCAAATCCCTGAAGAGGTGATGACCCAGAGGAACAGCTGTGTTCTTGTTGAGCTTGCGATGTCCCAGCTCAAAGACCCGGAAGGTTTCAAGGCCAAAGTCGATGCAATTGATCAGGATCCGGAAGCCCGCTGCGAAGACATCATCGAGTTCAAGGACGGCCGGGTTTTCGAGTTTTATACGCAACCACAAAAGGTTGGCGACAAGATCGTTGGTCGCGTGTGGTGTTTTCATGATGCTACTGCGCGGAAGCGCGCTGAGAGCGAACGCAGACGTGTCGAAGAGCAGTTGCGACAGTCTCAAAAACTTGAAGCTGTTGGTCAGCTTGCTGCTGGTGTGGCTCATGATTTCAACAATGTTCTGACAACCATCCTTGGGAATGGTTCCCTCCTGCAATCCGATCTGCCTCCGGGATCAAGGGTTCACGGTTACGTGAAGCAGATTATTGCCAGCGCGGAACGCGCAGCAAAACTTACCAAGCAATTGATGCTGTTCAGCCGAAAGCAATCCCCAAGATACGAACCCGTCAATTTGAATGAGATTCTGGAAAACATGGCCAGGATGCTTCGCACGCTCATCGGGGAACACATCGAGCTGAACTGCAATTACGCGTCAACTTTGCCCTTGATCAAGGCTGATCCAGGCATGATGGAACAGCTCATCGTCAACCTTGTTGTGAATGCGCGCGATGCCATGCCGCAAGGCGGGACCCTGACACTGTCAACCTTTGCAATCAACCTCGACGAACGAACCGCTGCTCAAAAAGGTCTCTCTGATGCCGGGGTGTACGTGTGTTTCAGCGTGCTGGACACGGGGATTGGAATGGATGCCGCGACGATGGAACGCATTTTCGAGCCTTTCTTCACAACCAAGGATGTTGGCAAGGGCACCGGTTTGGGGCTTTCCACGGTCCATGGCATTGTTCAGCAACACGGCGGTTGTATAGAGGTTGAAAGCGCCGTTGGCAAGGGCTCGAGATTCACGGTTTTCCTGCCCGGCTCGCCGTCTCTGAACTTTGCAGGCGAAAGAACCAGCCCTCGCGTCATGCCTCGTGGCCAGGGTGAGACAATCTTCGTTGTCGAAGATGAACCGGCCGTGCGCTCTGTAGTTGAAGTATCGTTGAAAAGCCTCGGGTACGCTGTGATTACTGCTGGGTCCGGACGCGAGGCGCTGGATATTTGGCCAAGCCACGCCGCAAAAATCAATCTCTTGATGACAGACATAGTAATGCCCGGGGGCATTAACGGTATCGAATTGGCCGCCCGGCTCATGAAAGACAATCCATCCCTGAAGGTGATCTATACAAGCGGGTACAGCACAGAAATAACCGAGGGACGTTTCAACCTCCCGCCCAAAACGCGTTTTTTGCAAAAGCCGTATCTGGTGGAGACTTTGGCTTCGGTCGTGCGAACATGCCTTGACGAATAGCCACGGCTGCAGTGAGCAGTGGACCTTTCAGCCCGCGAATCTCAACCGCCACCCTCTCGAATTCCCCCACGTCTTAACTGTGGCAAAGAACGAGTCTGTCACTCTATTTGCGTCGGTGTTGGATGTGCTTGGGTGGCAGGCGGCATGTATTGAATCATTCATTTGCTGGCGCATTGGCAGACGTCAGGATAAATGGTAACTTCAAAGCGCGCATGTTCGGATTCGGCAAAAAGTGGACTGACGAAAGTGGGCATCGCAAACCGGGCCCGTTTGGACCGTACTATTTGCATGAACTGATAAACAGCGGTGGCATGGCTGACATTTGGCTTGCAACCGATTCTGCCCAAAACCATTGTGCAATCCGGTGCCTCCGCACTGATCATCGGCTCGATTTCAAGGCGAGGCGGCGGTTCATACGCGGCTGCGAGATTCTGGCGCACATCGAAAAGCACGAGTTTATTATCGGATACATCGGTCACGGGAAAATCGAAGGATGCCATTACCTCGCCACCGAGTACGTCGAGGGCGCCAACCTGAAGTTGTTAATGGCGCAAAACGATCCAATCCTCACCGAGTTCGCAGGCAATATTCTGATTGACATGGCCATCGGCTTGGAACACGTGCACGAAAGCGGTTACATGCACATGGATTTCAAGCCGGAAAACGTCATGGTCAGCCGAAATGCAAATGTTCGCCTCATCGATTTCGATCTTGCCATGCCACGGCCCGAATCTGCGCGCAAGTTATCGGGCAACCCCGGCACGCCCGCTTACATGTCGCCAGAACAACTACAGCGCCAACCGGTCGATCACCGCGCCGACATTTTCGCCTTCGGCGTTACAGCGTATGAGTTCCTCACCTTCCAAAAACCATTCCCGGGCGAAACAGCGGCTGAAGTTCTCGCGCGGCAGTTGGATCGTGGGAGTGGATTCCGCAATCCGACTGAACTCAATGCGGCAATTCCCGCGGCGCTTGAACGCATTGTTCTCAAGTGCATCGAGACCGAGCCCGACAAACGCTATCCATACATGAGCGTGGTTGTGCGCGACCTTGAGTCTGCCTTGTATGTTTAGCCCGCATATTTCGCAGCCCGGCGCAGCCAGAACCAAAGTCGCCTGACGGGCAACGCCCCCCGGTTCTTGCACCCCCCGGACCTTCAGCCACGCCGGGCTGCGAAATGTCCCCTTCGACTCGGTCCCAAGGAAGAACGCGCTGATCCCAATTGTTTCTAACGCGCTGCCGCCGATGCTGTGGGCGTTGGTAGGCGCGAAGCGCTTGGAGTGCGACAGCTTGCTGCCGCTTTGTTTCTATGCGCAAACAACGTGTCTGTCCCCATATCGCATTCCCCGCCAAAACTCAGAAAACAGACACACAGTTACACTCGATGGGATCAGTACAATAACAGGCCTTGGATATCCGTGGCATCCGTGACACCCGTGGTCGATCGACTCGATCTTGTGCTCGTTTGAGCTTCTTGACCGCGGATGGCGCGGATGACACCGATGCGCAAACACCGTGCCTGGAACCAGATCGGCATGACGCCGAAAACAATGTGTCTGTCCCCATATCGGCGCCCGAGGGCTTTATCCACAGACTTCGGCAACCGCCGATTGGAAGATGGGGCAATCTGCGGACCATGCCGGAATCAGGGGGCAAAACCCAAACTCCGAGCCTGTCACTTTATATGGCTCACTCCCAAAGGCCGTACCATTGTTGTGACCGCATTACTGGCTGCCAGAGAAGCAGATATAGAGAAACTGAGCAAACTCGTAGCGTGAAAACCAGCGCGAATATGAATGATTCTTCAAAATAGAACAATCCAGCCGGGCGTGTCCGGAACCAAAGTCGCCTGACGGGCAACGCCCCGGCTCCTGCGCCGCCTCGGGCTGATAAAGCCATTCGGACGGCAAACCCGCGGGCTGGTTGAACGTTGCGAACTGAACGTTGTACGCTGAATGTTTTTATGAGCTCATCATTTCGGTCACCTATTCGGGAATGCCCAACTTACAACGCACAACCTACAACGCTCAACAGTAATACTGCTCAATGAATACTCGTTCCAACACCGCCTAAAGGCGGGACTCTAACGGCCGCGGGCGTGAAAGCGTTGTTGTGATAGTCCGGGCTTTCAGCCCATGGATTGTGGAAAGTGATCTCGAGATGGCTGTTACCGTGGGGTTTCACCCCACGCTGGTATGGACCGCGCCCTTGGCACTTCGATCACCGACCAAGCATGTGGTACCCCAATGCGCTACGGGTGATCGCCGTTATCGGTGCGTGGCCCGCCTGGCCAAAGCTGGTCGCTCCGCCACCGTTTTGTTCCATGGCAAAGGAATGGAACGGCGCAGTTCAACTGCGGGTCTTTCTTGCTCTTGAAATCCGACGACCCAAAGTGGCGCCTGCGAGCAAACTCATCCCAACAACTGTTCCAGCGGTAGCCGGTTCGGGCACACCGATCAATTCGGTTTGCATGTTCCATGGCACATTGAGGCCCTGGGCGGCGCCACCGCCGCCATACGGTAAGACCAGCCCAGCAAGCGGCTTATTATCTGCTCGAAGCGTGCCGTCGCTGTTGTCGTGCACAATAATGGCATCCACTTGTCCCTGCCATGGATTAAGCGGGTCGTTGATGTCGATCCAGCCAATGACAACAACAGTGTGACCGATTTCGGTGGTGATATACACTGTCCCGCCCGGACCGGATTGAACAGGGTCGCCCCACACAGCCTGTTCATAGTTGTTCCCCAAGAGCTGTCGGTTCACCACGTTCCAATAAGCGACGTGTAGCAGAACGGGACGATTCGCGTTTATCTCGGACTGTATTCGCAAGTACGAATTGGCGACCGTATGCGGGGCGGGAATTCCGCTGTTGTCGTAAAGATATCCGCCAAAACCGTCTGGCATTCCGCTGTAATTGATGATTTGAGGAACCAGGTTGTGAGCGGCAAAGTAGTTTGCCAGTCCGGGGAGAATGTTGCCATAATGCGTCCCAGCCATCGCGCCTTGGAAAGGAAGCGTTCCGTCACCGTCGTTGTTTGTGTTCAAAAACCATCCGAGGTCCGCCCGCTGTGTGCGCGCCGGCACGGGGGTCGCAATCGCCGTATCAACAAGATCATCCCGCCAGTCGGATACTGGCCTTGCCCCGGTATTGGGAAATGCGGATGCATCGGCAATGCTCAGGCTCGGGGAGCGGTCACGGTAGTACCCAATCAAGTCCGCGGAGGCGGTTGGCGTACACCACGCTGCGGTTGATCCCTGCCCCGGATTGCCCCATTGGTTTACCGGACCCGGGTCAGGCAGATTCGGATCAGCAAGCGTTGGCTGATTCCAATCCGGCACATTTTGGAGAATCGCCATGTTTGCCATGGCCGTGCCGGACATGGCCACAACAAGCAAACATAGCGTGCTGGTTTTGACGGAGGTTTTCATAGATTCTGGCGTTGGGCTGTTTTTAAGTTTGTCCAGCTACGGCCGCGCAGGGGTGCACAACCGCTCTGGGCCTCTAACACGACAGTAACGAGCTTGGAACGCGATTTCAGTAAATGTCAAGTCAATTCTCGATGCAATTGGCGGGTCGAAAGGTCCGTCTGGAGCGTGGGCGTCCTAGGCCGCATCGACTCGATAACCGATCATACGGCCCGTTTCAATCACGCAAACTCGCCGGCCAAACGCCCACCTATTGGGGAACAACGTGCCTGTCCCCATATTGCATTTCCGAAACGACTATGTGCCTGTCCCCATGTCGCATTCCCAAGATCGCTACGTTTATGCCAGCGCGTTGGTCCGGCTAAGAACGCCCGAGTTCCGGGCTGGCGCCGATAGTGTCGTATTGCAAGAGGGGCGGGGACATGGCAGCGTTTGTGGCGATGAAAGCTCGATTGCCACGGCGCAGTTTTATCCGGAAATCGCTTGTTGCAACAGCGGCCGTTCCTGCAGCATTGAGTCTGGAAGAACGGGCTTTGATTCTGGCGCGTGCCGGTGCTGGCGCGACGTCTGAGCCCGCTGCTTCGGTTGCTTCAGGCAATGCGATGCCCGCAGGAAAGATCGGGAAGGTGCGGATCAGCCGCTTGATCTGCGGCGGCAACCTTATTGGCGGGTACGCTCACAGCAGAGATTTGATCTACGTCTCAACTTTGCTGAAGCACTATTTCACTGACGAAAAGATCATGGAGACGTGGTCGCGTTGCGAGCGCGAGGGCATCAACACGATGGTGGCGTACCCGGGCGACCCGCATTCGATCGACGTGTACCGCAAGTACAAGGAACGGGGCGGGCATATTCAGTACCTCGCGCAGCTTAATCCGAGCAAGGAAGATTTGCGCGCTTCGGTCAAGGACGCCGTCGAGGTCGGTGCCGTTGGCGCCTTTCTGTTGGGCAACCTTGGAGACCTGTGGACGCGCGAGGGCGACTTGCGGCAGATTGGGGAGCTGATCAAGATTATCAAAGATCATGGCTTGATTGCAGGCGTTGCGGGGCACGAAAACCGCACAATCAAGGCCATCGAAGACGCCGGGCTGAATCCGGACTTTTATGTGAAGACACTGCACAGCACCAACTACTGGTCAACCCGCCAGCCCGGCCAGGACAAGGAAGTGATCGACAATTACGCAATAGACAACTACTGGTGCCGCGATCCGCAAGAGACAATCAATCTGATGTCGGAGATCGGCCGGCCATGGATTGCATACAAGGTTCTTGCGGCGGGAGCGATTCATCCGCGGGCGGGGTTCAGATACGCTTTCGAGAATGGCGCTGATTTTGTGTTGGTTGGCATGTTTGACTTTCAAATAGCCGAAGACGCTGCGCTGGCTCGCGAGATACTGAACAGCAAGCTTGATCGGCAGCGGGAATGGATGGCTTGATTGGCGGAGTGCGGGATTTGACCGGCGATGCGCGTGATTGGCCGAGGCACAGTTGATTTCGGGGCGCGGCGCCGTCTGCGCGCGTGATGCATGAGCGCGCCATTGAAGATCGTGTCAGGCGGTCAAACCGGCGCTGACATTGCTGCCCTTGACTGGGCGATTAGCCGGGGTTTGCCTCACGGCGGCTGGTGTCCCAGAGGACGCAAGGCTGAGAACGGTGTCATCCCGGCCAAGTACCATCTTCAGGAAACCGAGAGCGAAGATTACGCGGAGCGAACGGAGAAAAACGTGGTTGACTCGGACGGCACGGTGATTTTCACGATCCGGGATTTGTTGGAGGGCGGATCGAGATACACGTGGGAATGCGCGATGAGACACAACAAACCTGTTCTGCACTTGCATTCGGGTGTGAAGCAGCCGGGGAGACTCCTTGCTGACTTCATCCGCGAGCACGGAATCAGAACTCTGAACGTGGCGGGACCGAGAGCTTCGGCGGAACCGGCTGTTGGCAGTTTTGTGTGGGCGACACTGGAAGAAGCATGGACTTGTTGCTGCCGGTGAATTGAAACCAGATGCTGGTGTCAATTCACTGGCAGCAACGCACATCGCAGGCGTTGAGCTGGATTTAGCAATGAACGAAGAACTGCGGCGTTATGAGCGGCATGTTATTCTGCCCGGGATTGGTGTTGAGGGCCAGAACCGTATTCGGCGTTCGCGTGTTCTGTGCGTGGGCGCGGGTGGGCTGGGATCGGCAGTTGCGATGCATTTGGCGGCTGCTGGTGTTGGCGTGCTTGGCGTGGTTGATGACGATCGGGTTGATTTGACCAATCTGCCGCGGCAATTGCTACATGGCACGCCCGACATCGGCCGGTTGAAGGCCGAATCCGCACGCGACACGTTGCGGCGACTTAATCCGGAAGTTGAGGTTGTGTGTCATTTGGTCCGGTTGGACAGGGAAAACGTTCTGGATATCGTCGGCGGGTACGATTTGGTTGTGGACTGTTCGGATAACATGCAAACACGCTATGTGGTTAACGAGGCGTGCGTGCGTCTCCGGAAGACAAACGTTTACGGCGCGGTATTCCAGTTTGAGGGGCAGGCATCGGTGTTGGCGCCGCACATGGGCGGGCCGTGCTACAGGTGCATGTACCCGGAACCCCCGTGCGGCGGTGGTGCCCATAGCGGCGCTCCATTCGGCGTGCTTTCCACAGTGCCGGGCATAATCGGGAACATCCAGGCAACTGAAGCAATGAAAGTCATCGCCGGATTTGGCGATCCGTTGATTGGCCGCCTGCTGATTCTCGATGCGCTGCGAATGCAGTTTCGGGAACTCAAGACGCGCCGGGACACATCCTGTCCCACGTGTGGCGTAGCACGAGAGTGAAACGCGCGTTGTTGGCGATTTGCGGTTTCACTCGGAAGGATCGGTCCAACGACCGTGTTCTTTTATCAGGTCAACCAGCCTGTCCACGGCTTCGGTTTCGGGGATGTTGAATTTTACCGGTTTCTTTCCCACGTATAGGTTGACCTTGCCCGGCGCGCCTCCGACGTAACCGAAATCGGCGTCTGCCATCTCGCCCGGCCCGTTGACAATGCATCCCATGACGGCAATGCGCACGCCTTTGAGGTGAGCAGTTCGCGCCTTGATCCTGGCGATGACAGATTGCAGGTCAAACAGGGTTCTGCCGCACGACGGGCAGGCCACGTAATCCGCCTTGGTGAAACGGCAACCCGCAGCCTGCAAAATGTTGTAGGCGAGACGAAGCGACCTCTCCGGGTCGGTTTCGCAGCGGACGAGGATCGCGTCGCCGATGCCATCGGCCAGAAGGCTCCCGAGCACAACAGACGACCGAAGCAAAGCTGTTTGAGACGACAGCGGGTGTTCTGGAGCGCCGAGGCAGTCTTTGAGGAGGATGGGGTTTCGTTTGCCTTTGCGTGCAAGGCGTGCCGCCAAGAGCCTGAAAGCGGTTATTGGCGCAATGTCAAGACCGTCACGCACCGTGACCAACTCAGCGTCGTTCTCAATCGAAAAATCGCGCAGCGGGTCCAGTTCGCGCACATTGAGATTCTCATAAACGGCTTCGGCGCGAACACCGGGTGAAGGTTCGGGGTTGGACCCGAGCTTTGTCCATGTCTCTCGGGTCACGACGACTCTGACTGGCTGCTGTTTGCCGCAGGCCACGCCGGGTGCAAGTGACACTTCTGATGACAACCTGCGTTCGTAGGAGAAAAGATCGAAAGGGGCCGGCAGCTCCTCGAGAGGGGTCGTGTTCACCAGCATGGGGATTTGCGCGAGCAAATCCCGGCAAACCGGAATCTCCTGCGTCGAATCTTCAGTGAGCGAAACACGGATGGTGTCGCCAATGCCGTCGCAGAGCAACGATCCGATCCCGATGGCGCTTTTGATGCGTCCGTCTTCACCTTCGCCGGCCTCGGTCACGCCCAAGTGTACAGGGTAATCCCAATCCTCGCCCAGTTGCTCGAGGCGGGCGACAAGAAGCCTGCAGCACGCAATCGTGACCTTCGGATTCGAGGACTTCATTGAAAACACGATGTCGTGGTAGCCGCGTTTACGCGCTATTTGGGCGAATTCAATCGCGCTTTCGACCATGCCCGCTGGTGTGTCGCCGTACCGATTCATGATTCTGTCACTGAGCGACCCGTGGTTGACGCCGATTCGCATTGCGCGGTGGTTTTGGCGGCAGAAATCGACCAGAGGCGCAAACTTCTGCTCGATTCGCGCCAGCTCGGCTGCGTATTGCTCGTCGGAGTATGATTTGACAGCGAACTTCTTTGAATCGGCGTAGTTCCCCGGGTTTATCCTGACTTTTTCGACCCAGCGCGCTGCCTCGAAAGCTGCTTCGGGTTTGAAGTGGACATCAGCGACCAACGGGACAAGGCATCCTTGTTTCCGCACGCTTTCTGCAATCGCGCGCAGGTTGGCTGCGTCACCCACTGTGGGAACCGTAATGCGCACGAGCTCGCATCCGACTGCGGCGAGTTCGAGGGTTTGTTTGGCGCACGCTGCGGTGTCGGCTGTGTCGGCGGTGATCATCGATTGCTTCACGATCGGGTGATCGCCGCCGATTATGACACCTCCGCGGTGGGGGTCGCCCACCGGAACGGCGCGTGTCCTTCTACGGGTGTGTCTGTACAAAGAGGCGCAGAAGCGCATTTGGTTTACCGGACAGATTCAGCAGGTGCTGGGTTTGTTGAGAGTCCCGACGGCGGTGTGGCGACCTCCTGCACGTGGACGTCGCGGTCGAACATTGCCTTGAGCAACGGCAGCCGCCTGAAATCGAAAAATGTCACGTACAAGACAAATGATATTATTAGAATGCCGAAAACATTTGTGGCGTACTCGACGATTCGCGGGTTGAGCGGGCGGCGCCATAATGCTTCGATCACCGCCAGCAGAATGTGCCCGCCATCAAGCACTGGGACCGGCAGTAGATTCAGGAACGCAAGGCTGACATTAAGAAGGACAAGGAACTTCAAAGCCAGCCTGTAATCGGTTTTGGTTTCCACGGCCATCGCGGCCAGAATGCCAACCGGGCCGCTGAAATCGCTCGCACGGACCCCGGTCTTGCTCGAGTGCATGACGGCCACCAAAGCGCCGATCGTCTTGTTCCAGACCGATGCGAACTGTTCCCATGGGAGCGGGCCTGGTCGCACAACTTGGTAAACGCCACCCGCAAAAACGATCCCCATCCGTCCCCGCTGCGTCTTTGGATCGTACTTGGGAGTGACATGGAGGGTCAGCCTTTGACCTTCGCGTTCGACAACGACTTCGCTCAGTTTGCCTTCGCTTTTCTTGACCAATTCGATCAAGTGTTCCTGGCTTATCACTGGCACGCCGTCAAAAGACAAGAAATGATCGCCCTTCTTAAGTCCGGCTTGCTCGGCTGGCATGCCGGGTTCGACCGCGCCGACCACCGGTCGCTGGTATGGGTCGAGGTTCAGCCACTTCAGGCCGACGCTTTCATGCGCGCGTGCGGTGAGAACGTAATTTGTTGTGGCGCCGTCGCGTTCAATCGTCACCTGGAAAACATTCGTCGGCGCCAACGCGGTGATTGTGTTGACTTCCTCCCATGAACTGACCGGCTTGCCATTGATTGCAACGATTTTGTCTCCCTGGCGAATGCCCATCTTGCCCTCAGGCGACTCTGGATCGACGTGCCCGATTACCGAAGGGTTCACAAGCACGGGCAAACCGACAAAGTAGATCACAGTCGCGATGGCGAAGGCGAATATCGCGTTCATCAGTGGCCCGGCGAAAGCCACAACTATCTTCGACAACGGCGGCGCAGGAGGGACCGGTTCGCTCTTCCCCTCGACTGCTTCCGACGTCACCATCTGCGGAAGTTTGACGAACCCGCCGATCGGTATCGGCGACACCCGCAGGGAGTACAGTATGCCATTTCGTGTGCGACTGAAAATCTTGGGCCCGCAACCAATTGCGAACTCCTCGATCTTCATGCGGCGCCAGCGCGCAACAAGAAAATGCCCGAATTCATGCACGAATATCGAGGCGCTGAACATGAACAGCACCGCAATGCCAATCAAAACATGGTTTAACAGGTTTTCCATTCAAACGAGCCGCAATCCAATCACGGCGTGCGCACAAACTAGCCTGCACCCCGAAACTCTGCAACCTTGTTCGGCTTGAGCTGTCTGATAAAGTGCCCCGCGATGGGCGCCAGCCATGACCCAGACACAGAACTGATGCTCCGCGTCAAACGCGGTGACATGGAAGCTTTTGCCGTTCTGGTGGAAAAGTACAAGCAGCCCGTCATGAACCTCGTTTACCTCGCGCTGCCTGACCCAACAGAAGCCGAAGACCTTGCCCAGAACGTCTTTGTCCAGGTCCACAAGTCGGCTCACCGATACAAACCGTCAGCGAAGTTCTCGACGTGGCTTTTCACGATTGCGCGCAATCTTTGCCTGAACGAAATCCGGCGCAGAGCACGTCATCCCGCCGAGTCGCTCGATCAACAGGATGCCACGGGCGATGGCGATGCGGCGCGCCAGGTGGCAGACATCCGCCACCGTGATCCGGGTGACTTGTTGCTCAAGAGCGAGTTGGAAAGCAAGGTCGAAGAAGCCATCCGCGCTCTGCCGGCCAAACAACGAATTGCCCTGTTGTTGTGCCGCGAAGAGGAGCTTTCATACGAGGAGATCGCACGCGTCCTTGGCCGGTCCGTGTCGGCAACCAAGTCGCTTATCCACAGAGCACGTGAGACGCTCAAGGCCAGGCTCAAACCCTATTTGAGCCACGGAAGCTGGTCTGAAAACGAATGAGCGACGGCAGAAAAACAGCGATAGGTGGAAGAAAAATGGCGTTGGGGACGGATGCTCGGCGCAGTGACAAACAGTGACTTGTTTGAGGGACCATCTATTTGCCGTTCATCTTTATCCGCTTAGCCCCGATATTTCATCCCCTGAGCAGTCTGCGAAACGGGCGTATTTAAGCAACCAAGGAATATGCGGGCTCCGGAAATCTCACCGGAATGAAGCTTTGGGTGTCTTGGGCTGGTCAAGCGGTGAAATTTCCGGGTTAGTGCTTCTGCGCCTCTGCATTGCGATCTGTATCACCGCTGGTGCAGCGTAAGCGAATGGGCAATCGCACTCCCCTAGTTCACAATGCGCAATCAGGGCTGAATCTGCGGAAGTTCCTCACAGATTCAGCGCGGGCCAAAACCGCGTGGAGCAAAACCCCACGACAAAACTGTCTAATTTGACTTGGCGGCAGAGTCAGTCTTTTCCCCTGCAGTACCGGCATCGCCGCTCGAGATGGGTTTTGCGTTTCGGGCTTGCTCGGCTATTTCAAGCACGTCCGAAGCCGGCAGGACAACCGTGACAGTGTTCTTGTCTTTCATGAACCTGTTGACGGCTATGCCAAGGACTTTGCCGTCAAGTGCGAATGTTGGGCAACCGGTCATCGCGCCTGACACGCGATAGAAAGTGCGAGGTTTCTCCGTGACACACACGATCTGTCCGCGATGAACAGAAGGTTGGCGATTCAGGACCTCGTCCGACCGGCTCAGGGTGACGACTTCATCGGAAAGTGCCGCGGTTGAGTTGGACTTGAGGTCGAGCGGCTTGAACGACGCCTGTTTGGTTTCTTTGGCGTCGGGTTTTGGCCTGAGAAACGCAAGGTCCAGATCGGCATCTTTCATAACGACGTCTGCGGGGACTTCTGTCCCATCAGACAAGATTATTTTCACCTCTTTGAGCACTGCTGAGGCTTCAATTGTGATGCGGCCTGAAGACGTATTAATTTCGCGGCCCGTGATTTCCCGGGTTGGGTCCAGCGAACTCAGCGCGGTCACCGTCAGTCCGGTCGGTTCGAGCACGGTGCCGTTTGCTTCGAATTTTTGTTCTCGGTCGGGAATGTTCATCGGGAGCGGCGTGCTATCGCCGGAGCCGAAGCTCATTTTTGCTACGGCAGAAACCCACACGACTGATTCCTTGTGTTTGTCAACCACGCTGCGAGCCATGGCAGCAGCCGAGTCACCGGCCGTTGTTGTGAGCGGTGAACACGACAGAGCTAAACCGATGCCCCAGCCGGTGATTACGGAGACGATACTCTTGTTTTTCATTTTTATGTTTCGAAGTGTGTTCTGTGACACGATTGAACTTACCACTTGGGTTCCACTTCCACAAATGCCGTGCGGGCGCCATGTTTGATGAAGAATTGAACGCGCGAAGGCTTGGTCTCGCGCAATCTGAGCAGCTTTTCACGTGCAGCAGCCACGCTGTCAACGGGTTGCCCATCGATTGCCATTAGGACGTCGCCGACGGCCAGCCCGGCCAACGCAGCCCACCCGGCGTTTTGAACGGCGCTGATCCGCACACCCTTCAAATCAAGCCCGAGTTTGTCGTCGATGCGTTCTTTGAGGGACATCTCGCGGACTGTGAATTCGAATCGGTCGTCTTTGTACTCTGGCAATTCCGCCGTTACTTTTGGCTGACGTTCTGTGACGGCCGTGATCTTGAACGGCTCACCGTTTCGCAGTCCTTCGAGCTCGACCTGAGCTCCAATCCTGTAAACGCGAACGAGATTGTCGAACAACTCCTGATCGGCAGGTGTGCTGGCTGCGATGACCTGGCCGTCAAGCTTGAACAAGATGTCTCCTACACGAAGACCCGCTTTTTCTGCAGTTGATCCAGGGGCAACCTGAGTTATTCTCACGCCTTTCTTGCCCTGCACGCCGAGAGCTTCGGCGAGGTCGGTCGTGAGCACCTGGGTTTCGATGCCAAGCCACGATTTGGCGGGCCGGGGCGGTTTCTCGTCTTGAGGCTCGGGCCCGATCTGCGGCACCGTGAGCAGCAACTGGGCGTTGCGCTCAAATTTTGTCAGCACGCGCCGCACACTGCTCTCGTTATCCGTAAGCTCGCGCGTGACAGCTTGCAATTCGGCGACATTCGATATCGGCCGTCCAGCCACTTCAACGATCACGTCTCCTGATTTCAAAGGCGGTTTGCATTCCGAACATGGCCCGCCGGGCCTGACAGTATCGACATAAACGCCTTTGACGTCAGGGCGCTGGTTTTCCAATGCCGAGAGCCGCGTGAAATCGCGGACTGTCAACCCCCACGATTTCAGTTCGACTTCTTTTGCCTGACGCGGATCGCGCACAGTTGTTCGGACTGACCAAGCCATTGGCTGGCCGTTGCGGAATCCTTTCAGTTGCACCGCGGCGCCCACGGGTGTTGTCAGAACCAGCCGGTTGAACTCAGGGATGTTCTCTTTGGCACGGCTTTCCGGAACCGGAGTGCCGTTGAACTCTGTAATTACATCGCCCGCTTGCAAGCCGGATTCTGCTGCGGGACTGCCGGAATACACGTTCCCGACCAAAACCCCGGCCGTGTTGGTCATTTGTTTGAGAAGCGGCTGCGCTTCGATCCCGATCCAACTTCGGAGGACCTTGCCATTCCCAATCAGCTCTTGTGCCACCTGTTTTGCTAGATTGCTGGGGATTGCTCCGCCGAGGCTGCCAATGCCGACTTCATTGACGCCAACCACTTCGCCGCGGGTGTTGACGAGTGGACCGCCGCTGTTTCCGGGGTAAATGACAGCGTCATGGCCAATCCAACGCACCAGCTCGCCCAATGTCTCCCCGTCCAAAGTCAGCTCCGACCTGCCGGATGGAGAGATCATCGCCGTGTTCGCCACGATGCCCTTTGTCACAGACTGGGAAAGCCCGGCCGGACAGCCCATCGCAAACACCACATCGCCTATCCGCAGTGCGTCCGAATCGCCAAAAACCGCGAATGGCAGTGGCTCGTCAGGATTGCGGCGCGCTCGCGGATCGATTTTCAACACCGCCAGATCACTTAACGGGTCCGTTCCAACAAGAACAGCCTCGATTTCCTCTCTGTTGGCCAGCCGGCAGATGATCCGCACCGCCCGGCCTGCCACATGGTGATTTGTCAGGATGTAGCCATCCTTCGAGATTATGGTGCCGCTGCCTGTGACTCGGTGCTTCTGCATGCGACCGTCGTCCCCTTGCTCTTCCACGACATCAAGGCGCACCAAAGCCGGGTACACGGCTTCGACTGCTCGCTTGACTTCGGGCTCGCCGTACCACCGTGCGCTCTTGCTCGGGAACCGTGCATGGCTCACTGAATTTTCGGCGGAGAGGTCGGTTGGCCCCGGCGTTTTGCAGCTTACGCAAAGCCCGATTGCAATGAACACGAAAGCCGTCTTGGTCACTATGCCACTGCCAGAGTTCATTTCAGAAGCGTTCGGTCGATTCGAGCGTGTCAATAACACCGCTCGAAGCCAGTCTGGGCGAGGCATCAACCCCGTTCAAGGCCAAATTGCCCGGCAATCGGCTTAACCCGCATATTCCCAAGCCCGGCGTAGCCGGAACCAAATTCGCCTGACGCGCAACGCCCCCCGGCTCCTCCGCCTCCATAATGCGGGCTCTCAACCACGCCGGGCTGCGAAATACCTGCTTCGACTCCGTCGCAAGGAACAGCGCGCTGATCCTACTGATTTTTCGCGCGCTGCCGCGGATGCAGTGAGCGTTGGCAGGCGCGAAGCGCTTGGAGTGCGGCAGCTTCCTGCCGCTTTGTTATTACGCACAACGAACGTGCCTGGAACCAGATCGGCATGACTTTGCAAACAACGTGTCTGTCCCCATATTGGCCCCATTGGATCGTGCCGCTGATCCCAATGGTTTTTCACGCGCTGCCGCGGATGCAGTGGGCGTTGGCAGGCGCGAAGCGTTTGGAGTGCGGCGGCTTGCCGCCGCTTTGTCTTCATGCCCAAACAACGTGCCTGTCCCCATATCGCACCATTCGATCTCGCCCCTGATCCCAATGGTTTCTCACGCGCTGCCGCGGATGCACTGGGCGTTGGCAGGCGCGAAGCGTTTGCATGCAGCGGGCGTTGGCAGACGCGAAGCGTTTGGAGTGCGGCGGCTTGCCGCCGCTTTGTTCTTATGCCCAAACAACGTGCCTGGAACCATATCGGCATGACCCCAAAAACACCGTGTCTGTCCCCATATCAGCATCCGATGGGTTCCTCCGCAGACCTCTGCAGCCGCCGATTGGAAAAGGGGCAATTTGCGGGCCACGCCGCAATACGGGGGCAAAACCCAAACAACGAGCCTGTCACCTTACACAGCTCACTGCCCACGGCCGTAGCATTGTCACCGCCTTACTGCCTGCGATAGAATCAGATACACAGAAACTTACCACACTCGCGGCGTGAAAATCTTCGCAAATATGAGTGATTCTTTAAGTATGCCAGATCAGGCATGTAGCGGGGCTCTGGCTCGGACAGACCACCCGACACGCTCATCGGCGCGTCGATCACACGCACTATGGTACTACATCAACCATGCACTCTGCCCATCGCCTGAGGTCGTGACCCTGCCAGGCGATGTCGGCAGTGATAACACGCAGCCCCGGCTCGGTCCTGGCAGGGACGCGCAATGCGGTTGCAACCATGCCTTCCGCCCGGGGCGAAAGTGTGATCGTGTGCTTTTCAGCCTCGGCCCATCCCGCTGGCACGTCTAGAGCGACGCGAAACGTTTGTGTGTGTGGAGAGTGGTTTGTGATCCGCAATCCGATTTGGACTGACTGGCCGGACCTGACTTCAACAGCATAGGGATGAAACTCGCACCAGCCTTCGTCCATGCCAAAGTTCGGGTCGTCGAATGGCAGAAGTTCTCGAAGGAGCGAAATCCGCGCGTCCAACGTTTTGCGCATTCGAGCTATCTGTTCGGATGAAAACCGGAAAGCTGGTTCGACGTGTTGGTTGACCAACATGCAGTTCTTGGGTAGCCGCTCGAGTTGATCGAGACAATTGAAGTACCCACGGTCTCGACAAAGTATGTTGCGGTTTTGCAGGCAATAATCGTCGATCCCGGAAGGCGTGAACGAATCGCCGAGGAACAGTATCGCCTGTCCGTTGTCGTGCTCAACAAGGAGAGCATTGTGATGAAGCGTCTGGCCCGGAAAATCGAAGATGGTCATCTTGAACTCCTTCCATCGCCAGGAATCGCCGCTTGCGTGCGGTGCGGTTACCTTGACTGAGTTGCGAGTGAGACATGGGAGACGATAATCTGACGGATTCTCGAGGACATCGATCAAGCTTCCGCACGCGTGGATTTTTGCGCCAAACTCTTGAACCACGACCGGCAACAGCTCCGTATGATCATCGTGGTAATGTGTCACGAACACGTGTTCGAGCCATGTGAGTGATTTTGCCTGCCGCATCTGGCGGAGCCGGGCGACAATATCCTGGCCGCCGCAATCGATCAGGAACCCAGCACCGTCATTTGCAATTATCAATCGGGTGTTGGAAATGGCTATCGCCCATGGCGGTAACGGCATGGTCTCGCCCATCGGCATCCAGTCAACTTGGGCGTCCGGACCCAGAACGCGCCTCGCTTTGGCTCGAATGTGTTCGTCTTTGAAGTACCAACGGAGCGCATCGATTGACAGGTAGTTCGAGTACGCGGCCTGTATTCGCTCGATGGCCCGTTTGATTGTGTTTGCCGGATCGCGAATGCGTGGGCCGCGGGCCGGAACGAGCAGATCAGGTTTTTCATCGGCAACCTTTTTGAGGCTTATGACGAGGTCACCCAAACGGCCCGCCCAGCCGTGATAACCGCCTATTTTAGCCTCGGGTATCGCATCCTGGAGCGAAAACAAATCCTGCAATTTGCCGTCGTCACGAACCAGGTCACCAGTAAAAGCTATCTTCTTGCTACCAGCTTCCAGAATGTACGTCACAGCGCCGCGCGTGTAACCTGGTGTGGCAATTACGCGGATCGCGCAATCCTGCCACCGAACCACATCACCGTCTGTCACGCCCCGCACTTTTTGGAACTGTTGGATTGGGAGTTTTGTGGATTGCTGCGAATAGTCATGAAATCTTTTCGTGCGCAACGCGTCCCATGTCGCGTTCGGGTTCGTAAGAAGGCTGACTTCTGCGCTTGGCACGATCGATTCGGCGCCTGCTTTTGACAATTCTTCGGCCGCCCAAACAACATCCCGGCGCGCGTGTGTCAATAGCACCATATCGACCGTGCGCGCCGAATTAGTCGGCAATCCGTAAATTGCCAGTGCTTTTCCCTGTCGCTCGACAAGCACGCCGTTTACGGGTCCGGGATGGAGGGACACGCCGGACG
Organism: Verrucomicrobiota bacterium; assembly: GCA_012517065.1. GTDB lineage: Bacteria > Verrucomicrobiota > Verrucomicrobiia > Limisphaerales > J093 > JAAYVR01. The sequence continues at coordinate 2,855 of JAAYVR010000264.1, read as the reverse complement.
CAATGTCTTCCGCGTATGCGGACAGGCCCAAGACAAACACCAAGGAAAGAACTGCAGCGGCCGTTTTCATAAGCATCTATAGCATCTGTTCGCGGTGTGGTCCATGATCACACCGATTTTTCCCGTCACGGTGGTCTCAGCCTATACGCTCCGGCATTCACCTGTCCACCGCCAAAGCTGAACTGCCACTCGTCAACGGCCGGTATAAGCGTTCCCGGAATTTGGCCTCTCGAAGGAACACCGCTTGGAGAAAACGGAAGCTATCGGCAAGGTAGCCCTCGTACCCGCAAGGCTTGCCATCCCATGTTGTCCAGTCGATGCCCTGCCCGCCGGCATCCCGCACACCGTTTTGAAACTCACCTCGCCCTTGGCGCTCCAACATGGCCCGCAGAATCTTGTCCGCCGGTTCCGGGTCGCCGACGACATAATGCGCGGCGAGGAAATGCAGGACCTGTCCAGCGGTGATGCCGCCGTTCATGTAATGACCGAACGTGTCCGTGCCATCCTCTTTCCTCGGAATACCGAACCCATCAGGTTGCAGGTAGTCAGCGCGCAGCACCGGCACCAGCATCGGCGGCACGCCAAGGTCGAACCTGGTGAAACCCACGGTTTCCATCTTCTTCCGCAGTTTGGCGAGAATCTCTCGGCCCTTGCTCGGCTCCTCGAGGCCATACTCGATCGCAAGGCCGTTTACGGTTGGCGCAGCGTAGTCGTGGAGTTCGCCATCTGCGCTTTTCCACCACGCCAGCCAGCCAGTGGCAGGATTCAGGAGCGTAGGTGCGTAAGCTACCTTCAATCTGTTGGCGAGCTGCGTGTAACGGGCCTGCTGATCGCGGCGGCCGAGTTTGTTCTCGAGATCGGCCATGCACCGCCATGCGCGGTAGATGAGCGCATTACAGTACGCATCCTTGTGCCCGCAGTTTAATGCATCCCACCATGCACACGACCGAGCCGGTTGTTTGAGCGTGCCCCTGTTGCCGCTTTGTGTGGCCTCGACCATGCCGTCGTTGTCAACGTCCCGTTTGGCGAGGAACTCAGCGACGAGTTCCAATTGGGCGATGTGTTTGTCCAGCCAGTCCTTGTCACCGGTGGCTTCCACATAGTCCCACGACGCTATCAAAGGACCTGCATTTGCGTCCAAAAAGTTCAGGTAGTCCCAATAGCAAACAACTTCCCCAGTCGGCCGCAGACGATCTCCGCTCAACCAGAACTCGATGGTCCGTCGAACCAGCGGCATCACAGAAACACCCGGCGCCACCTCGGGCGTCCACAACGCCTGATCGGCATAGAACCACAGCGAACAGCTTGCCGGATCACTGATGACATTGTTGCCAAGCATCCCAGCAGGCGCACTGAAGGGATAGCCCTGATCGCCCCATCGAGCGCTAGGTTGCCAGATGTTGAACCAGCCGCGGCGGGCCTGCGCCCAAAGAGCCGTATCTGCGAGCCCTGCGGGCGGGGCCAACAGGTGCGGGGAAAACTCGAGAGTGTCACTGGCCCCGGCCACGGGCGGCGCCAGTTCAAACACCAGATTGACCGTCTTCGCGGCACGGCTGCCATCAAGGCGCGCCTTAATGACAGGTCTGCGGTCAGGCGCCGTGGATTTGCCGGTCAGCCGCATCTGCCCAAAGTCCGGCGCGCTGATTAGCGCCGGCAAATGAAAGGCGCCGTCATCGTCCCAAACACTGGAAAGAGCCGTGACCGGCGTCACGCCAGGGTCGAACGGAAACACGAGTTCCACGGCTTCGATCTTCCCCAGATTCACGCCATTGCCGCAAAAATGCATGGTCAGACCGCCCCCAGCCGACCGAATCCGCCAGTTCATTTCTGTCTGCGGCGCAACGGTTATCCAATAGGATTGGCCGCCCGGTTCCGGTTCCAACCGTGTTGGCAAGTCAATGCCATTCCGCCATTGGCCATCGCAGCGGATGCGAAGTCCGACCATCGTCTTTGGCCGCAACAGGTTCGTCTTCTCGCGACCGGTGCCTTCGGTGTCCCAGCTCAACGCGGTGATCTCGGCGCGTGCGGTTCCGGTTTCGATCCGCAGGGCTGGCTGGCCTGCCGACCCCAGCCAACAAACAAGGCCAATCACCACGACAACAAACTTGGTCTTGGGCGGCTTCATCAGATTCACGTTTCTGGTCATGTTTCCTTGCAAGTTTGTTCGCGCAACCGCCGATGGTCAGCAGACCGGGTTCACAAGTCTTGATGCATTCAAGATTCTACTTTGCCAACTGGTACTCTGGCCAGAAGTGATTACTTCATCCCTGCCCTTGATCCTTGCGAGGGTCATTTATTCCGCCAAACGCCCGGTGGCCACACCGCCGCCACTTCATTTCTCACAAAAGACCCATTTCCCCATTTGGGTTTTCTGCAATCGCCTTGCTCGGAGCAAGTTCATGGAATTCTCGATTTAATCAAAATGGCTGCATCGCTCAGAGCTTCACGCCCAACAGGTCCATGATCTTCTCCTGATAGTCTGTTGGAACGCCAAGTGTTGCCCCATATTCCCTGCCACTGGTAATCTGCGAAGCCCCGAACGAGTCATGTGGCACGAATTGGTCCTGGAAGGCGGCTTGGATTAATCTCAGACTTCCTGATGCTGCCGCACAAAGGTCCTCGAACCAGAATTTGGGCTGATACCTATTCCCCAACACTTTGCCTTATTACCAACGGTTTATGTGCGCAAACCTCGTCGTGGTGGACCAGGAAAAGTTCAGCGCTTTTTCCGTGAGAGTATGAGGTTTGTGACTGGAGCGCTCTGTGAAACACTCAGGTCTTTGTTGCAGAACGGGCGGAAAATCGGGCACCGTAAGGGCCTGCTGGTTGGCTTACCAGCAGGCGGGCTGCGGGTG
>JAAYVR010000263.1 GCA_012517065.1 Verrucomicrobiota bacterium | reverse complement strand
TTGAAAGTTTTCATAGGTTCATCAGCTTGGTTGTCTTCTTGAGAACGTTTAACGTACAACGCTCAACGTGCAACGTTCAGAGGTGACACTGCTCGATGAGTGCTTATTTGAAGCCGCCTAAAGGCGGGACTCTAACAGCCGGGGGCGTGCCATCGCCCTGAGCGTGGGCCAACCCACCGCTGCCAGAGTTCCGCGTTTACGCGGAACCCCGTCCTAATCCAAAACCTTTTCGCATGTTTAGTGTGTTTCGTGGTTGAAAACATGAACCTGTACACTCGCGAAATCTGAAACTCCGGCTTAGCGCGGGCTTTCAGCCCTTATCCTTCTGACATCCGTCTGACTACCTGGGGCTTCGCCCCAGGCTGGTATAGATCGGGCCTTCGGCCCTATAATCACCGGCATGCCACAGTCATTGAGCCTTGTAATCGTACACGTAATCTTCAGCACAAAGGACCGACGCGCCCTGCTCGATCCAACAATTCGTCCCAAGCTCCACGCCTACCTTTCCACTGTCACTCGCAATGCAAACTGCGAATGTTATCGCGTCGGCGGCACCGCCGATCATGTCCACCTGGCCGTTCGCATCTCACGCACACTGACCATCGCCGACCTGGTCGAGATGCTCAAAACATCCTCCTCCAAATGGCTCAAAACCCAATCACCTGATTTGGCGGATTTCGCATGGCAGCGCGGTTACGGGTGTTTTTCCGTCGGGCCGATGGACCTGAATTCCGTATGCGCCTACATTGACAAGCAGGAGGACCACCACCAAACACGCACATTTCAAGACGAATTCCGAATGTTTTTGAAGAAATACGGTGTCAAATACGACGAGGCCTACGTGTGGGATTGATATTCGACGCCCAGTTTGAATTCACACCAAACCAGTGGCCCGATCAGCCACCAGAGCGCCGAAGGCGCGGTCCCATACCAGCGTGGGGCGAATAAGGCCATTCGCTTGGCATACCCGCGGCCCAGTTGAACGTTGTAAGTTGAACGTTGTACGTTGAAAGTTCTCACCGGTTGATCAGTTCGGTCATCTTTTTCGAAACGCACAACGTGCAACGCTCATCGTTCAACGTTCAACGGTATTCATGCTCGATGAATGCTCGTCTCAAAGCCGCCTAAAGGCGGGACTCTAACAGCCGCGGGCGTACCATCGCCAAGAGCGTGGGCCAACCCACCGCCGCTAGAGTTCCGCGTTTACGCGGAACCCAGTCCTAATCCAAAACCCTTTCGCGTATTTAGCGTGTTTCGTGGTCAAATCCCTTCCGCGTATTCCGTGTATTTCGCGGTTAAATCCCTTTCGCGTATTTCGCGTGTTTCGTGGTTGACCCCACTCAAACAATCTGTTCGCCCTCTCGAAATCCGCTCCGTTGTATGACACCGTTCCGCCTAAAGGCGGGACTCTAACAGCCGCGGGCGTGCCATCGCCCTGAGCGTGGGCCAACCCACCGCTGCCAGAGTTCCGCGTTTACGCGGAACCCCGTCCTAATCCAAAAACCATTTCGCTGTCTCCTGCCCCCCGTCCCCGGTCTTTGGTCTCTGGTCTATGGTCCATGGTCTATGGTCTATGGTCTATGGTCCTTGGTCTTCGGTCTCTGGTCTACGGTCTCTGGTCCCCTTCAGGCCCCTCACAAATCATCTGCAAGGCTCTTGGGCACGTAAGGTTTATGCTTGTTCAACACTGCCGCAACCTTGGCCCGGGATTCTGCCAATAACGAGATCGCACGTTTGGCGGCGCCTTCCGGCGATTTCTCCGACTCGAGCACCAACACGGTCATGTCAAGCAACCCGGCCAGCTTCGACGTCGGACTTGTCTGACTCACCGGCGGCATGTCAAAGATGATGTAATCATAATCGGTCGCCTGCAGTTTCGGGATGATGTTCGCAAACCGCCGTGGAAGTAACCCAACCTTTTGACCGTTACCCTGATGCACTGTAACAACGTACAGGTTCTCCTGTACCATGGCCGTTTCGCGGGTTTGTTCATCGAGCGCTTCCTCCAACCCACGCATAAGTTTGCCCCGATAAAACGGATGCATCCCGGGCGCATTGGCAGTGTTCATATCCACCAGCAACACACTGCCTTCGCCTGTCTCCGACAACGACGCTGCGAGGCCGACCGCAAATGTCGTCGCACCTGCACCCTCCGAACAGCCGGTGACACCGACAAGCTTTGGCCTGTGCGTTAGTCCATTAAGTTGGAAATACATGACGAGCCGGTCGCGCAACGCCTCGTAATACATGGCAAGCGGATCAACCTGCGTGCTCACGGCAAATGTCGGTTTCTGTTCAGTTGGCGCAGGCTTTCCCTTTGACGGCTTGGGCAACTGCTTGAGCTGGATCGGCGAATTAAGCCTCCCGTTCCGTCGCACGCGCGGTACCGTGAGAAACAAGGGCAATCTGAGACGCGATTCGACCTGGCCGGGCTTGCGCACACTCTGATCGGACACAAACTCGATGAAAAGCGCCAAGCCGATTCCGAGTGCCATGCTGCCCCCAAGGGCTTTCGCAGCCAGTTTCAGAGTTTCTTTCACGTTCCGGCCAGGCGGAGCCGCTTCCTGGAGCACGCTGATGTTTGGCAGTTTGCCCGCTCCAAGCGCTTCATCGACACGAGCTTGTTCGAGCGTCGCGGCAAAATACCTGTAATTGGCTTCGTCGAGGCTCTTCTGGCGTTCGAGTTGTGTGATTTGAAGTTCATTGGCTTCAAGGTCAGCCGCCTCGGCGCGCAGTCTTTCAAGGTGCGCTTTCAGCACGTTGATCTTTGCTTCCAACGCAAGAACACGCGCAGACTCGCCTGCTATGTCATAGACAGGCTGTTGCGGGTCGGTCAACTGACTCATCATTCCTCTACTTGCCGGCCGCTGGGTCGCAATCAGTCCCGGGTTATCCGTCTCGAGCTGTTTCTTGATTTTCTCTGTCTCGGCAATCTTGGCGCGAATGTCCTTGACGAGAACACTTTCGTCCCCGAACTGGGAAAGCAAATCAAGCTCGCGGTTCCGATACGATTCCAGCCGCGCGTTCACGGCCCTGTAATGCCTGATCGTTTCCGGGTCCAGCGGCGTTTCAACGATTTCCTCGACCGTGTTTGTCCCTGAAACGGCAGGCGCGTTTGTCGATCGCATGCCCGACAACGCGCGCAACTGGTCGAGCATGGTCCGACGCTGGATCAGCTCCGCTTCTGCGGTCAGCAAATCCTCCTGAAGCCGCGACAGTTGGTCAGTGATAGCTTTCTTCGATTCATCGACAAGAAACACGCCGGCTTTGCTCTTGACCTTGCGAAGCTCTTCCTCGGTCTGATTAAGCCGTGTTCGGAGTTCATCTGTCTGTTTGGTCAGAAACTCATCTGCAATGCCAAGCGCACGATGTACTTCGGCGTGTTTCCGCTTGTACGATTCGATCAGTTGCCGCAAAACCGATTGTGCCAGCTCGGCATCCGGATGCTCGAACGTGACACGCAACGTGTTGCTCCGACGCGGAACATCAACCTTCAATCCCGCTCTGATTGCCGAGGCCGCAGACAGCCGATTGCTCCCGCCGCCCATCGAAGCCAATATCCGATCCGGTCCGACCGCGTCCGCTACCTGCACAGCCAGGTCGAAGCTGGTGAGAATCTCGGCCTCAGTGTTGAGGATGTTATCGCCACGTGAATCGGGCGAAACTACCGTGCCGGACCCAGGTGTTGCATCAATCGACCGCGACTCGCGCACGTATCGAATGAGCAGTTTGGATTCGCTCACGTAACCCGGCGGCCGGGTCACATACAGGTACGCCGCCGCACCAATCCCCACCAAGAAGAAAAAGATTATCTTCTTCTTGTGTCGGAACAGCATGTAATAAACGTCGCTGAGCTTAATGCCCTGCGGCGACTCGACCCTGCTTTGTGGATCAGTCATAAAAATGTGCTTCTACAATGAACGAAAGATTATAGCACTGATTGAGACGTGCGGCCAGGGACCGGAGAGAAAAGACCATAGACCATAGACCACAGCGCGGCGCAGGCGCAATGAGGCGGTGTTTTCAACAGAGTCGCGTTTGTTAGCATGCATGCCGCTGTGTCACGCCGCGCTGTGCGGGGCGGCTCCGCCGCCTGTTCGTCTTGGTTCGTTTCTTTCGGGTATCACCGAAAGACCACAATCCACTCTCCGTGTTTCGAGCCAGTGGGATTGATATTTGACGCCCACCTCGAATTCAAATCAGACCGATGCTCGGAGCATACACCAAAGCGCCAACGGCGTGGCCTTATACCAGCGTGGGGCGAAGCCCCACGAAGGGCGTCCATATCGCCTTCCACCATCCAAGGGCTGAAAGCCCGACCCATCACATTCCCTTTCGCGTATTTAGTGTGTTTCGTGGTTGAAACCTACCTGGGGCGTTGCCCAAGCCCGGGAATCGCACCGCCTAACTAGACCAAGACACCCAAAGCTTCATTCCGGTGCGATTACCGGGCCAGGCTGGTATAGATCGGGCCTTCGGCCCTATAATCACCGGCATGCTTCGGATGTTCTTGAAGAAATACGGTGTCAAATACGACGAGGCCTACGTGTGGGATTGAAATCTGACATCCACTCCGAATCCTGCCCAGACTGGTCTCCCCACCGGCCACCAGAGCGCCAACGGCGCGGCCTTATACCAGCGTGGGGCGAAGCCCCACGAACCAACGGCGTGGCCTTATACCAGCGTGGGGCGAATATGGCCATTCGCTTGGCATGCCCGCGGCCCGGTTGAACGTTGTAAGTTGAGCGTTGTACGTTGAAAGTTTTCACAGGTTGATCAGATTGGTTGTCTTCTTGAGAACGTTTAACGTACAACGCTCAACGTGCAACGTTCAACGGTATTCCTGCTCGATGAATGCTCGTCTGAAAGCCGCCTAAAGGCGGGACTCTGACAGCCGTGGGCGTACCATCGTCAAGAGCGTGGGCCAACCCACCGCCGCCAGAGTTCCGCGTTTACGCGGAACCCCATCCTAATCCAAAACCCTTTCCTGTCTTTCGCGTTATTTCGCGGTTGAAACCAGTCAAACAATCTGTTCGCCCTATCGAAATCCGCTCGGTTGTATGACACTGTTCCGCCTAAAGGCGGAACTCTGGCAGCCGCGGGCGAATATGGCCATTCGCTTGGCATACCCGCGGCCCAGTTGAACGTTGTAAGTTGAGCGTTGTACGTTGAAAGTTCTCACAGGTTGATCAGTCCGGTCATCTTTTTCCAAACGCACAACGTGCAACGCTCAACGTGCAACGTTCAAAGGCATTCCTGCTCGATGAATGCTCGTTTCAAGGCCGCCTAAAGGCGGGACTCTAGCCCGGAAATCTCACCGGCGTTAAGCTTTGGGTGTCTTGGTCTGGTCAAGCGGTGAGATTTCCGGGCTAAAGGCGGGACTCTGACAGCCGTGGGCGTACCATCGCCAAGAGCGTGGGCCAACCCACCGCCGCTAGAGTTCC
>JAAYVR010000262.1 GCA_012517065.1 Verrucomicrobiota bacterium | reverse complement strand
CATGCAGTGATAGACCACGGTTTTACCCTGAAGTTTGATTCTGGGCAGTCTCATTACAACCTCCTTGATTTGTATTGTTGTTCTCCTTGCAACAGAGCGACAGGCGCGCAGCCGTGCCTCCCATTGGCCGACTGGTTGGGCAGGTCCGGGTCGGAACCCGGGGCGCCCAAATAACGTGTCTGTCCCTCTATTTGGGGGTAAAATCGCACAACACACTCCGGGAGTCAAACGGGGCAGGCGTGTTGCCGAGGCTTCGTGACACACTGGGTCCTCTATCGGGGTAGTGTGTCACAATCCCGATCGCGCTCCCGGGAAAATCCCGAGAACAACAGCCCTGCAATCCACAGATTGTCGTTCAGCGTTACACGCCTCTTGCCAGACTTTTCGCTGGATAGAGAAGTGCAATGCTGTCGGCTATCGTGGCAATAATCGGTGATGAAGTGCCCTTTGCAACAACGACACTTGCCTCGTCTTGATGCGAGGATCATCACCAGTCAGAAACAGCTCTATTGGCAAGAAAACGGAAGCTCAATCTTCGAACAGAACCAAAGCCGATGACAGAGAAGTAATCAGGCGTTTTGAGGAGAAATCCGGGAGGAAGAGTCATCCCGACAAGAGTGCATTTTCGAGGCCACGGATTTATTACATTTTCGCCTGCTGCTGACAAACTCTCGCGAGCAAGGTTTTTGCCAGGCAAAAAAGGGGCATGGTAAGACAATTGCAGCGTTGCAGGAAACAAGTCGGATCTGCTTGATGGCACTGACACAGTTGCCCAAGTTGATCGCAGAACCGGAGCGGATCGGCGCAACCGTCCGTCCAACGACTGCCGGAAACAAACGTCGAAATCTTACAGAGGAAACCCTATGACAGACGCGAAACCAGACCGAAGCGCATGGTTGAAAGGTGGAAACTCAAAGTGCCAGGCCAAACCTGCTGCCACGGGGAAGCCGTGGCGGTTCGTGCTTCTTGGGGCGCCGGGCGTCGGCAAGGGTACCCAGGCCGAGTTGCTTACGGCGCGCCTCGGTGCCTGCCATCTGTCAACGGGCGACATTTTCAGGGCAGCCAAGCAACTCGATGAGCGCGAACGAACACCGGCACTGACCGCCGCTTTGGAATACATGCGCCGTGGAGAGCTTGTACCGGACTCAACGGTCATTGACATCGTGCGGGAACGCCGCGAATGCCTCAAATGTGAATCTGGTTTCCTACTCGACGGTTTCCCTCGCACAGTTGCACAGGCCGATGCACTCGAAGTGTTGCTGAAAGAGGAAGGGCTGCGATTGGACGCCGTCCTGAACTACGAATTGCCAATCGAACTGATTGTAAAGCGGTTGAGCGGACGCCGCACCTGCCCCGGATGCAAAGCCGTGTACCACATCGAGAACCGCCCGCCAAAGAAAGAAGGTGTATGCGACAATTGTGGCGGAGAGCTTTATCACCGTGAAGACGACAGGCCGGAATCGATTCGCGTGCGAATGGAAGCTTACTGGAAAAGCACCGCGCCACTGACTGACTTCTACAATCGCCGTGGACTGTTGTTGACAATTCCGGCCAATGGAACGCCCGAAGAGATTTTCAACCGCACAATGGAAGCGCTCCACGCACGCTCTTAACCCGGGAATCTCACCGGCTGACCTGCTCAAAACACTAAAGGCTTCATTCCGGCACGATTTCCTGGAGCCCGCATATTGCTCAATCCTTTGAAGGCACCTGCTTCACACACTGCTTTGTATTTGCATAAAGAATGCAGTATGGGCAGGCAGCAATTCAAAAAGTCGAGGGCAGTCTCGGCGGCCGCAGATCGTAACACGCCATTTCGGCGCAATTGCGCACCAATAACCGGCCCTTGCTCAGTGCTGGCACATTCCATGTCTTGCCCGTCAAAGCCCGGGTTCGCGCCACTTCGTGCCATCCATCCGGACTTGCTCGCACCAGTGCAAGGTCGCCTTCGCCTCCGAGGACGATGAGATGGCCGGACGACAGCAGCAATTGACCGTAACCGTAGTGTCCGTCACGCCAGAGCCGCTGGCCCGTGCGAGCATCAACACACGCAAGGACGCCCTCGTCGAGCCCATAGATGTGGTCCTGCCAATAAACAGAAGCGTTGAACTTGTTTCGCATGCTGCGGTTCCGCCAAACCTCGCGCGCTGCAAATCCGCCGTTGGTCTGCGCAATCTCGACCACTGCGCATCCGGCGCCATAGCCCGCGGAAATGAAGAACCTGTTGGTACCGATTACTACTGGCATTGAAATCATGTTGTTGTTCTGGACACGCCACGGATACTCCCAAAGCAACTCGCCGGTCTCGGGCGCCAGTCCCACTGCGCGGCGCGACGTCACAACCAGGATTTGACGCCGCCCTGCAAGAGTTGTCAGCAGCGGCGTGACATACGCCTGCTGATCGTCCAGATTCGACCATACTCTTGTTCCGGTTAATCTGTGGTAGGCAACGACTGATCCACCCTTGGTTTCACGGCCGGTCAACACGATAAGTTTCTCGTCCACTATCAAGGGCGCTGCTGCCATTCCGTATGTCAGATTCGAGGAACTGTTGTCGGCGAGAACATTCTTCCGCCATAAGAGCTTGCCGGTGGCGGCTCCAAGACAACATAAATCCCCCTGCGCACCCATGCTGTACAACAAGCCGTTACTGTATGTCGGCGTAGCGCGCGGGCCGTCGCCACCCATCCATTCCTTGAAAAAGGCCGGATAACCGTGGGCCCAAAGTTCCCGGCCAGTCTCGACGTCATACGCTGTGACAAACTCCTCGTCGCGGCGCTGTTCAATTGTGAATGCTCGACCTTCCGCGACAACAAAGGACGCGTAACCGCCGCCTATCGGCTGCCGCCAAAGAAGGCGCGGACCTCGCGCAGGCCAATTCGTGAGAATCGGCTGTTCGTCGTAAACTCCATCGCGGTTTGGCCCTCTGAAATCGGTCCAGTACGCCCCTTCCAATCCAGACCCTGGCGCAGGCACTGCCGCGCTCTCCTTTTGCGAAGTGCGGTGGCTTTCCAACAAATGGTAATTGGGAACCGTTTTGTGCCGGACGATGCTCGGGCCGAAACCGCCCTTGAATTCAAAGTCAATTACGCCTGCAAGACTCAGCATCCAAAGAACAAATGCGGTGTACAGGAGACAATAAATGCAAGCCAGAACGGACCCAACGATCTTCTGGCGCCGCTTATGCAAGGGGTTCCTCCATAATAGCCACAGACCAACCGGCGGCAAAACCGCGGTAAAAAGCCGCCGATAAAAAGGCCTTTGATGCCATGGCAGATCAGCTACAAAAAGTGGATCGTCCTGAGCTGACGCGTCGAGCCTTGGGTCTTTATTGGGATCCGCATTCATCACGAGACGCTGCCTAACCGCATTCGTGTGGCACGCCCATCCTGCTGGTGGGGTCCGTGCTGCTCAAGCGCGCACATGCTGCTCAAGCCGGATATCGACCGCTGATGTAGCTTTCCAATTGGTCAATCGCAGCGCGCTGCGCTTTGATTATCCAATCAACCAGATCGCTAACCGATATAACACCCACGACCGCGTCCCCGCGCAAAACAGGCAGGTGCCGAATCTTCTTTTCGCTCATGATCTTCAGGCACTCTTCGACGGAGGTTTCGGGCGACACTGTGTACGGGTTGCCGGTCAGAATCTCCCGAACACTGGTCTGCTTCGAACTGCGCCCCTGGAGCGCAACTTTTCGAGTGTAATCGCGCTCAGAAATAACTCCAATTAGTTTGCCGCCCTCCAAAACAACCAGCGCCCCCACGTTGGCCTCAGCCATGCGGCGAATCGCCTCGAATACCGTGTCCTCGGGGCCAACCGAACAAACGTTCCAGCCTTTCAGTTGCAGAACTGCTTCAACAGTGCCTGTTATTTTCATCGGAACCCGAGCATGGCGCTCGCACTTCTGATCAACGACCTAGTTTAATATCAGTCCGCGGCTCGAACTCGCCGGCGAATCGCAGGTCTTGTGGCACTATCGCCTTCCGGACCTTCAACGTCAAGCCAACCGCACGGATAAGTCATTCTAATCTTGAATTCAACCTCTCTCATTCCCGCTATGGGTCCAAGCGAAAACGTTTTTGGACGTAAAGTTCATCCGCCACCTGAAAAACAGCCGTTGTATCCCGCTCCAGTTCAAGCTCAAGTTGGCCCGGTTTCTCCAAGGGACGAATTTCACCCTTAAGCGGATCGCCCGCGTAGAATTCAACTGTCTTGCGCAAGCCCAACACCACAAGCCTGTCTTTTGCGAACATCCCAATGTCACGATTGTGATGCAAAAGCACGCGGCCTTCCTCGGGCGGTGAATTCAACAGGTCCCTGCCGAAAAAGAGCGTTTCATATGGGCGTCCTATGAGACCGAGCACCGTGGGCGCGACGTCCAGTGAGCATCCCAAGTGGCCAATCCGCATGGGGGCCTTGACTACAGCCGGCCCTGCGATCAGGAGCGGTATCGCGTAGGAACGGATCGGGATGCTCTGACTCCCGTACACGCGGGCGCCGTGGTCGGCCACCACAACAAACACCGTGTTGGTCCAGTAAGGCGACTTCTTCGCTGCCCGAAAGAACTCGCCCAAGGCGTAATCCGAGTACTTTACAGCGTGCAGGCGTTGGCGGGCTTCGGGGTCCTCGGGTATCCGTCCTTTGGGATACGTGTATGGCTTGTGATTCGATACCGTCAGAACGGTTCCGAGGAAAGGCTGGCCGGTGCGCGCCAGCTCGGTGAACTCAACATTGGCGCGGGCGAGGATGTCTTCGTCACACACACCCCACATGGTCGCAAATGTCGGGTTCCGAAAATCTTTTTGTTCGATGAACCGGTCATACCCATTTTCCACCGCATACGCGCGCATGCGATCGAAAAAGCCGCGTCCACCATAAACGAACAAGGTGCGATAACCGTCGCGCTTCAAAACGCGGGCGATGGTCTCAACATTGTCGGACATATCCCGGGCAACTATCGAATCGCCCGGCAGAGGCGGAAACGATGACAACACCCCTTCAAAACCGCGTATTGTTCTGTTACCGGAAGCAAAAATGTTCGTGAACAGCAGTCCTTCTTCGATCGCGAGCCTGTCCATTTCCGGCGTGCAGGTTTCGCCTTCTCGACCCAGCACCCCCCAGAACTCCGAGCCAAGGCTTTCCTCCATCAGAATGACGACGTTTAGCTTCGGACGGTTGGGATCGCCTTTCACGCGGCGCCGGAGACTGTCAGCCGGGCCCACGAATTCAACCCCGGGCGCGCTCAACATGCGCCTGACCCTCTGGTAAGCCTCCTCACGGGGAATCGTCCGATAGAACGCCGCATAGTCCAAATGACGCGTCAGAGCCGCCGAGACAAACGAAATCCAGCCGTTGTTTGCGATCTCATTCAACAACCGTTCGCGACTGGCTCGCACGCCTTTCAAGCTCACCGTCGGCCATAATGCGGCCACAATCAAGACAGCCAGCCCCAACCACAACGCGCTTCTGCGGCGTGAAACCGGCGCTTCCCAGAGCCCAGGGAACAGCCGCCGCGCAAGCGCAATCCATCCGAATCCCAGCGCAGAGCATGCAAGGACCACCTTCGCAACCGGGTACGAATCCCAAATGTTGACGAATACCTCGTGAGGATATAGCAGGTAATCGACCGCAACGGTGTTGAATCTCGACCTGAACTCGTCGAAAAAGAAGAACTCGGCGGCCAGCAGAAACACCAGACCCGTCCAAAACACGAATAATGCAAACGTAAAGAGGAATCTGTGCCACCGCCTCCCAAACCATCGCGCCGGTACAACAACGTACCATGCCAACAACGGCAGCGCCCCCAATACCGCAACAAAAACGTCCCGATGAAGTCCAAAAACGAAAACTTTCGCAGCCTCAGCCACTGAAACTCCAGCCTTCGTGCCGTAAGAAACGAACAGCGCTGCCCGTAACACAAAGAACGCCGCAACCAAAGACAGGCACCAAAACACCACCAGCAACTCCCTCGAACAGCAGCGCATGGCCGCCCGCTTCTCCGGCGTTGCTCCCGCCTCCTGGTTCACGCCAGTTTCAACTCCCATATTGTGAGACACTCCCAACGTCCGCAAACCACAAGACCAACATGCCGGTCATGGCTTGAAAACGGCCGGGCTTCCATCAAAACCTCAGTTGAGCAAGCACACGCGCCGAACGAATCGATTTCTCATACTCCCTGCCGAGCGCGAGCGATCGGCTCGTGATTACCCGAGCAAGGGCAAGCAAAAAAGGCGTCGCCAGCGCCGGTGCCTCGCGCACGATCCTCTCGAACGCTGCCGACGGCAGACGCAACAAAACACTGTCCTCGTTTGCCACAACATCCGATGACCGGTCGCCATGAATCAACAGGGCTATCTCGCCAAACGAGTCGCCCGGCCCCATCGTGAACAGCGTTGTCTCTTTTCCATCAATCAAGGTTCGCGCTCTGACCTCGCCTTCCAGCACGAAGTACATTGCGTCGCCCTTGTCACCCTTGGCAAACACAGTGGCGAACTTCTTCACTCGCACGACGTCCATGTACTTCACCAGTGATTCGAGCTGTGCGGGCCCCATCTCGGCGAACAGCTTGATTCGACGCAAGTTCTCCGGTTTCAAAGCCGCATGCGGCGCGATCGAGGTTGTGTCCGCTTCCGCGGGCTGCATTTCCAGGAACATTTTCAACTCGGGGATCTCGCCTGCTCTGATCCATTTCGCATCCGCCTCGGCGAACACCCAATGTCCGCTCTCAACGCGGCCTTCTTTCACCCACGCAATCAATCCGGGCAGTTCAACCGGCCCGTAAGCAATCCGGTCGTGACCCCAGACCCAATATCTCGCTGCGCTTTCCTGTTCAGCCATAACTCTCGAAGGTTACACAAAGATTTCGACCTGCAAACAGACTATGCCCTCTCCCGCGCCAAACCCAAGACTAAAAAAAATAGGCTGAGCCCAGCCCCACATGAACCGGACCGGTCATGAACCTCCCGCGGCCGACACCCGAAGAACCTCGTTTTCGGTTCCGAGTGTGCCGCACCCCGTTGGTTCGGCTACTCGCCGACAATGCGATAGAACCGGGGCGCACTCGGAGTTGCAGTGGTCGTAAACCTGTACCGCTCGCCCGGCACAATCTCTTCCAGTTTCGCGGAGCTGACACGGGTCCATGTGTTGCCCAATGCGCTTGTCATCTCCAAGTAATAGGACATGCCGGAAGGCGCATTCGAGGCCGAGAACTCGAGCTGAACACCAGGTCCCGCGAAATTCGGCGCGGCAATGAACCTCAAGACCGGCTCATTGCTGGAAACCGACACGCGTTTTGTTCGTCCCCATTCAAGCCAATACTGCCCATAAACCTGCGCTCGAACGGCAAGCCCCCAATCGCCAGATTCTGGCGGAACAAACTCGAATGAGTTGCCTGATCCAACATCACCGGTTATTTCAGGTATCAGCTCCTCCCCGTCAACGATTGTAATGTTATCAAGATACCAACCCGCCTGGGGCTGCGGATAGTAGCTCTCACCCGAGTAATGGTAAAGAAATCGAATGAGCAGCGGCCGGTCCGCAAAACTCGCAAGGGAAACAGACCTTGTTTCAAACCATGCCACTCCCATGCCGTCGGTGCCCACTTGTGAATCGACGTCCTGCCATGTTTTGCCGGCATCGACCGACACCTGCGCACGCGCCTGCTGCGTGGCCGTGGCCCATTGCAATCGGCTCTTGTACTGCAAGATGGTCTTTTGCCCGGGCAAAACAATCCGCTTGTAAAGCAGCCACTGGTCCACCGGTTCAGTGTGCGCAAGGTGCCATGCAGTACTGCCGCCATAACCTTCCCACTGAACGCGCGCCTGGTAACCAGCCGAGGTCTTTGATACAATATCGCCTCTGTCCACCTCGGCGTCCTCGACGATTGTCCACGGGACTCTGCGGGCTGCCATCCACTGATATCCGGTTGCGCCCCTTACCTGCGTGTAAGAATAGCTGTTGGGACGTCCGACAACCGGAAAGGCCGATCCCGTGACATCAGGCAGCACAGTATCAGGACCCGCAGTCCCGGGATCAAACACTGTCACCGTGTAGTAAAACTCATGGTTCACACCGCTGATCTGTACATTCCGGATCGAGACCGTCCAACTAACGTCTGCTGACGGGCGCGGCCATTCGGTTGCGCTGCTTGTGTCGAGCCCTGCCAAGTACCACACGACGGTGTTTTCACCGTACCCGGTCCGGACAGGCTCGATGGTTACTGCCATTGGAACACCATTGCTGGCCATAGCCACCGTAGCCGCAGTGAACTCGGCTTTTGGATAACTAAACGACCATCGCGCGCTGACGACCTGGTAGGGAACGTAACCCGGGGGCGGCCATGCAACGTATTGTTCCCGGGTTGCTGGACGTGGCTGGCTGCCATAGGAGTCCATTATCCAGAGCGCATTGGACGCAGGACCGTCCGTGTGTTCAGGGACATCGCCCGTGCCCATGAACCGTGTTTGTGGGTACAACAGCCAACGCCGATGCCCAACAGCATAGTTGTTGGCGCCAAAATCCCGCATGTACATCAAGACTGATTCCGGGCCGCAACTGCCAATTGCCAAATTGGATTTTCCTGCGGCTTCGGCGCCGTCCGTCGTGTAACAACTCCATGTTGCAGGCGGCGTATGGCTCACGGCGTTGTTCGCGCTGATCATCAGGGCCGCCCGCTGTGCTTTTGAATTGTATGTTTCGTCAAGGCTGATCCACGCTGGCACCCCGGCAAGAGCTCTCAGCCAATTGATTCGCAATGCCACCGCATCGCGGAAGTCGGCTGACGTCGTCCCCGCAGAACAAGTGGCAACGTCGCCAGCCCACTGAGGGTCGCCAACTTCGGATTCTGAATAAACACCGTTGAAGAAATTGCGAACTTCTTCCCGGCTGGTTGTGTCCACGACAAATAAAACCGCAGGTGTTCCCGCCAGACGCGTTTGGTACTGGCGCGGGTCAGTGAGAACCTCCAACCGCAAAGGTGCTTCTCCGAGCGAACATGGCTGCGCCGAGATCGCCCCGTACTGTTGTTGAAAACCAAGGCAAACCAAACCCAACCAAACCCAAGCCGTACGCACGGGCAAATAATGGCCGACAACCCCAGTTTTTCCAGCCCGAACTTTCGCAATGTCCGGCCAGGCTCCGCCTCAGACCAACCAGGCTCGCGGCACGATGGCGCCCAAGGAGCTGCCGCCAGTCTTGGCACCTTGCTCACCTATCTAACCCCGAAAGCTCACAGGCTCGCCTGCCCAAGACACCCACATCTTGTTTACGGTGCACTCGCGGGTGCATGAGGTTTCCGGGCTACACGTCGTAATACAGGAAGAACTCGTAAGGATGCGGCCGCAGGCGAAGCGCATCCGATTCTTTTCTCTTGGTGGAAATCCACATCTCGAGAAAATCGCGGGTGAAAACATCACCCTTGAGCAAGAACTCGTGGTCGCGCTCGAGAGCTTCCACGGCGTCAATCAGGCTTCCCGGCACCTGCGGCACTCTTGACAACTCCTCCGGGGGCAACTCATAGAGGTTCTTGTCCATCGGTTCGCCCGGATCAACCTTGTTCAGGACACCGTCCAACGCGGCCATCAACAATGCCGCATAACAGAGATACGGATTTGCGCTCGGGTCGGGGGGACGGTACTCGATCCGTTTTGCCTTGGGGCTGTCGCTGTACATTGGGATGCGGACTGCTGCGCTGCGGTTTCGTGCGCTGTAAGCCAGATTAACAGGCGCTTCGTAGCCCGGCACCAAACGCTTGTAACTGTTGGTCGTCGGACTGCAAAGTGCACACAACGCTCTTGCATGCTGTAATATGCCGCCGATGGCGTAAAGGGCCGTCTGACTCAACCCACCATACAGCGTGCCCGCGAACAGCGGCTTGCCCTTCTTCCAAAGACTCAAATGAGTGTGCATGCCGCTTCCGTTGTCACCGAACAACGGCTTGGGCATGAAAGTGGCGGTCTTTCCGTGCTTCAGCGCGACGTTTTTCACGATGTACTTGAACAGCATCATGCGATCGGCCGTCTTGACGAGTGTGTCGAAACGAAAATCTATTTCTGCCTGGCCGGCTGTTGCGACCTCGTGATGCTGTTTTTCGACGGGGATGCCAAGCTGCTCCATCACAAGGCACATTTCGGTTCTCAGATCGTTGAGCTTGTCCGAAGGCGGAACGGGGAAGTACCCCTCTTTGTGCCTGATCTTGTAACCGAGGCTCGGATCCTCTTCGCGGCCTGTGTTCCAGACCGCTTCGTCGCTGTCCACCTTGTAGAAAGTGCCACTGCTATCGGCCCCGTACTTGACGCTGTCGAATATGAAAAACTCGGCTTCGGGGCCGAAAACAGCGCTGTCAGCCACGCCGGTGCTGGCAAGGTACTTCTCTGCCTTCTGCGCAATGCCCCGCGGATCACGCCCGTAAGGTTCCTTTGTGCCGGTCTCAGCTATCGTGCATGTCAGCGACAATGTTGGCACGCTGCAGAACGGGTCCATGAACGCCGTGCAAGGGTCCGGCATCGCGAGCATGTCCGAAGCTTCGATCGATTTCCAACCTCGAATCGAGCTCCCGTCAAATCCGATCCCCTCAGCAAAAACCTCCTCGTTCAGTTCCGCTATGGGACAAGTGAAATGCTGCCATGTCCCAAACGGATCAACAAACTTGATATCCATCATCTTGGCTCCGTTCTTGCGAGCCATCTCGATCACTTGTTGCGGCGTTGTTGTGTCCATGTTCAAAACTTGTTGTGCATCACCAGGGAAGCCGTGGCCTATCGTCCAGGTTTCCCGTACCGCACGCAAGCAAACTTTGAACTTCGAGCCTGGCACCCTATTCGCCATAGCACTGTGTCAGTTCGGCGCCAAAGCCGCCACCACCGTCAGCTCTGGGCGATAACTCTGAGCCTGGCACTTTATCCGACTCACCGCGCTGCCGCGGATGCAGTGGGCGTTGGCAGGCGCGAAGCGTTTGGAGTGCGGCAGCTTGCTGCCGCTTTGTTCTTACCCACAGACAACGTGCCTGTCCCCATATCGCATATTCCCCATCAGCCCATGACCGGTCATGCGACGCTTTTCGATCCTGCAAATCGGGCCACCGAACATACACCGGTTGGGTGCGGAGAAGAATCGTCGCGCTCCTGCCGACCCGTTGGAGGAAACACCGACGGTCGGGAGCGCGGCCGTCCTCGGCCGCATCAACCCGATGGCCGATCGTGCACCTGTTTCAATCAGGCAAATCCGTCGCCCGATCTTTGACCGGCTGGGGGCGGGCAAGAATGCCCGCGCTCCTGCCGACGCGTTAGAAGAAACACCGGCGGTCGGGAGCGCGGCCGTCCTCGGCCGCATCAACGTGACGACCGACCCTACAACCCGTTTAGATCACGCAAATGCCGCGTCCGAACATTCACCGGCTGGGGATGCGCAAACAACGTGTCTGTCCCCATGTCCATTTCTTGGTTGAAAACTGGCGAACGGGACCGCTCGGAGCTGGGGAGTAGCAAACGGCCAGACACCGTTACGGAGCCGTCGTGGGGAAACACGACGGACACACAGGGGTCTGAAATCGTGTACACGTAATAAAGGCGGACAACATGGCGGCACGAAGCCGTAACCGGAAGAACCTTGTGTGCCTGCCTGCCGGCAGGGAAGGGAAAGCCGCCCGCACGGGTCTGTCGGGGAACCGGTGGAAAACCACCGGCTCGCCACGTTTGGCACCAGTCGCAGTTAAATACCGTTACCCGTGAATGACCAACTGAATGTTCTCCGGAAGGTTGCGCGCGACCTGCTGGACGACGTTGCCCTTCAGAAGCTGGACAAGTCGGCGCCGCTGCGGCGTGCCCAGCATCAGAATGTCCACTCCAAAAGTAGCTGCAAGATCGAGGATGGTCGTCGCTGGATCGTCGCTAACAGCATAGACTGGCACAACCGGGACCTGATGCTGTTCGCCAAGACGTATTGCAGTGCTCATGATCTCGGCTGCTTGGGGATCATGTTGCCACCGTGGCGGGCTGGATTGACTCGGCGTTCCCGGCATTGTCACTGCCAGTTCTTTGACGTAGAGAACGTAGAGCGTGCCCTGTCGCAATCTCGCCTCCTCGAGTGCAAATCTGAGCACGGGTGTCACGCCGCGAGCCGCGACCATTATTGTTTGGCCCGGGCCGAGCTGAAGATCAAAGGCCGGGGCCGATTCTGGCGCGACGCGCGCTGCAATTTCTTCGCTGACGGTGACGGTGCGCAGGCCGGCGCGGCGTTGTGCATAGCTTCTCAGCCCAAGGCCTATTCCGAGAACGCACACCGCGAAGAACAACGCGTCGTGGTTCAACCGCGCTATTGTCAACTCGACAGCGGACAAGACCAAAAACGTGATGCTCATGATTATTCGGTTGAACCAGGACATCTTGAGCTGTCGATTGAATGAGCACGAACCGAGGTTGACGGCGATTGCACCAACGACGCCTATGGCATAAAGCCTTGCAAGGGATTCCATGTCTGCGCCGGTCACCGCCACTGTGAGTATGGGCAAGCCCGTTGCCAGAATCAGCGGCCACCACGGCACTCCGTAAGGATTCAGTCGTGTAAACGACCGAGGCATTTCACCATCCCGGCCCAGCAGGTAAATCAAGCCGATCAAAGCCGCAATCGCGGTGTTCACCGCACTGAGCAGCAACAAGGCCACGACTATTCCAACGAACACTCCGATGATACGGCCGACAAGAGGGCTGCCAAAGTTTAACAGCGCGTATTGCTCGGCAATGAACCGCATCATGTAATCGCGATGAATTTGCGGGTCCGGAGAGTGCCCTGGCGGCAGGGAAAGCATGGCCCAACCAAGCAGCACCGTCCCCACCACGACCTCGGCGGCCACCGGCAGGATTGCTTTGCGAGCGGTTTTTGCAACGCTCGGGCGGTCGATCGTGCTGCCCGGGTCCAGCTTCATCACACCAGTGAGGTTTGCAATGGCCTCAACGCCGCTCAAAGCCAGAATCACCGCCACGAAATTCTTCCAGTTAACAATGAAATCGCGCGGCGGGGGCTGCAAACGCTCGGTGGTCAGGTGGGGGATGCTCATTGCGATGATGAGCAGCACAACGCCGACTGTGGGCACGGCCAGCCACATGGCCACGCTGCCGGAATGTTTGGGCCCGAAACCGTTGATGATGCCGATCAACAGGATCAGAGTCATTGTAGCCGCTGCAAGCTGCCGCTCTGGAACGCCAATGTAATGCATCGCACTGTTGCAGCTCAGCGCCGCAGTCACGATGAAGTTCGCCACCAACAGCAACGCTCCGATTGCCGCGAGGAACCGGCTTTGGCTGCGGGCCGCCGAGTAAACACCGCCCCCGTCGGGGAACAGCTTGCATACGATTGTGTAATTGTATCCAACAAGGGCCGTGAGCGTGCAAACGGCGATGATTATGGGCAGAGACGCAAAACCGGCGTAGAAAAAGGCAAGCCCGATAACGTAAGCCTTGCTGGTGCCCCAATCCCCATAGAGCAACGCTGCGGCCCGTTTCCAATCCACATTGCGCGGGCGATGCACGTTGGGGGTGTCCATGTCGGTAAAAACGCGGTTGCCTTACGCAGTCAAGCGCTGGTTTCCAATGCAACTAACAATTCCGAACTTGGCCAAAAAATCATGTCCGGCAATGCTGCTAAAAACCGGCTCTGAAGGTCAAACCTGAAAACGGTTCAAGCGTTCTGCGTTTCCTCATGTCAAAAAAAACACCAGCCACGTCAAAGCAAGCATCGGTACCAACAGCGGAAGAGCATACTTGAATACGTAGCCAACAAACGTCGGAACATGCGCGCGTCCCTCCTCGGCAATGGCCTTGACCATGAAATTCGGTCCGTTCCCGATGTAGGTTCCCGCACCGAAAAACACAGCGCCAACGCTCACTGCCACCACAGAAAGGCTCCACTTTGGATGCGACAGCAAACAAGCCACACGAATCAACTCGGCAGATGCGCCAGCAGCGCCGGGGCCAAGCGAATCGCGCAACAACATCGCCGCAAACTGCACGGTATCCGTGCCCGCCGAAGCACCAAATCCACCAGACCCGGCCGAGTCCAACACGGCTCGTACTTGCGCAATTAGTTCGGGAGAGACGTACGCTCCGGCGGCCGCGCTTAAGAACGTCAAATAGGTTGGCGCGTTGTCCAGCACAGTCGAAAGAGAACCCGTTAACCAGTACAATCTGCCCGGAGTAGGCGTGCCAAAATCAGCGGCGTGCAATTGCAGCCAGTCCAAGGCGGGTACCATCGTCGCGAATATGCCCATGAACAGAATTGCAACTTCCTTCAAAGGATGGAAGTTGAACCGGTTCGCCTCGTGAACGCCAGGAGGAGTCAGCACCCATGAAGCCACCGCAGCAGCAACCATGATTGCCTCGCGCAAAAATGGGGGCCGTTTCAGAAAAACAGAGCCAAGGATCGCAGCCAGCAGAACCAGATTGCCCAGTCCCTCTATTCGCCACCGGTCAGGGGGTTCAGCCAGCCGCTGGCGCACCTCGACAGGCGCCCGCAGGTAGTTTCGCCGGTCAATCAAGTAAAAAGCCGCCAACAGAAAACCAACACCCACAGCCCACATCGGCCAGCAGTGCTTTGCGACCCACCAAAACGGCACACCTTTCAAGTAACCAAGGAATAGCGGCGGATCGCCTATTGGCGTAAGACAACCGCCAACGTTCGAGACTATGAAAATGAAAAACACGACATGATGCGCCGTAAGACGGTACTTGTTCATTCGCAACCATGGTCGAATCAAAAGCATCGACGCACCCGTCGTTCCAAGGACGTTCGCGACCAGCGCGCCGATCAGCAGAAACACGACATTGGCCCGCGGCGTGCCTTCGCCTTTGACTGTCACGTGAATTCCTCCAGCGACAACAAACAGGGACCCGATCAGTGCGATGAAACTGACGTACTCGTGTGCCACGTGCACAAGCCGGCTCGGGGCTTTCAAACCAAACAAGTAGTAGGCAATCGTCACCATCCCAAGAGCGATTGCCACCTTGGGATAGTGTTTGGTCCACCAAGTGGGGCAAAGCAGCGGGGCCAAGGCTATCGACGCCAATAGCAAGCCAAACGGCACAGCCATCCACGGATTGGGCGAAATCACCAGCTCGGTATGCATGAGCGATTCGTCTTGAAGTTCTTCTTAAGCTCCTCGCCAGGAAATCTCTCGGCCTGCCCGGACCAAGACACCCAAAGCTTCAGTCCAGTGAGATTACCGGCACGCGCGTATTCCATGGCCTTGTGAAGATACCCGCTTCGCACAGTATTCAGGCTGCGAAACATGCGGGCTAGTTGCCGGCCACCCGATCGCTCAGGAACCGCTCGAACGCCTCCCTGTCCGTCCAATCCAAAGCCGCTCGAATCTTCTTGGCAGATGGATCGGTGACCGTAAATCCTTTCTCGTCAACTCGTATTCCCAGTTCCTCCATTCGAAGCCAGCGCTCGCTGAACGCGAGATAGACTGCCACCGTGTCAAACAAGGTTGTTGATTGGGTCTCGAAAGGCATGTTTTGGCCGGACCGCGCGTTTGCGTCACTCCAGACCTTGTAATTCTCCACGATGGCTTTGGCCACGGGGCTGCCTGATTCTCGCACGCGCCGGTAGTTGTCGCCCTTCAAATGGACCAGTCCGCAAGTGTCCAACGGGGTGATCACGACCGGCCACTTGGCGCCCAACGCATCGCGGCAAGCTGCCACGTCCTCCTTTACGTTGTACTCGGCCGCGGGTTCTTTGCTGCCTCCGTAACCGCGCCGGACACTGCCGTGCATACCAACGAATCGGGCTTTTTCGGCGATTCGCGGTTCAAGTGCCAAAGCCGCCTTGATGTTGGGGAGCGGGCCAATTGCGATGACGGTTACGGGCGCGGGTGACCGCATGATGGTTTCAATCAGCGCCCGCACGCCGTCCGGGTAGATTTTTCCCGGATACTTGTTGAGGTTGTAGTCGGCAACCCAAGCCGCCTGGGGACCGTCGCCGTGCCGGTTCACATCCAGCCCAATGCCCACGGGCACATCAGAACGCCCCACAGTCTCAAGGAACTTGGCCAGCAGTTTTGCGCGGTACAACGTCTTGCCGTGGTCGCCCACGACCAATCTCAGGTCCAGCTCCGGACTGCGCAGGAGGAATCCCAGCGCCCATGTGTCATCGATATCATCCCCAATGTCTGTGTCCAGAATCACCGGAATCTTCTGGCCGGAGACAGTCGGCATGTCAGCCGCTTCCGGCTCGGAACATGCCAGGCTGGCGACCAATGCCATAAGCGTCAATTGAAGTATCTTCATCTGTTCAAGACCGCAAGCGTATGACGTCACGGCTTTGCCAGTCAATCAAAGGTGACTCGTTTTGGCCTGGCTTTAGCTCAGACTAGCCAATCATGCGGCGCTTCAATGCCGAACGGAATCTCGCGAATCTCACCGCTTGGGCTACCATCGAGAAGAGACCGTCGCTCCCCGGCCAATTCGTTGCTCTGTGGCTAATCGTTCCCCGGCCCGCATATTTCTCCGTCATATGCGGGCCGAGAAGAGCCTCCCCGCGCTTGCCGGTTGTCAGACAAGCTTTATACCCGACCTTTTGGTTGTGCTTTGAAAGGCTGGTCTATTTGACTGCCTTGACTTTCTCCCATTTCCGGCTTTGCCCTGAAGCTAGCACGGCATCGCACACGTACTGCGTTTGGAGCGCGTCCCTAAATGTTGGGCTGGCGGGCTTGCCAGTGGCGACGCCTTCGAGGAAATCAGCCAGTTGATGCACGAAGCTGTGTTCATAGCCAATTGTCAGGCCGGGAACCCACCATTTGTTCATGTAAGGATGGTCGCCGTCGGTGACGTGAATGCTCCGCCAGCCGCGGATGTAACCCGGATCGCGGTGTTCGAAATACTGGAGCCGGTGTGAATCATGCAGGTCCCAGAAAATCGAGGCGTGTTCGCCATTGATCTCGAACGTGTAGAGCGCCTTGTGCCCGCGGGCGTAGCGGGTGGATTCGAATGTGGCGAGCGACCCGTTCGCAAACCTGGCAAGGAACGCGCATGCATCGTCAATACCGACCTTCTCGACCTTGCCTGTGAGTTGATGTTTGCGTTCTTTGATGAAAGTTTCCGTCATTGCGCAAACCTCCGTGATCGGCCCGTTCAACCAAATGGCGGTGTCGATGCAGTGGGCAAGGAGATCGCCAGTGACGCCGCTGCCGGCAACTTTCACGTCAAGCCGCCACAGAGCGTCGCCGCCCTGCGGTAGGTCCTTCGAGATCGTCCAATCCTGAAGGAACTTGGCCCGGTAATGGAACACGCGGCCCAGTTTGCCTTCATCGATGAGTTTCTTTGCCAAAGTCACGGCGGGGAACCGCCGGTAGTTGTATGAGATGAAATTGGGGACACCGGCTTTTTCGACGGCTTTAACCATCAGGGCGCCCTGCTGGCCATTCATGGCCAGTGGCTTTTCGCAAATGATCATTTTACCGGCTTTGGCTGCGGCGATTGCAACCTCGGCATGCACATTGTTTGGCAGGCAAATATCCACAAGGTCGATGTCTTCACGTTCGACCAATTTGCGCCAATCGGTTTCAATCGATTCGAACCCCCAGCGTTGTGCGAAGGCCTTGGCCTTCTCGGCGTTGACGTCGCCGATTGCCTTGAGAACCGGCTGGTACTCGGAGTCGAAGAAGTTGGGGAGCCTGCGATAAGCGTTTGCGTGGGTGCGGCCCATGAACCCGCAACCAAGTAGTCCTACGTTGAGTGTTTTCATTGTAGTCTTGTGTCGGATTTCGTTCGGTTTTTGTTAAACCGCTGGCGCGCTCCAAAGCAACTCGGGCGAGCTCATCATGCCCGGCTCGAATCGCCGGAGCGCTCCTGCGGAGGTTAAAGTGTCTAACGGCGGCCTTTTACGCGATGCTTTTTGGTTCCTGATTTGCCAGCCGGTTTGGCGGCGGTTTTGGCTGCGCCTTTTGCCTTCTTAGCCGGTTTGGCGGTCTTGGCGGCTGGTTTGCGAGCCGCAGATTTCACACGGGCAGTCTTAGCAGTCTTGGCAGCCTTTTTCGGTCGCGCGAGTTTCACGGCTTTTGGGCGCACAGCGGTCTTTGCTTTCCTTTTCACTGGCGTGCGCTTTGCTGGCGGCCGGCTTGCGGGCCGAGGCGCTGAGATCTCGGCTGTAGTTGGCTCCGGAGTCGGGGACGGGACAGGTTCTTCAGTCCAGCCGTGGGCGTCACGAACGGCGATCATGACGGAGAGGATATCATTCCATGTCTTAGGCTGCATCATTACTTCGTTTGGGAACATGCAACCGTCCCAGCAAACATGCTTGAACGCGCGGGTGAGATTGCCGTTGGCGTCACGCAACCAGAAACCGGCATGGCGAGGGATGTCGAGCTTGCCGTTCGGGTCTGTCGGGAGGCAGTGGTGACCTGTCTTATCGTGTGTACCGGACCCTTTGACGGTGGCGTCGTTTTGTGCGACGTGGAAATCGATCGTCCACGGCCGAAGCTGGTCGGTGAGCTTGCGCATCGCTTCATCGAAAACAGCTTTGTCCTGCCAATCATAATCTTGTGGCAACAGGGCGTCTTCGGGGGCGTTGTAACCGAGCAGGAACAGGAGCGTGTGCGCCATGTCGGCCTGGAAACCGAGCGTTTCGGGTCTGCCAACAGCCTCGAGCAGATTAATCGCCTGCCGCCAACTGTGCATTCCCCCCCAACAAATCTCGCCCTCGGCGGCGAGACGTTCGCCAAAGTCTTCGGCAACGTTGCATGCTTCGCGGAAAGTCTCTGCGATGCGCTTTGTGTTTGTTGCCGGGTCTTTGGCCCAATCAGCCACACTGCACGCGGAATCGATGCGCACCACGCCATACGGCCGAACACCCCACTCGCGGAGCCTCGATCCTATTCTGCATGCTTTGCGGACCTGACTGACGAAACGAACGCGTTCCTCGTCGCTGCCCATTGCCGAACCGCCACCGGTGGGCGGCCAGATCGGCGCCACAACCGATCCAACAACAAAACCTCTGGCGCTGATACGGTCCGCGATCCGTTTCAGGTCATCGTCGCTAATGTCGATTGCGATATGCGGCTCATAGAGGAATATGTCCACCCCATCGAACTTGACACCGCCAACTTCGGCTGCTGCGGTCAAATCCAACATTGTGTCAAGGTCCAGGCAAGGTTCGGCACCCGGAGAGCCTTTTCCGACCAAACCGGGCCACATTGCGTTGTGAAGTTTGGGATAACGATTGGTTTGAGGGTTCATTTTCACTCCTGATCGGTTGAAGTTGCCGAACGCGAGCCGTGCAAGGCGACACGCCGCGGTCGGGTATTGACTTTGCGTTTCATGGCCGTCACGGTAAAAGTCTCCGACAGCCTACCAAGAGACTGTTATTGTTCAATGGAAAACTGGAGCGCAGCAAAGGACGTTTTCTCTTTTGCCTCCGGGCAGTTGCATTTACACTCCTTGCCGAAATTGATTATGGGGTTGCGATTGTTCAACACGCTGACGCGCTCAATCGAAGAATTCGTGCCGCTGGACCCTGAAGGCCGGCGAGTTGGCATGTATTGCTGCGGGCCAACCGTCTATGACTTCGGTCACATCGGTAACTTCCGGACATTTGTCTTTGCCGATTTGGTACGCCGGACACTCGAGTTCTGCGGTTACACTGTAACCCATGTGATGAACATCACCGACGTCGAGGACAAAATCATCAGGCGCATTCGGCAAACAGGCATCCCGTTGGCTGAATACACAGGCCGTTACCTCTCGGCGTTCCTCGAAGACTCCAAAACACTGAACATCCTGCCGCCCCATCACATGCCGCGTGCCACTGAACACATCCCAGAAATGCAGGAGATTATTCGGCGCCTGATCGACCGCGGTTATGCCTATCAGGCACCCGATGGATCGGTGTATTTCAGCATCGATAGATACATGGCGGCCGGCGCTAGGTACGGGCGTTTGCTCAATCTCAAACTCGAACCGCCTCCCGAACACCTCCGCGTCGAGGCAGACGAATACGCCAAAGAATCGGTGGCCGATTTCGCCCTCTGGAAAGCGCGAGTGCCCGAAGACGGTGACGTTTTCTGGCCCAGCCCATGGGGCGAAGGCAGACCCGGATGGCACATCGAATGCAGCGCCATGAGCGTCAAATACCTCGGTCCAGCATTCGACATGCATCTGGGCGGCGAGGACCTCATTTTCCCACACCACGAAAACGAGATCGCCCAGAGCGAAGGCGCCGGACTCCAAACCGAAGGGCGACCGTTTGTCCGTTACTGGCTCCACGGAGCGCATCTGCTTGTGGATGGCCGCAAAATGTCAAAGAGCCTCGGCAATTTCTTCACGCTGCGTGACATTCTCGAACGCGGTTTTACCGGGCGTGAAATCCGTTATCAGTTGCTCAGCGGCCATTATCGCGAGCCACTAAACTTTACCTTGGACGGCTTGAGCGCCGCACGCAGCGCCCTGGCCCGAATTGACGAATGCATTGACAAGTTGCAGACCATCGCAGGCAACACTCACGCTCAGCCAGACAGATCAATTCTCGACAGGTTCACCGCCGCGCTCGAAGACGATCTCAACATTGCGGCGGCATGGGCTGTCGTATTTGACTGGGTCCGCGAACAAAACCGCCAGCTCGCGGCAAACCAAGCAACTCCGGAAAGCGCCGCGTCTGCACTCGCAACATGGGAACAAATGGACCGCGTGCTCGGCGTTGGCAGGCCATCCGCCAACAGCGTGCCGCCCGAGATTCTGGCCCTCGTGGAAGCCCGGCAGCAAGCCCGCAAGAACAAGGATTTCGCGCGTGCCGACGCGCTCCGAAACGAACTCAAAAACCACGGGTGGCTGGTCGAAGACACGCCCAAAGGGCCGCGGGTCAAACGAATCCCGGCGTGATTCAGCCGCGTTTCACCCGTTCCGCAAACCAACTGCGCAGTTTCCCGAGCGCTCTTGCGCGATGGCTGATTTTGTTTTTCACCTCTTCGCCCAATTCGGCAAAAGTCTGCGCGTATCCATCGGGTAAGAATAGTGGATCGTATCCGAACCCTGCGGTTCCGCGCGGCGACTCCAAAACGCGGCCTTCGCATGTGCCTTCGAATATAAGAGGTTCTTCGGGCACCACTCTTATGCCTGAAGGTTCGGACATCTCCCCAGCGCGGTTGGCTGGCCCCACCTGTGCAAGGGCGATTGCACACCGAAACCGCGCTGTGCGCCGGTCCGGCGGAACACCAGCCAGCAACCGCAGAAGTTTTGCGTTGTTCTCCGCGTCTGTCGAGTTGCTGTGTCCGCCGCGGTCTAGAGCAGCGAACCTTGCCGAGTTAACGCCGGGCGCGCCACCGAGCGCATCGACCTCGAGCCCGGAATCGTCCGCAAGGACAAACACCGTCTGGCTCTGAAGGGGCTGTTCTGCGAGCCATCGCGCAAGCATGGATGCTTTCTTCGCCGCGTTGCCCGCAAACGTCGGTTGGTCTTCAACCGGCACTGGTGCAGCCGGAAAATCACGCAGCGTCAAATAATCAAATCCCTCGCCCAAACATGCGCGGATTTCCTCGACCTTGTGTTGGTTGCGAGTAGCGATGACGAGAATCATTGGCACGGAGGCTAATCAACCATTGTCAAAACCGCCAGCCCGGAAATCTCACCCGCCACCCCCCCCTCGGATTCATCCATGTCTTCACCTCGGCGAGATTTCCTGGCCAAAGCCTCACACTGTATCGGCCCGAAAACAATGTGCCTGTCCCCATATCGCGTCATGAAAAGCCCAGTGAGAGGGGCGTGCTTAAAAGGCACAAAACTCTCAAACGGAACTCTGTGGGTAACCAATCCCACCCGGTAAAGGCTAACCACCAGCCGGAAGCGAGTTTTGCGTAGTTGT
>JAAYVR010000261.1 GCA_012517065.1 Verrucomicrobiota bacterium | reverse complement strand
TCCAGTCAGGGGCGCGCAGACCGGAGACCCGAAAGATTACCGGTTTAGCACCTACGGAGCGGCGATGCGTGGGGACAAGAGGGCGCGGGAGGCGTTGATGAAGCTATTGGGGGTGAGTGAATGGAATGAGGCGGCGAGGTTGTACCGGCAACTGCTCTATTCGAGGGCCGGGAGGGCCGGAGAGAGCGGGAAGGCGGTGTTGAGCGACGAGGAGATCAGGAAGGTGATAAAGGAAGGTGGGAGACTGAGTTTTGGGGCTGCACTGATGTTGAAGATCAGGCACATAACAGACGGAGTGGCGTTGGGGAGCAGGGCGTTTGTCGAGGAGGTGTTCATGAGGCATCGGCCGCTGTTTGGTCCGAAGCGGAAGAGTGGAGCGAGGAAGATACCTGGGATGTTGTTGGGAGAGGTCTATGTGTTGCGTGATCTGAAGGTGAGGGCGATCGAGTAAGGGCTGGGAGGAGTAAGTCGAGGAAAAGGAGGCAGGGGCGTTTTCAGAGACTGGAGTTGCGGGATGCCGAAGGCCTGGTGAAGGAGTTCGGCGATTGGTGGATTGTTTTCACGTGTTGTCGTTGCCGGCTTGGTCCGTTTGGTGATCACGGTGAGATCCACAGTGGGAGGAGTGTTCATGCCGGCTGAAAGGGCATTGTAGCGTGAGAGGTGAAGTTTCCGGGGACTGTTTTGAGGGGTTGGTGAGGGTTTGGCGGTGGCGGAACAAATAGAGTGACAGACACGATATTGTGGCGGCCGGGTTGGACCGGGTTGGACGGGCATTATGGCGTCATGACCGAAGTCTCCGAGGATCGTTGCGAGGGGTTGGTGGGGCTCTTAGCGTGGGTCCAGCAAATAGAGTGACAGACACTTTATTCGGCATCCGCTTTGCCAACCCAAGTTCGTTTCGGCGATGAAGATCATCGTTTTCATCGAGTGGCATCAGACTGAGGTCATCGAGAGAATTGTGCGTCGCTGCGGGCTGTGAGAGGAGGCGGCTTGTGCTCCGCCCTCGGCGAAGATCTGGGTTGCGGGCTGAGGCTCAGGGTCAGCGGAACAGGTGGAGCGGTCGCACGGCGCACGAGCTGCGAATCAACCCGAGTAATCCGTTCGGAAAAACCAAGGCACCGGGATTGAGCCATTCGAATACGGCGAAGACGAGGCACTTGTTGGCGGGCACGCGTCGCATTTTGCAGTGCTTGTGTCCGCGAAACGTTGCATTTGCCAACGGTTTCTGCAGCAGCGGATCACGCCTCTTGCGCCGGAACTGTTTGAGATTCAAAGCAATTGGCGCTGGTCGCAAACCAGGCACGCCGCGTGCTCTTGCACCGACCGTGACGATTGCCATTCCCATCTGGCAGAACCGGGTGTCGCCCGTGTTGGACGCGGCGACGCGGTTGCTGCTGGTCAAGCGCCATCGTGGGCGGGAAGTCGGGCGTAAGGAAATCGTCCTCGACCCAATGCCGGCGGCGGACCTTGCGACCAATCTGGCCGGGTTGGGCGTGGACGTGCTGGTGTGCGCCGCGGTGTCCGACCCGCTGCTGCAAGCGCTGGAGGCGCGGGGAGTTCGGGTCGAACGACACGTTTGCGGGAACGTTGAGGAAGTCTTGCGGGCGTTTTGCGGTCGGCAACTGTGGCGATCCGAGTTTCGCATGCCTGGCTGTTGGCAGCTCCCGACGTGCACGACCGGGGTTGCCGGTCGCAGGAGAATGCGACACCGCCATTGCCGGTGTCAGCGGTAGGTCTCATGAAAACGTTTAATCCCAGCCAAGTTAGGGAGGTCGCCGCCGGGGGAACACAAGCTCGGCTTGATCCCCGCTGCGCCGAGCGTTCAGCGTTGGAGGTTAAGCTTGGTCGCAACCATACGATATCGGTTTCCGCCGCCGTCTCAATGCACCGGGGCAAGTTCATAAAATGGCATGAATGAGACGATACTTCTGACTGTGTTGGTGGAAAACACCGTGCGCTGCCGTGGGTTGAAGGCTGAACACGGTTTGGCGTTTCATCTCCAAGTAGGCCGGCAAAGTCTGCTTTTTGACACGGGGCAAAGCGACTTGGTGACGGAGAACGCCCGTTTGCTAAGCGTGGACCTGACGGCTCTCGACGCCGTGGCGATAAGCCACGGGCATTACGATCATATCGGCGGACTGTCAGCGGTCAGAGGGCTGGCCCCGGGTGCGGTTTTGCGCGCGCATCCGACCGCACTGATTCGGCGTTTCTCCAGAAATCCGAACGGCACTACGCGGTCGGTGGGAATCCCGGATACAATCCAAGAGATCACGCCACCCGATGCCGGCCCGTTTTGCGCCAACTCGTCGCCGGCTGAAGTACTTCCGGGTGTCTTCCTCACTGGTGAAGTCCCGCGCAGAGTCAATTTCGAGGATGTGGGCGGGCCTTTTGTGTTGGACGAAGCGGGCACCCAGCCTGATCCGATCGAGGACGACCAAGCGCTCTTCTTTGACAGCCGTGAGGGCGTGGTGGTGTTGCTGGGCTGTGCTCACGCTGGCGTGGTCAACACTTTGCGCCACATCCGCGAGCTTACTGGTGGACGGCCCATCCACGCTGTATTGGGTGGCATGCACCTGTTGACAGCCAGCCCGGAACGGATGGAGCGAACCGTGGATGCGTTGCGCGAACTCCGGGTCCACAAACTTGGTCCGGCGCATTGCACTGGCGCGGCTGCCACCGCCAGACTTTGGAGCGAATTCCCTGTTGAATTGGTTGATTGTTCAGTTGGCACTCGTTTTGTCTTTCACCAATAGCGCAACATGAAAAACGTCTTTCCAGAATTGCTGCCAAACCTCGGTGTGCAGGTCGTGATTGCCGATGGCACGGGCCGAGGCGCATTGGATTTTCTTGCCCAAAATGGCATTGCTGTTCACGCTGGCCAGCTTGGGAATTTGCCGGAGACCGTCCTGCGGGCGTCTTTGAACAAAACCGTGAGTGCCGCGGCTCCAACCTGTCGCCATAGCCGGGGCCACGACGGTCCGGAGCATGGACAAGCCTGCCACGGTGAGTCAGGAGGAGCGCGTTGAATATGAAGCTGGCCATCACTTCTCAGGAATCGGGACCGAACGCGTTGGTGGACCTGCGTTTTGGAAGGGCACGCTTTTTCCGCATTGTGGACACCGAGACCGGCCAACAGACCACCGTGGACAACGCCGAGGGAGCAAATGCAGTGCAGGGCGCGGGCACGCACGCCGCCGAAACACTGGCCCGGATAGGCGTGCAGGTTGTCATTACCGGCCATGTCGGGCCCAAGGCAATGAACGCGCTTCAGGCTGCCAAGATTCAGGTGTACACCGTTGACGGTGGAACAGCCGAACAAGCTGTTCAGGATTTCCTGGCTGGCCGACTCCGGGCGCTGACTCGGGCAGACGTGGGCGGGCACTGGTGATGAATGCAGAAACAACTGGAAACGAAAGGATCAGAGTATGACACCAATGGGAGATGGAACCGGGCCGTTCGGCCAGGGGCCGGTCGGCAAAGGCATGGGACCGTGCGGCGGCGGACAACGCCGCGGCGCGGGCGGCGGTCGAGGCCAGGGCGGCCAAGGTCGCGGGCAAGGCTTTGGCCGCGGTCGTGGTTTGGGCCGCGGCCGTGGACGAGGCGGGATTGCCAAATCAAACCTGTCTGGATCAAGCAATCCAAACACAAACATGACCGAATGAAGAAAGGAGAACGAGTATGCCACTTGGAGATCGAACTGGCCCAATGGGCCAAGGACCAATGACCGGCCGTGCGGCCGGATACTGCGCGGGGTTCGGAACCCCCGGTTACCTCAATCGTGGGCCCGGATTTGGATACGGTCACGGCTGGGGTCGTGGCGGCGGACGCGGTTGGGGCGGCGGTGGTCGGGGCTGGCGGCACTGGTTTTATGCAACCGGCCTGACCGGTTGGCAGCGTGCCGCCGTAGGCTTGCCGCCGTTTGTCCCACCGCCACCCGGCCCGGCTTGGAGCCCGGAGGCCGAGTTGGCCCAGCTCCGTCAGCAGGCTGAATTCCTGCAGAAGGCGCTGGATGGTGTCCAGCAACGGATTAACCAACTCGCCGGCGAAGGCTCCAAAAGTCAAACCGACAATCCGGGTGCGGCCTCATGAAGCTGGCTGTCGCCAGCGGCAAAGGCGGCACCGGCAAAACCTCGGTGACGGCCTCGCTGGCGGCGCTGGCCGAGAAGCCAGCTCTGGCCGATTGCGATGTGGACGCCTCGAACTTGGAACTGGTGCTCGAACCGCGCCTCCGGCAGCGCGCGACATTCTCCGGCGGCCTGCGCGCCCGCATCAAGCCCGGCCACTGCATCGCCTGCGGCAAATGCGAGGAGTTATGCCGGTTCGACGCCATTTTTTTTGACGGCCCCGGCAACGGCCGGGTGCCGCGCACGTTTCGCGTGGACCCGCTGGCCTGCGAAGGCTGCGGCGTGTGCGCCCATTTCTGCGCCGAACGCGCTATCGAACTGCTTCCGACTGACGGCGGTGAATGGTTTGTTTCGGACACGCGGTTTGGTCCGCTGATTCACGCCCGGCTGCGGCCCGGTCAGGGCAATTCCGGCAAATTGGCTGCGCTTGTGCGCGAGCAAGCACGCGAGACCGCCCGCGCCGCTGGCCGGCAACTGCTGCTGATTCACGGCCCGCCCGGTGTCGGCTGCCCGGTTATGGCCAGTCTTACGGGCGCGTCGATGCTCTTGGCCGTGACCGAGCCGACGCCTTCGGGCGAACACGATTTGGAGCGTGTGCTGAAATTGGCCCGGCACTTTGAAATCCCGGCTTTCGTCTGCGTGAACAAACACGATTTGAACCCGGCGCTCACGGCGCAAATCGAGCGCCGCGCTTCCGAGTTGGGCGCGACTGTTGCGGGCCGAATTCCTTATGACCCGGCCGTGACTGCAGCCCAACGCAGGGGCCGTCCGGTCGTGGAACACGATCCGAAAAGCCCGGCGGCACAGGCGATGATTCAACTATGGAAAGAGATACCAGCAACCTTTACAAAATCGGAATGCGACAACTCCCGGGCAATTTCGGCCCGTTGAAAGGCGCCAACGCCAATGCGCGTGTCACCGGCCCGTGCGGTGACACGATGGAATTTTGGCTGGCCATTCAGGAGGGCCGCATCCTGCGCGCCACGTTTACCACCGACGGTTGCGGGGCTTCGATTATCAGCGGCGCGGTTGCTGCCAGTTTGGTCGAAGGGAAAGCCGTCGAGGAAGCGTTGCAGTTGACACCTGAACAGGTTGAAGCTGTCGTCGGCAAGCTGCCGGAAGATCACAAGCACTGTCCTGTGCTGGCTGTGAACACGCTGCGGGCAGCTTTGGACCAGCACCGCCCAAAGTCACCAGAACCGCAACCTGCAAATCCTAAGACTGCCATAAACGCAGCCAGCTCTACTTCAGTGCCCGCGCGTCACGGCAGGCTGGTCGCGCAGTGCGGGGCGGCGTTGCGCTCTGACATTCTGGCCAATCACGAACGTCTGCAGGAGCGCAACGCGGTGCATCGCCGCTTTGGCTACGACCCGGACGCCAGCGTGCGGTTCGTGCTGGGCAAGGCCCTACCGCTGTCAGGCCGGGTGCTGGACGTCGGCACGGGCAAAGGGCGATTCGTGATTCAGCTGGCGCAGCAAGTGGCGCGCGTCACAACCGTGGACATCAACCCGGAGGAACAGCGTTGCGCGCGGCTGGAAGCTGCATATGCAGGCGTGGTGGAGCGAATCGAGTTTGTGCTGGCCGATGCGCGCTCGCTGCCGTGGCCAGCAGCCAGCTTTGATGCTGTGACATCGTGGAACGTGTTTCATCACTTGGACGATCAGGAGCGCGTGTTCGGTGAAATGCTGCGCTTGCTCAAGCCGGGCGGCAAACTGGTACTGGCGGACTTTACGCCGAGCGGCTTCCGTTTGATGGACGAGATTCACGCCGCTGAAGGTCGGCGACATCCACATCCCCCCAGCCGATTCGCCCACTGGCAGGCGCGGCTGCGCCACGCGGGCTTTGTGACACAGCGTTTCGAAAGTCAACACCAGGAAGTTTTGGTAGCCCAACACCAGTCGAGCCGATCCTAACGGCCGGTAAAATGGACACAAGGATACCGAAACATGCCAACCTATGAATATGAATGTGAAAGTTGCGGACATCGCTTTGAAAAGCGTCAAAACATGTCCGACCCACGCTTAAAAGTCTGCCCGAAATGCGGGCGGCCGGTGCGCCGTCTGATCGGCGCCGGTGCCGGGTTGATTTTCAAGGGCAGTGGCGACAGCGCAAGCTGTTCTTTCGAGCAAACCGGCTCGACCTGTTGCGGGCGAAACGAGCGCTGCGACTCACCCGCGTGTTGAGGCTGATTGGTATGAACGAGAATTTCAAATACGTTTTTGGCCCGGTGCCGTCCCGGCGTCTGGGCCGGTCGTTGGGCGTGGACTTGGTGCCGTTCAAGACCTGCACCTACGATTGCATCTATTGCCAGTTGGGGCGGACCACCCGCAAGACCGTCGAGCGCAAGGAATGGGTGCCGACCGCCGCCGTGCTCGAGGAATTGAAACGGAAGCTGGCCTCGCACCCGGATTACATCACCTTTAGCGGTTCGGGCGAGCCGACGCTGCATTCGGGCTTGGGCGAAATCATCGAGCAGGTCCGTGCCATGACGAAAATCCCCGTGGCGGTGCTAACCAACGGGTCGCTGCTGTGGCAGCCGGAAGTGCGGGCCGAACTGGCGCTGGCGGACGTGGTCATGCCGTCGCTCGACGCCGGCGACGACCTGCTTTTTCAGGCGGTGAACCGGCCGCACCCGGACATCACCTTTGAAAAACTGGTGGCCGGGCTGGAGCAATTTCGCGGCGAGTTTTCAGGTCAATACTGGCTGGAAGTGCTGCTGCTGGCCGGGCACACCGGCCTGCCGGCGCACGTCCAAGAAATCGCCGAAATCGTCCGCCGTATCCGGCCCGACCGGGTGCAACTGAACACCGCCGTTCGCCCGCCAGCCGAGGAACACGTGCGAGCCGTGCCGCCTGAAGGGCTCGCGGCGTTGGCTAAAGCGTTTGGCCCAGAGGCGGAGGTGATAGCCAACTACTGCATTTTGAAGGCGACACCCCAGTCACACCCTTCGGCGGAGGCCGTGCTTGCCCTGCTGAAGCGCCGCCCCTGCCGCGTGCAAGACATCGCGCAGGGTCTGGGGATCAAGCCAGCCGAAGTTGTCAAACACCTGGCCGGATTGGAGGCGAATGGCTGCATCTGCCGCCAGCGTCGAGGAGCCGAGGTGTTCTACCGCGCGGCCGGACGCCAAGCGGACGAAAGCCAGCTCGAGCGTTGCTCGTGTTGAATACTGAATGCTCACGCCACCGATCCGCCACCGTCTTGGCCACTGTGAGCCAGCGCGGCTGTCAACAAATCTTCCACTGAATCCTTAGCCCAAAACCTGCGCTAGCCCTTGGCGCCGCCTGCGATCCCCAGCTGGGCTACTGGCAGGTGTTGGCCAGTGTGCTCAGTGCCCGCATTTGTCTGCTGAGCAAGGTCCGCTTGGCTGCCAACTCCGCGGCAGCCGCGCTATTGGGTTGGCAGAGGGCTTTCATCGGAGGTGATCTTTATGCAAACGGTGTCGGAGGCCCAAGTCACCATAGGCACGCGCAAGAAAATCGTCCCGGCCTGCAAGAATCTCATAGAATAAGGGTCAAGTGGCGATTTCGAGTTCGAATTCCAATGGGAGTTCCGTTGGAAGACGCGACCTCAACCCGGTGTCACACAACACGAGCCTTCAACGGTGTCCCTGGTTGTTGCGATCACGTGCAGAAAATCATCACAGATTGTGATGAGAATTTCCTCAAAACTAACGTGCAGCGGAACAATGGTCACCACTCGCGATACGTCCTGGTTCGCCTGGGACCCGGAGGGACGAGAATCCATGCGCGCTCATCAGCGCGAGCGGCATCGAGCAGTTGACGCGCCTGCTCGGGTGTCATTTGGCCTTCTTTGAACATTGGGCGGGACTCGCCTTTGTCGTCTCCCGGAGACTGTTCCTGTTTGCCGGCCGGGTTGAGCTCGACGTCTTCCTGTGTCGGATTCTTTTGTTCCTGTTTGTCATCCGGGCTTGGTTGCGGTGTTTGCTCTTTCTGCTCCTCGGAAGGTGTGTTTTGTGGCTGGCGGTTTTTGGATTCCTGCTGTTGATTTTGGTTTTGTTTGTCCTGTTCGTTCGATTGGCGTTGATCCTGTTGCTGCTGTTGGGACCCGGCCTGGGATTGATTCTGTTGTTGGTCTTGTTGTTGGTCCTGTTTGTTCTGGTTTGCCTGGCTTTGATCGCGCTGTTGCTGGAGCTGTTTTTCAAGTTCTTCGAGTTTCTTTGCGACGAGTTCGCGATTGAATTTTGCGTCTTGGTCGTTGGGATCGAGTTTCAATGCGCTGTCGTAATCGGCGATTGCCTCTTTCCAGTGCATGGCGGTGGCGGCCGGATTCTCGGCTTGTTCGCCGATTCGGTATTTGGCGTTGCCAAGGTTGTAATAGGCCCGTTGAAGAAGAGCAGGATCGGAGGAGAGCGTGGCTTGGAACAGTTCATTTGTGGCGGCAGCCAGATCGCCGGCACGATATGCAGCGGTCCCGGCATTGAAACGCAGGCGCGGGTCTTTTGGGCTGCGGTTCAGCAGCTTTTGATATTCGCGTTGGGCTTCCTTGAACCGACCGGCCTCATACGCTCTCAGCGCATTGTCGCCGACCGCGATCTGCGTCAAAAGCCCGGCAACGAGCAGAATTGCTGTGCCAACGAGCTTGTTGAACATTGGATGTCCGGATTGGACAATGGCTTTTGGCCGTTCGACGCGTTGGCGGTCCCTGACGAACATTTCAGCGATCATGCACAATATGGCCAGGGCCAATGGCCACTGGTAACGTTCATGGTACTGGCGAAACAGCCTCGATGCCATGTCACGGCGTGGCAGCGGCCCAATTCGACTTTCGTACAGGATTTTCATGGTGTCCGCGCCCTGTAGCGCAATGTAATCGCCGTGCGTTATCTCGGCAATCTTCTGCAACAGGGTTGAGTTCAGCTTTGAAACCACGACGTTTCCGTTCTCGTCTTTGATGTAAGATGTTTTTCCGTTTTCTTCAATTTTGATGCGGTCGCCTTCAAGGGTTCCGACTCCCACGGTGAAGACTCTTATGCCCTCTTTTGCTGCGCGTTCGGCGGCTTCGATAACGCCCTCCTCGTGGTCTTCGCCATCGGTGATCAGGACCAGTATTTTGAAATTATTCTCGCTGTTCGCGAACGCGCGCATTGCTGTCTCAATTGCCGCCGCCAACGCAGTGCCGCCCTGCGGCAGCACTCCAACGTCGAGATAGTTCACGTTTTCGCTGAAAGCGTTGTCATCCAGGGTGAGCGGGCATTGGAGGAAAGCGGTTCCGGCGAACGCAATCAGACCAAGCCGGTCGCTTCTGGCTGATCGCATCAGGTCAAGTGCAGCCAGCTTTGCTCGAGCCAATCGGTTTGGCAGAACGTCCGTGGCCAACATGCTCCGTGAGGTGTCGATTCCCACCAGAATGTCCAGACCGCGGCTGCTGACCTGTTCCCATGCGAACCCGTACTGCGGCCTGGCGAGGGCGAACATCATGAGCAAGACCGCAAGACCGAGCAGTGCGAGCCTTAGCTTCTGTCGGCCCTTTGAAACGCCGACTGTCAACTGAGCAAGAAGTCTGGATTGGACAAATTGACCTATGAGTTTCTGGCGTTGCCGCCATGCCCAGTGCAAAAACCAAATCAGCAGGGGCGCGGCAAGGGCCAGCAACCAAAGCATGCGTGGATTGCCGAAACGCATATGCCCTACCGTGCTAATCTCGGAGAACCTGTGCTACGGGCACAGATGTTCTGATCGTTCATGGCTGGTTTGTTCAACAAATTCATTTGCCTGTCCAAACTCATTGTTCGCATGTACTGCGAAACCAGCCCGTCCAGTGCAGCGCGACACAACATCATACCGGAAACCTGCCCGGCTATCCCGGGCGAGTCGTTCGGTTGCGGCTGCGCCGCGTTGTATTGGCGGTCAACCGTGCATGGCCAATCTGCGTCTGTTGAGGCAGATTTGCAATAGCGAGCAACTGTCCGTGCAGCGCCCGCAAGACTGCCGCATTGGTCAGACAGTTTGATGCGTCTGGGAATCATGGCAAACGCCGCCACACGGTTTGGCTCAGGATCAGCTCCAACAGGAACACGGCGAGAGCTGGAATTACAAACAACGGGAACAGCTCCTGATAACGCTGGTATTTCTTGGCTTCCACCTCGCTTTTCTCGAGACGGTCTATGTGGTCGTAGATTTGGCGAAGACGCTCCGTGTCCGTTGCCCGAAAATATGCGCCGCCGGTCCGGTCAGCAATCTGCTTGAGCGTGTCCTCATCGATATTGACATCAACCATGCGTGTGACGCGGTATCCGTTTTGGATGAAAGGCATTGGAGCTTTGCCGCGAGTGCCGACGCCGATTGTATAGACCTTCACGTTTAGGGCTTGGGCGGCTTCGGCGGCGGTCAGCGGTGGCACTTTCCCGGCATTGTTCTGGCCGTCTGTCATAAGGATCACGACCTTGGTCCTTCCTTGGACATCGCGGAGCCGGTTCAGAGCCGCGGTCAAAGCCGAACCAATTGCCGTGCCATCCTCGACCGACCCAATGTTCAGGTGGCTGATCGTTTCAAGGAGGAAATCGTGGTCAAGCGTCGGGGGCGAAGCGATGTACGGCCGGCCGGCAAACGCGACCAGGCCGATTCGATCGTTTGGCCTTTTCTTGATGAAAGCGGTAAGGACATCTTTGGCCACGTCGAGTCGATTGGCCGGGCGCCCTCGGAGCTGAAAATCTTCGGATCGCATGCTGCCGGACAAGTCAAGTGCCACTACGATGTCTATTCCAGCCGCCTTGACTTTGGCTTCGCCCATGCCGAGCTGTGGGCGCGCCAGCCCAATGATGCACAACCCAATTGCAATCCAGCGCAGCCGAGACAGAATAAGTCCAACGCGCGAACGTCCAATGCCCGCCACGTGTTTAACAAGGGCGACTGACGAATAGAGAAACGCGGCTTGTTGGGTTCGTCGCTGGCGCAGCAATGCCAGCGGCGGCAAAAACGCCAGCAACAACAGAAACCATGGATGAGCGAATCTCATGTCAGGATTTCCTGTCCACAGTTTCTAGAGCCGACTGGGTTGCCGCAGGGGATTGTTCCCCTGACACAGGCGTATCTGGAACTGCGGCGGCCCATTGGGTTTCTTCCACAAGGCGGACTGCGGCGTCGTAAAGACTTCGCAATTCCGGTTCGCCCGGCTCATAGCGGGCGAACTTCACAAGATCACAACGCATTAGGAAATCGGCAAGGGTCCGCTTTTGATCGAGCCCCAACAATGAACTGTCCTGCAGTTCGGCGAGGAATTCCTCAGTTGTCCGTTCCGGGGCGTGGAGCTTGAACTGTTGTTCCAAATAGACGCGTATGATTTGAGAGACTTCAACGCAAAAAGGTCCCGGCTGGCCTATCAAGGCAAGCGCAGCACGCAACCTGTCACGCGCAACAATGTGCGGCGGGATTTGAACTTCCGGTTGTTGCGTGGTTCGGCGCCTTGACCTGAACCAGAAGAATGCAGCGAGCGCCGCGAGCAACGCACCGGCAATCAGCACACCAAACCACGGCCAATTCCCGCCCAGCGGCAAAGGCGGCTTGGCCTCGCGAATGTCAACGGCGATCACCGCGTTCGTATCCTGAGCGGGTGTTTGCGGGACGGCCTGTTGTTTGGATTTCAGCGGCATGGCATGGAGAACCCGGTGCCGACGCCGTCACGGCTCAGCCGCGACGTCGCCGTCTTTCGCGTGTTTCGAAGAATCTGCCCAGTGCGGCTTCGTACGGCTGATCGGTACGCAACTGGATGGTATCGATGCCAGCGGCGGAGAACAATTTCTGGAGATCGCGTTGGAGTCGTTCCTGGCGTTGGGCGAATGCGACGCGTTTGCGTTCGTCGCCTGTGTTGATTTCCACCACCTCGCCGGTTTCAGCGTCTTTCAGAACAAGGTACCCGAGGTTTGGCAGCCGAAGTTCGTAGCGATCGGAGATTTGGACTGCCACAAGGTCATGTCGCCTGTTGGCCCTGCAGAGAGACGATAGCGAGGCCTGAGAAAGTGTCTCGGACAATATGACACGCCGTCTCAGGTGCGCTGCCATATCCTCACGAGTTGGGGCGGTTTGACCGAGAAAATCGGACAGAATAACCACAATAGCGCGGCGAGGCACAACGCGGCTCAGAAATTCGAGGGCGTGGTTCAGGTCCGTGCCGCGCCATCTGGGTTCGTGGAAAAGAATTTCTCTAATCACCCGCAGCACGTGCCGCCGCCCTTTGCGCGGTGGGATGTACTTCTCGACGGCCTCGCTGAAAAGAATCAAGCCAACTTTGTCATTGTTGCGGATTGCCGAGAAAGCAAGGACAGACGCAATTTCTGCTGCCAGTTCGCGCTTTGACTGTTCGCCCGATCCGAACAACCCAGATCCGCTGAGGTCCACCACGAGCATCACCGTGAGCTCGCGTTCCTCGACGAACTTTTTCACGTACGGGTGCTGCATTCTTGCCGTGACGTTCCAGTCGATGAACCTGACCTCGTCCCCGGGCTGGTATTCGCGCACCTCGTCGAAATTCATCCCCTGGCCCTTGAAAACGCTGTGGTACTGGCCCGCGAGAGTTTCGGTGACGAGCTTGTTGGTCCGCAACTCGATCAGCCGGATTTTCTTGAGTATTTCTCGTGGGATCATGAGCCGGGAACGATTTCCATTGAGCCGCGCAAGGACAGCCGAACCCTTACCGGGCCATGTCACGGCACGGGCAATTCATCGAATATTCGCTGCACGATGTGTTCTGGCGTCTTTTCTTCGGCTTCGGCTTCGTACGTCACAGTGACGCGATGCCGAAGAACATCCATTCCGATGCTTTTGACGTCCTGTGGCGTGACGTAGCCACGGCCCCGGAGGAAAGCGTGCGCTTTTGCGCACAGTGTAAGCGCTATCGTTGCCCGCGGAGACGCACCCAATTGAATGAAGTCTTTGACCTGAATCTTGTAGCGGTCCGGTTCCCGGGTGCAGCAGACGAGGTCAACTATGTAATCCTTGACCTTCTCGTCGATGTAGATGTGGTTGATTACCTCACGCGCGTGGAGGATTTCGGTGGCTTTGACGACAGCCGCAGTGACCGGCTGCCCGCTTGTGCGGGCCATTAGATCCAGAATCTGCCGCTCTTCTTCGCGGGACGGATAGTTGATTTTCAGCTTGAGCATGAATCGATCGACCTGCGCTTCAGGGAGCGGATAGGTGCCTTCCTGCTCAATCGGGTTTTGTGTCGCAAGGACAAGAAACGGCTCATCGAGTCTGAATGTTTCATTGCCAATTGTGACCTGTTTCTCCTGCATTGCTTCCAAGAGTGCGCTCTGGACCTTGGCAGGAGCGCGGTTGATCTCGTCGGCAAGGATGAGATTGGCAAATATTGGGCCTTTGCGGGTGGTGAAAGTGCCGTCCCTGTAAATCTGAGTCCCGATAACGTCGGCCGGAAGCATGTCGGGAGTGAATTGGATGCGCGAGAATTTCACGTCAAGGCATGCGGCAAGCGATTTGACGGCCAGGGTCTTTGCAAGGCCGGGCACACCTTCGAGCAGCAAGTGCCCGTTGGCAAGCAACCCGATAACCATTCTTTCGACGAGATACTTCTGTCCGACGATGACCTTGGACATCTCGGCCATCAATGGTGCCACAAAGGCACTGG
The DNA here is from genome assembly GCA_012517065.1 of Verrucomicrobiota bacterium. GTDB lineage: Bacteria > Verrucomicrobiota > Verrucomicrobiia > Limisphaerales > J093 > JAAYVR01. Next base: position 9,148 of record JAAYVR010000261.1, on the reverse strand, counting down.
CCTTTTGGACCTCATCGTTTATTGCTGTTATGCCAGTGTTCATATTCTTGGGAGTAGCGAAGAGATTGACAGCCAATAGCCCAAACCGTTCACTCTTTCAAGAAGAGTGTGCGCGGGGTGATGAGACAGCTTTTGATTCGCCATGTCCGCAGCCAAAAGCAGCCCAGATGGTTTGGTAAAGACCGCTTGCAGCCCGGCAATCCTCGGCAATCTGAGCGCGCAGCGCTCCAACGTCACTAAACTTGCGCTCGCTCCTGAGAGATCTCAAAAACAAAAGCTCGATTTCCTGTCCATAAACTTCTCCATCAAATCCGATCAAATGAGCTTCCACGCGAATCGACTGTGGCTGTCGTTCGATGGTTGGGCGGAAACCGACATTGACGACGGCAGGTCCTGACCACGCGGCGGCCTCGGCGTGCGCCACATAAACACCATTTGGCGGCACAGCCATGCCCTCGACAGCCAGATTCGCGGTGGGGAACCCGAGCTGGCGGCCCAATCGATCGCCTTCCACAACTTTTCCGGCCAACGCATAAGGCCGTCCAAGCAACGCACGCACTTCGTCGAGATGACCTGCGCGAATCTGGCGGCGAATTCGAGTGCTGCTGACCGGCTCACCGTTAAGGTTCACCGGGGGAATTGCTTCAACCTCAAACCCCAATTCATGGCCTAGGTCCTGCAGAAGCTCGACAGTGCCCTGTCGGCGATGACCAAATCGGAATTTCTCCCCAACCAGCACAACTCGGAGCCCGGGGAAGTATCTGAACGCATCGCGCACAAATTCCTCGGCGCTTTTTTCGCTGAACGCCCTGTCGAAATGAATCAGCCATGTCGCGTCAACGCCCAAATCGGAAAGGCCGCGCAGTCGCTGGTTCAAAGTTTGGATTGCAGGTGGAGCATGATGAGGGGCAATGACGCTGGCCGGGTGCCGATCGAAAGTCGCCACGAGAGCCAGCGCGTCTTGGTTTTTCGCGCGGGATACGGTCCGGCCTATCACGGCCTGATGTCCGAGATGAAGCCCGTCGAACATGCCGATGGCCATGCACAACGGCTGCGTCGCCAGTTCCCATTTTCCTGCTTGTGTGATGATGTCCACAGGGGCTCAGAACGGTCCGCGGCAAGGCGGATTCACTCAAGCCGATTCCGCCAGTTTCAGAAACGGGATCACGTGGCGCTCGAGTTCGGCCGTCGTTAATTCCATGATTCGCGACAGCGGGAGTGCGTTGTCCACCGAGAATCGCCCAACTTGAAGCCGGCGCAGGCTCGCAAGGTGAGCACCACAGCCGAGCCTCTGACCAAATTCATGCGCGATGCTCCGGACATAAGTGCCCTTTGTGCAGACGATGCGGAAAGTGGCAATGGGTTCTTCATAGGCACTGAATTGAAAGTTGTACACGTGCACCAGCCTTGGCTTGCGCTCGACCTCGACGCCCTTCCGGGCAAGTTTGTAAAGCGGCACTCCGCCCACTTTTGCTGCAGATACCATCGGCGGTGTCTGCATCAGATCGCCAACAAACTGCTGCGCCAGTTCATTCATCTGCTCGAGCGTAAGAGACGGAACAGGCGATGTGCTGATGATTGTTCCGTCAGCGTCGTAGGTATCAGTTGTTTGCCCGAGTTTAATCGTTCCGGCATAGACCTTGTCTGCTGACATTAGTTTGTCGGATAACTTGGTGCCGCGGCCGAGCACGATTATCAAAAGCCCGTCAGCATTGGGGTCGAGCGTGCCGCAATGCCCCACCTTTCGGACATTGAACTTCCGGCGGATGGCATCCACAACATCGTGCGACGTTGGCCCGGGCGGTTTGTCAACCAACAACGCTCCGTCCAAGGGACTGATCACAGGCAATGGCATAGGTCAATCGTTTGTGTCGAGGGCGCGGCGTACCGCAGCCAGCACTTTGCGCTGCACAACTTGAGGTGTCCCGACGATTCTCGCGCCTGCTGCCGCAGCATGTCCTCCTCCGCCAAACTGGCTCGCAATCAGGTTGACATCCACCGACGGGCGCTTCGAGCGGAAGCTGACGCGGATGAGTTCGGGCTCGACCTGTTCGAACACGCAAGCGACAATGACAGGTTCGATTGCGCGGAGGTGGTCGATAAGCCCTTCGGCATCCGCCGGGTCGGCGCCTGATCGCGCGAAATCGGCCGGCCGCAGCCAGAAATATGCTATCTGGTTCTTGTGGATCAGACGGAATCGCGAGAAAAGGTACCGCAGAAGCTTTACTCGGGACAGTGGGAACGACTGGTACACTTCGCGGCAGATTGTGCCCAGATTCGCACCCCGTTTTACCAATTCGCCGGCCACGACAAAAGTAGCGGGTCTTGTTGATGGGTACTGAAACGAGCCGGTGTCAGTGGAAACTGCAGTGAACAAACAGTCCGCTATGCGCGGTGTGATCGGCCAACGGGCGTACTTGAGCAGCCTGAACACAAGCTCGCCCGTGGACGGCTCGCGCGTGCGGACCCAGTTGATGTCACCAAAACGGGTGTTGCTTGCATGGTGATCAATGTTGATAAGGATACGGCGATTCTTGATGTGTTCAACGACCGACCCGAGCCGCTCATAGCTGGCCGAGTCAACCGCAATCACACAGTCAAAATCCCCGTTTCCACGCGGTCTTTCCAGAAGGCCCTCGGGATCGAGGAAAGCGAGTTTTTCCGGTGTTTGGTCCTCGTTCCAGACCGAAACACGTTTGCCTTCTGCGCGTAGTGCCAAACCCAAACCAAGCTGTGCCCCGATGCAGTCGCCGTCCGGCCGGACATGCCCTGCAATGCAGATTGTGTCGGCCTGGTTAATGGCCTCAATGATGCGCTGCACAATGCGGGGCGTTTTTTTCATTGGAACAGCAAGTGTTTCCACAGGCTTCCGAAATTCGCAGATCAGTGGCACGCGCTCAGGTCGGTTCCTGGGGCTGGGACTTCTCGATTTCCTCGATAATCTGAAGGACCCGGTTGCCGCGTTCGACGGAATTGTCCACAACGAACCGAAGAGTCGGCGTGTACTTGAGAATGACAGAACCGGCAAGCATGCTTTGGATTCGGCCCCTGTGCCGTGTCAAGAAGTTCATGCAGTGCCGCTGTTGTTCCGGTGGCCCAAACATGCCCAGATAAACCGTCGCAGTGCGCAGGTCCCCCGCCAGAACGACCTCGTTAACCGTAACAAGGCCGGCTTCTGACACCGGCAGCTCGCGCAAGAGTATTTCGCTCAGTTGTCGTTTGAGCAACTCGCGGACGCGTTCGTATCGCCTGTTCTCCATTTCAAGTGTTGGAGGCGCTTAAGCAGCCCTCTACAGTTCTTGTGCGACCTTTTCGATGCTGTAGCATTCTATTATGTCGCCTTCGGCGTAATCATCGAACCCGGCCATGCGGATGCCGCATTCCATGCCGGTACGCACTTCCGTGACTTCATCCTGGAAACGCCTTAAGGTGAGGATTGTCCCGTCAAACAACACGTTCTTGCGGCGCACAACACGGGCTTTCCCCTTGACGATACGGCCGTTTGACACCACGCATCCGGCCACGCTGCCACCTTTGGAAAGGAGAAAAACTTTGCGTACTTCGGCCGTGCCGAGCACCACTTCCTTTTCGATCGGTTCCAGCAACCCCGCCATCGCTTTGCGGACATCATCGATCAATTCGTAGATTATTTCATAAAGCCGGATTTCCACTCCGTCCCGTTTTGCAAGTTCGCTGGCTGCGGCGTCAACCCGCGTATGAAACCCCAGAATGACAGCTTTCGACGCCGAAGCCAGCAGCACGTCGGATTCGTTGACCATCCCAACCGCGCTGTGAATGATCTCGAGCGACACTTTCTCCGATTCTATCTTCTCGAGCGCATCGGCGATGGCTTCCACCGAGCCCTGAGTATCCCCCTTGACAACCAGCTTGAGAACCTTGGCGGATTCCTTCTCAAATCGGCTCATCAAATCCGAAAGTGTCATTGCCATGCGCCGTTCCTCGCGGCTTGCGCGTTCGGCCTCGGCGCGTTGCTCGCACAACTCGCGCGCTTCTTTTTCGCCTGCCACCACACTGAACTCAGCACCCGCTTCAGGCACGCCGTTCAGGCCCAGCATTCGGACAGCCATCGAGGGCCCGGCCTGCTTCAGTCGTTTGCGCTCCTCATTAATAAGTGCCCTGACTTTGCCATAATACTTGTCGCAAACCACAACGTCGCCAACCGACAGCGTTCCTTTCCTGACAAGCAGCGTGGCGACAGGACCGCCAGCCTCGATGCCTGACTCGATAACATTGCCGGCGGCCGGGCGATTTGGATTTGCCTTCAGTTCGAGCAGCTCGGCCTGTAACAGAATCGCTTCGAGGAGCTTGTCAACCCCTTGTTTTGTTACCGCGGAAACTTCCACGAACATCGTGTCACCGCCCCATTCATCAGGGACAAGACCTCTTTCCTGAAGTTGCTGCCTGACACGCAATGGGTTGGCATTCGGATGGTCGCACTTGTTAATCGCCACAACAATCGGGACGTTTGCTTCTTTTGCATGGCTGATGGCTTCAAGGGTCTGCGGCATCACTCCGTCGTTTGCTGCAACCACCAGCACGACAATGTCCGTCACGTTCGCACCGCGCGCTCGCATTGCGCTGAATGCGGCGTGGCCGGGCGTGTCCAGAAAAGTGATCTGGGCTGTCTCCTTTGGTTTGCCGGGACGCGGGACTTCTATTGTGTATGCGCCAATGTGCTGCGTGATGCCTCCTGCTTCATTTGCAGCCACGTTGGATTTCCGGATAACATCAAGCAACGTTGTTTTCCCATGATCAACGTGGCCCATGATCGTCACAACCGGAGCCCGCGGTTTGAGCAATTCCGGCTTTTCATCAAGATCGACCTTTCGTCGCGGTGGCGGCTTGTGAATTCCGCCACCCTCCTGACGACGCTCGAGTTTGAATCTGAAATTGTACTTGGCGCACACACGCTGGGCGTCATCGGGGTCAACCGTTTGATTCACCGTCGCGAAAACACCCATCTCCATGAGGTCCGCTATGACTTGGAACGGCTTCTTCTTAAGCGCCTCCGCAAGCGATCTCACGGTCACCGGCGGTTTCAAACTGATTTCCTCGCCCGTAGGAACAGGAACTGTGGGACGCGCAGGCGCCACACTTCCTCCATCCCGGCGAGGCGGCGCGCCAACGCCTCCAACCCCACGTTGACCATACGTGGTCCCCGCTCCCGCACCCCGACCAGCAGGTGCGGTCTCGCGGCTCTTCTGCCCCTCTCCTTTGCCAAACCCGGGGCGCTGGGCGGGCCGACCACCCGCTTTCTCCTGCGGTTTTGGACGTGACGGTAACTGAATAAAACCAACCTTGTCGCCAACCCTTGGTTTCGGCGGGGGAGGGGGTGGGGGTGGCGGTGATGCAGGTGCCGCTGGGGCAGGTGCAGGAGGACTTGGAGGCGCTGGTGTGGCCGGAAGGGATGCGGGCACCGCTGCCGCTGTTGCTGGCGCTTGTGCCTTTGGCTCAGAAACCGGCTGTTCGATCCGAGCCGCAACCTCTTCTGCGCGCACAGGCTGCGGAGTTGTTTCCTGCCCCTCAGGCTTTCCGAGAGCGCTTGGCTCGGGTGAAACCTGCACTTGCGGTTGCATCGGCTCTGCGCCTTTGATCTTCTCGCCCGGTTCAGCAACAGGCAAAACCGGCATTGGTTCTCCTGCGCGCTGTTGGGTTACCGGGGTTTCTACTCCAACACTGATTTCCGGTATTGGAGTTGCCGCAGCCGGTGGCGCGGGCGACACCGCCTCAGAAACAGGTGCGGGTGCAATCTCGGTGGGAAGCACGCCGGTTACTGGCTCAGGCGCTTGCGCAATCTCAGGTGGCGCCGGCTGGACCGCTGTTTGCACTTCCACTTCTGTTGGAGGCGCGGGCTGGGCGGCAACCTCGACCGGCTGAGGAGCTTGGGTCGCAGGCACTTCCGCCACCGGCGGTGCCGGCTGAGCAATTTCTGCCGCAACGGGCGCAGCCTCTACTTCGGCGGCGGGGTGTTCCACCGCAACCGCGGTTGGCCCAGCTTCAACTGCAGCGGGCGCAGCCTCTTGAGGTTCGACTGGAGGCGTTTGTTCAACAGCCGGGGCTGGTGCGGGCTGACCGTAACCCAGCTCATGGAGTTTTCCTTCGAGGTACTCGGCTGTGATTTTGTCGATGGTACTGGATGCCACTCGCGCGTGGGTGATGCCCAGCTCCTTTGCTGTCTTGAGAACAACCTTGCTTTCAACGCCCAGTCTTTTGGCTATATCGTATATTCTAACGGGCATACTTTGTCAGACCCACGTTCTTTGTCGCTATTCCAGTTTGTGACCTTGGTTGTCGTGATATTCAGTTCTGTATCCGATTCCCCGCCAACCCATTTATTGCTGCGCAGGCAACGGATTGATGTTCAGTGTGCGCCGCTGAGCTTCCGCTCTTGCCGATTCGATGATGGAAGCAGCAGCATCACCTATCTCAGGGATTTCGGCAAGGTCGGCCACCTCGACTTGCAATATATCCTCTAAGCCGAGGAAACCGTGATGAACAAGGGCGTCTGCTTGAGCCTCTGTGATTCCCGGAATCGAAGCCACGGCTTTGACTGCTTGGGCCACTTTTTCCTCGAACCCCATGGCCGTAACTGCCTCAGGCTCAATGTCCACTTCCCAGCCCGTAAGCTTGGCAGTCAAGCGAGCGTTTTGACCACGCTTGCCGATTGCCACAGACAGTTGGTCCTGGCTGACAAGCACTCTGACGCGTTTGTTTGCTTCGTCGATTTCGAACGCCTTCGGTTTTGCCGGTGCCAACGCGTTGGCTATCAAAGTTTTGATGTTACTATCCCACTTGATAATATCGACTTTCTCGTTATTGAGCTCGCGCACGATGTTCTTGACCCGCTGGCCGCGTAGCCCAACACAAGCACCCACCGGGTCCACTTTGTCATTCCGGGACCAAACAGCGATTTTGGTTCTGAATCCCGGTTCACGCGCAATGGCTTTGATCTCGATTGTGCCGTCCGCAATCTCCGACACCTCCAAATGGAACAGCTTGATTACAAACTGCGGGTCAGCACGGGACAAAATAATCTCTGGTCCGTGCGGCGTATTCTCAACGGCTTTGACGTAACAACGAAGGCGTTCGCCGATCTGATACTCTTCGGTTGGAACGCGCTCGCGGCTAGGAAGCAATGCCTCGTACCTGCCAAGGTCAATAACGACGTCAGATCGCTCGAAACGCCGTACAACGCCGCTCACAATGTCGCCGGTGCGGTCTTTGAACTCGGCAAAGATAAGGGCTTTCTCGGCTTTGCGCAAGTGCTGCATCAGCGCCTGCTTGGCGTACTGGGAGGCAATGCGTCCAAAGTTGGCAGGTGTGACTTCCACCTCGATCTCATCGCCAAGTTGTGCGTCAGGCTTGATTCGTTTTGCATCGGCAAGGGAAATCTGGTCGTGCTTGGAAATTACCTTGTCTGTGACGACGAGTTTCGCCCACGCCTGGATATCCCCGTTCTCGGGATCGATGGTGCAACGGAGTTCCCTCGCCGGTCCCACCGCTTTCTTGGCAGCGGAAACAAGCGCGTCCTGGACAGCAGCAAGCAGGACATCTTTACTGATGCCCTTCTCGCGCTCCCAGTACTCGATCACCGCTAAGAGTTCGTTGTTCATACAAAAGCCCCATCTGGGGAACAAAAAAGCCGGTAGAATCAGCCTCTCCGACTTTTCGCGCTGGCTAATCCAGCAATCTGTTCAATGTCAGCCGATACCGTATGCTTCCCAGCAAGCTTCGTCAAGCGCCGATTATTCGCACCGCCTGTTCGCTGGCCAACAAGTTCAGGTTTCTGCTTGTTTTGGCCGCGCACAGAGAGCAATCGTATTGCGGATTAGATGACCAAAGTTACACCCGAATCCATCAGACAAATGAAAGGCCGCAAACGCATTGCGGCACTCACTGCGTACGATTATCCAACCGCTAAGCTTCTGTCCGAAATCGGCATTGACATCATCCTCGTGGGCGATTCTCTTGGGATGGTAGTCCTCGGATACCCCGATACTACGTCGGTAACCATGGCAGACATGGAACATCACACCCGGGCAGCAGCCCGCGCCATGCCCCGCAGCCTCCTTGCCGCAGACCTCCCGTCTGGCAGTTGTAACACGCCCGAAACCGCAGTTGCCAATGCAAACCGGTTGATCGCCGCAGGCGCCGAGGCAGTCAAAGCTGAGGGCGGCCTTGCAATCGCAGAACAAATCAAGGCAATCAGAAACGCCGGAATCCCTTTCCTCGGGCACATCGGCATGCTACCCCAAACGATACACCAAGAAAAACGGTACCGGATCAAAGGCCGTTCCCAAGAGGAAAAACAAGCGTTGATCGCGGATGCCCAGTTCCTCGCCGACGTTGGGGCTTTTGCTGTGGTGCTCGAGCTCGTCGATCCGCCGGTCGCCGCCGAAATCACAAAACACATTCCCATCCCAACCATCGGCATTGGCTCGGGGCAGGAGTGCGACGGACAGATACTTGTTTTCAACGATCTCGTTGGCACATTCCCATGGTTTCGGCCAAGATTCGTCAAGCCGCGCCTCGAGGCTTTTGCACTGATGCGCGAAGCAATAATGGCCTGGCGCGCATCGCTTTAGTTCGCAGCCCGCACATTTCCAAGCCCGGCCTGGCCGGAACCAAAGTTGCCTGACCGGTAGTGCCCCGGCTCATGCGCACCCTGTGGCTGTCGGTCACGCCGGGCTGCGAAGTATCCACTGCGACTCCGTCGCCGGGAAAGACACCCTGGCCTACCCCCCCATAGGACGCGGCGCTGCCAGAACACCTCACAAACAAATGAAACTGTTTCGCCTGAAGGCGGGGCTCTAACAGCCGCGGGGGACAACGCCAGTCGGTTGGCAAACCCGCGGCCCGGTTGAACGTTGTAAGTTGAACGTTGTACGTTGAACGTTTTCATGGGTTGATCAGATTGGTCGTCTTGTTGAGAACGTTCAACGTACAACGCTCAACGTACAACGTTCAGAGGTGATACTGCTCGATAAATGCTCGTTTCAAATCCGCCTAAAGGCGGGACTCTAACGGCCGCGGGCGGACAAGGCCATTCGCTTGGCATACCCGCGGCCCGGTTGAACGTTGCGAGTTGAACGTTGTACGTTGAAAGTTTTCATAGGTTGATCAGCTT
>JAAYVR010000036.1 GCA_012517065.1 Verrucomicrobiota bacterium | reverse complement strand
CACACCGAAACTCCGGCCTTCGAAACTCTGGGTTAGCACGGGCTTTCAGCCCTTGCTATCACTGATTTGGCCCACTTACCTGGGGCGTTGCCCCAGGCTGGTATGAATCGGGCCTTCGGCCCTTGTCAATTTGTGCGGATCAGCAGTGGTGATTACAGCAAGACACTTGTTAGTGTGCCCTGTCCCGGGCCTATGGTCTTTGGTCTTTGGTCTCGCGTGCCCGCGCTCCTGCACGCGCTGGAAAAGGCAATGGCGCCGGGAGCGCGGCCGTCCCCGGCCGCATCAATCCGATGACCGATCGTGCACTTGTTTCGATCAAGCAAATCTTGAGCCCGAACTTCGACCGGTTGGGTGCGGCCAAGAATGGCCGCGCTCCTGTGCGGCGAAGCATGAATGCTTGACTGAGAATTGCACGTAGTGAAAATCGCTGTATCGCGTGCTTATGATTAGCTTGCATAAGTTGGGTGTCTTCGCTGCCGTAGCAACGGTCTTGTGCGCAAACACGCAATCGCAACTCGCTCACGAGCCCAGTGGCGCACCAGAGCAACGGCCAGTTCCGTTGGACTCCGATCCGCATTTGATAGGCTGGTGGAAATTCGACGAGATTGACGGTAACAAGGCTGCGGATTCGTCAGGCCATGGCCATGACGCGGTTGTTGAAGGAGGCGCGTCGTTGAAGACGCAGTCGGTCCCGGGCCGAATGGGCAACTCACTGATGTTTGTCGAGCAAGGTCCGGTGGTTCGTGTGCCCGGGTTCAAAGGTGTGACAGGGACTGCGCCGCGCACGGTTTGCGCGTGGGTGAAGACATCGGCGGACAGCGGCGAGATTGTTTCATGGGGCAGCAACGACTTCGGCAAGATGTGGATTTTTGGACATGTCAGGGGCCGTATTGGTGTGACTCCCAAGGGCGGTTACCTGTACATCAACGACAGTATTGCAGACGATAAATGGCACCACGTAGCAGTTGTGGTTCATGAAGCTGAGAAACCGAATTTGCACGATGACGTCCGGTTGTTCAAAGACGCTGTTCCTGCGGTCATCCATGACATTGGTTTGCTGGATTTGTGGCCGATCGATACCGGAAGCGACATTGAAGTGCGCATTGGCCGGGGGTTTAAAGGGCTGATAGATGACCTGCGGATTTATGATCGTGCGCTGTCGGAAGAAGAATTAACGGCGTTGTTCAAGCTGGGCAGTGCAACGAAAAATGACAAGACGAAAGGCGACCATAGATGAAATCTGAACCGTTGAATCGGAGAACATTCGTGCGGAGTACGGCCATGGCCGCTGCGGCGATACCGCTTGCCATCGCTGAGTGGAAGAGCAGGGCAGGGGATACCGCGCCGGCGACAGTCGATACCTCCAAGATTCTGAATTACAATCCGAACATGGAATACCGCAGGCTTGGCAAAACCGGTCTGATGGTGTCGGCGGTTTGCCTTGGTGGCCATTCAAGGAGCAACGACAAAGAACGCACGGAAATTGTCAGCCGTTGCATCGATGCGGGGATCAATTATATCGATGCTTGCTGGGACAACGAGGTGAAGCGCGATGCGAGGGCGCTGAAAGGGCGTCGCGACAAGATGTACCTTGCGCTGTCGCACGGCGCCAAAGAGGTCCGAAACGAAGAGTACCGTACAGCCAAGAAGCTGCTCGAGTCACTGGACGAACTGTTGAGAGACTCTGAACAGGAATACACCGATCTATGGAGGATAACGTGCCTCGAGCCGGGCGGGCGTCACAGTTTCGATACCGCTTGTGAAATAGTCGAAGCACTGCAAAAAGCAAAGCAAATGGGCAAAGCGCGTTTTGTCGGGTTCTCTTCGCATGACAGGCGCTGGATCAAGTTCATGATCGAATACTTTCCGCAGATAGACGTGGTGTGTTTCCCGTTCACCACGATGAGCAAAGCGGCGCCCAAAGACAGCCTGTTTCCTGCGTTGAAACAGCGGGATGTAGGCGCGTTCGGGATCAAACCATTTGCAGCCGGGTCATTGTTCACCGGTGACAGTGAAGAAGACCTGAAACGGGCGCGGCTGGCGATTCGTTACATTCTTGCCACCAACACGGTGATTCCGATTCCGGGTCTTAACAGCCTCGCAGAAGTCGATAACCTGGTCAAAGCAGTGGCGGAACGGCGCGAGTTTGACGTAAAGGAGAAGGTGGCCTTGGATAAGCTCAATCGGGAGGTCCAGGCTCAACTGGCTCCCAACTACCACTGGCTGCGCGATTGGCAGTACGTTTGAGGAACGCCGTTGTTCTGCCTCCATAATACAGCACCAAATCAGCGGTTGCGCTGATCCCGCCAATGCAAATGCGGACATGATGGACTCACGAACCGGTTGGCGCCGATCGCATTTTCCGAGAACAACGACCTGCGCATCCGCGGGCCGTGCTCTGATGCTGCTTGTGGTTCTGGTCTTCAGTGTTCGGGGATGGATGCTGTTCCGTGCCGACCAGGCAACGATCACGCCCCGGGAAGAACGGACACCCGGGGCTCCGGCCGAACTTCAAGCGCAAGCAGTGAATAATGCACCGTCTCAAGACCGAGCGGCAGCGCCTCTTTTGTTGGACGAAGGCGAGTCGGGTGATGAGAACAGTAAAGAAATGGCTAACAACAGCCGATGCGAAGTTTGCCATTTGAATATCGCCAGTGAAGAACTTACGCTCAAGCACGCGCGAGCCGGTGTTGGGTGCGCCAAGTGTCACGGGGAGAGCGACGCGCACATAGCTGACGAATCGTGGGCGTCGGGCGGAAACGGAACTCCGCCCGAGATTATGTATCCGCGCGACAAACTGGCAATTGGGTGCATGTCTTGCCACAATGCAGAGCAGGTGTTCTTGAAGGCGGAAAAACACAAGCCAGACGCATGGTTGATCGCATATGAAGTCAAGACATGCACTGAGTGCCACGGCAAACACCGATTGCCTTCACGAAAGTGCAAGTGGAAATAACGGTGTATCATGAAAGCAAACACAGCAGAACGGAGCATTCACTCGATCAAGGCCGGTGTCATCGGCACCGGTTTCATCGGGCCGGTTCATGTCGAGGCATTGCGGCGGCTTGGCGTGGCAGTGACTGCGATCTGTGATGTGGGCGATTTGGGCGTTAAAGCGGCGGCTCGACTGGGCATTCCGCGTGCGTTCGACGATTACCGCGCTTTGGTAACCTGTCCGGAGGTTGACGTGGTCCACATCACTGCCCCGAATCGGTTTCACAGCGAAATGGCACTGGCTGCGCTGCGCGCCGGAAAACACGTGGTGTGCGAAAAGCCGCTTGCCATGAACACCCGGGAAACACTTCAGATTGTCAGGGCGGCACGCGCTGCGAAGAGTGTATTCGCCGTCAACTACAACGTTCGGTTCTACCCGGCCGTTCTCGCGCTGCGGCGGATGGTCGAACGCGGCGATCTTGGCGAGATTATTCACGTCAATGGTTCTTACCTGCAGGACTGGTTGTTCAAAGATACAGATTACAACTGGCGGCTGCTGCCGGAAGAGGGCGGGAGACTGCGTGCGGTGGCGGACATCGGGACGCATTGGATGGACGCTGTTTCGTTCATTCTCGGTGCAAAGATTCGATCTGTTTTCGCTGATCTTGGGGCCTGGCACAAGTTGCGTCGCCGGCCGTTGGGTGAGGTCCAAACATTCGCGCAGGCCGATGACAAGGTCAAGTATGCCACGTATAAAGTGCGAACCGACGATTTTGCCAGCGTGCTCATGCAGTTTAACAACGGGGCGCGCGGCAATCTCGCAGTCTCTCAAGTGGCAGCCGGACGCAAAAACTGCATCAGAATCGAAGTCTATGGATCGAGGAAGTCCGCTTGGTGGTGTTCGGAGAATCCAGAGATGCTGCATTTCGGGAACCGGGACGCCGCGAACCAAACTGCTGTGCGGGCTACTCCGGCTTTCGGAGACGGCGCAGTGGGCTACGTGGATTATCCGCCGGGTCATGTGGAAGGTTTTCCCGATACATTCAAGATGAATTTTCGGGCCATTTACTCGGCAATAGCGAATGGCAGCTCGTCCCGCCGTTTCTTCGCCACCGTCGAAGACGGGCATCACGAAGTCGCGGTGTGCGAAGCGATCATAAAGAGTCATCGGGCCGGAACCTGGGTGAAAGTCTGAATGTTCGGCTAGCGAGGCTCTGCGGCTGGTTTGTCTCGTGGCGGCGCGAACTCATTGAGCACATGCCACTGCCACGCAAGCGCGATTCGGTAACGGTCAATGATGGAACAATTGCGTCAAGACCTCCCATCCGTACCTGAGAATCAGCGCGGTCACTGTCAGCAAAAAGAGCCTTCGAACGAATCGGTTACCCTTGAGGATTGCGCACTGTGTGCCAGCCACTGCTCCGGCTATATTGCACACCCCCATTGGCAATGCGTACCTGTAAAGAATGTGGTTCGTCGCAGCAAAGAACGCCACCGCCGAAAGGTTCGTGGCGAGATTGACAAACTTGGCGCTCGCCGAGGCGGCAATGAACTTGTAGCCGAAGATGCTCACAAAACAGAATATCAGGAAACTACCAGTGCCGGGGCCGAAGAATCCGTCATAGAATCCGATGGCTGCTCCGAGGCTCACGGCCAACAGCGTTGCAGTTCGACTCTTCGGACCGTGCGTGTCGCGTTCGCCAAGGTCGTGATGAAAGAAAGTGTAGGCGGCCACGGCCACGAGCAGAACCAACACAAACGGTTTTGCCATGGCTGGCTGGAGACGAGCAACTACCAGAGCTCCGAAAAACGAGAATAGAAACGCGGCGATCGCGGCGGGAATTATCGTCTTCCACTGGATATCTATTCTGCGGCTGTATTGAAAGGCTGCCATTGCGGTGCCGCACATCGACGAGAGCTTGTTGGTGCCAAGAACCGTCGCCACCGCGGTGCTGTCACTGCCCGGCAGTAACAAGAAGAGGGCGGGGATTTGGATCAGCCCGCCGCCGCCCACCATCGAGTCAAGCAGCCCCGCCAGGAATGCGAATACGCACAGCCAGATAACTTCCACTGCGAAACGGTAAAGACCGGGTCATTCGATTGGCAATTCATTTCCATGTTAGGCTCGCATATTTCGCAGCCCGGCGTAGCCGGAACCAAGGTCGCCTGACGGGCAACGCCCCCGGCTCTTGCACCCTCCGGACCTTCAGCCACGCCGGGCTGGGAAATATGCCCTGTGACTCCGTCGCAAGGAAGAGCGCGCTGATCCCGATGGTTTCTCACGTGCTGCTGTCGATGCAGTGGGCGTTGATAGGCGTGGAGCGTTTGGAGTGCGGCAGCTTGCTGCCGCTTTGTCTTATACCCAAACAACATGTTTGCTCCCATATCGGCATCCTACTAACGGCCGCGGCTGGACAACGTCACTCGGTTGGCAAACCCGCGGCCCAGTTGAACGTTGCGAGTTGAACGTTG
>JAAYVR010000260.1 GCA_012517065.1 Verrucomicrobiota bacterium | reverse complement strand
CGTGATGGGGCTGAGGCTCTGTGCGAGCCGGGAGGCGATTGGGCGGATGCAGAGTGTTTGGTCGGTATTCGAATTGCCGACGCAGGCGACGGCGGCGGTGGCGTTGGGGCGCGGGAGGGGAGGAGGGGGAGGATAGCGGCAAGCCAAGGGCGGGGGGCTATAGAATGGGGGACGGTGGAAGTGTCTTGTGTGGAGGCAGTTGAGCGGTTTTTGTGAGCTCAAGGCGAGGTTTTTGGAGGTCGATTACAAGAGAATACGCCCCTGAGGGTTGGCTTTTCCCGAAACCCGTCGTTGCGCCCGCCTTGGGCGAGGATTTGGGGCTAGGCTTGACATCTTGAATGCAAGTGATTAGAAATGGCCAAGCTAAAACCAAAATCCTATCCCATTGCTGCGTATGAACTTGCCCAGTTCAGATCCAAAGGAGCCAGCTGGAATAAATGCCCACCACTTGACCCGTACTCAATTAGACACCTTGGTTCGAGACATAGTAAGCTGTCTCAAGCGTTTTAGGCGGGTGTGTTTTAAGAGACGCTTCGTGGACCTGGCCTTAAAAGGGCAAAAGAGGACCGAATGGGTTTCCCGGGCCAAACGCAGTACGCTGCACCCGACCGTCAGTATGTTGCCCACGATTAAACGGGGATGGTGGCAGGTGTGGTGTCGCTCGGTTTTGGCTTTGCTTGGTGGATATGTGTTCCCGATTTGTGCCTTGGCTGGGCCGACAACAAGTACCGTGGTAAGGTGGGGTTGCTGGGCCATGCCTTATGCCAGCCCTAACACAAAGTACAGTAAAATAGCGGCAGGATGGCTCCACAATCTTGGGCTCACGGTAGATGGCACTGTGGTCGCTTGGGGATGGAATGGTTACGGCCAATGCGATGTGCCGGCCGGATTAACCGGCGTAGTCGCTATTGCTGCAGGATTGGAACACAGTCTAGCGCTCAAGTCAGATGGCACTGTGGTCGCTTGGGGATGGAATGATTACGGCCAATGCGATGTGCCAGCCGGATTAATCGGCGTAGTCGCTATTGCTGCAGGAGCTGGTCACAGCTTGGCGCTCAAGTCAGATGGCACTGTGGTCGCTTGGGGACGGAATGATTACGGCCAATGCAATGTGCCGGCCGGATTAACCGGCGTAGTCGCTATTGCTGGAGGAACGGGGCACAGCTTGGCGCTCAAGTCAGATGGCACTGTGGTCGCTTGGGGATGGAATGATTACGGCCAATGCGATGTGCCGGCCGGATTAACCGGCGTAGTCGCTATTGCAGCAGGAGGCGATTTCGGGTTGGCACTTGTTCAGACAGAAGCCCAGGTAAGCAGAGAATTCCAGTATCCATTCGAACAGAGCTGGCCATGTACGCTGGGTTTTGGTGCCGGGTTTTATTGGGCGGAGCAAAACAAATGGTATCTGGGGCATTTAGGTGAAGATTACGGCGCGCCCGAGAAGACGTCCGTGCTGGCAATTGCGGATGGTGAGGTAGCGGTGGCACAACCTGATCCGCACCCAGGCCAGAAGATTGGCTGGGGTAGTGTTGTTGTGCTGCGGCATGCGCTGCCCAATGGGCAGGTGCTTTACTCGCAGTACGGCCATTTGCAACAGATTAATGTGACGGCCGGCGCCATGGTAACCCGAGGGCAACGGATCGGGACCGTAGGTCGCACCGGCAACGCGTCTGGGCCGCACTTGCATCTGGAGATAAAGAGCAGCCCGACACTTGGCCCGGGATACGCTGGAACCAATTTCACAGGGGATAGCGAGACACTAGCTGGCGTGACTTACTACAGGCCTTCGTTGTTTATCGAGCACAACCGGCCAATAAACTCCAGTTTGACTGGTTATGTGTTGGGCACCGGCGGTGCTGGGCTGCGGCTGCGTGCAGAACCGAGTCTGAGTGGACGGATAATCGTTGTGATGCCCGAAGGTAGCACCGTAACAATACTTGACGGGGTTGTTTATGCCGACGGGCATACGTGGCGCAGGGTTCAATATAGGTCGGTCACAGGTTGGGCGGCGGCGCAATACTTGCAGTTCGGCCAAGTACCACCAACGCCTTCGGCACCAACTGGCCTGGCACAGTGGAAGTCAGACGGCACAACCGTTCTGCCCGCACAAGGCACGGCCCTGGAGTGTGATGTTGTGCTTGGCGCAACGGTTCGCGGGCTAAATACAGAGACGTTCAAGGTGCAACTTGAGCTGCGTAGTGTGGGAGAGACCTTTTCGGTGCCAACGCACCAGAGCATTTGGGCTGCTGGCGGGGAGACGGTAAAGGTTCAGGTGCGGAACTTGGCCAATGGTGGGTATCGCTGGCGCGCACGCACGATCAATTCAAGTGGAGGCACCAGTGACTGGGTGTGGTTCGGAGGTGGCGCAGCTACGGCAGATTTCACGGTGCAATATGTTGCTGGGCCGACTGCAGGGATCGATTTCAGTCCACAACTGGTGTTTGTGGGTGACACAGTGCAGTTTTGGGCGCAGGAAGCTGGACAGACAGGGTGGAGTTTCAAATGGGAGTTCAGTGACGGGCAAACGCTGACCGGAGGCACGACAACCCGCAGGTTTGATACTGCTGGCGAATACACTGCTCGGCTGGTGGTTACCACCGCCGAAGGGAAACAGGCAACGGATATAGTCGCGTTCTCGGTACTGACCAGGGAGCTGGCAGATGCGATTGATCGGTTGGTGGATAGGACCTCAACACTCTTGGACGGTCTGGTTGCAGAAGAAAGCGAGGTCGCAGACGCTGCGGATTACTTCAAGGCAGGTGTGGATCAGGCGTCGGCGCGAATCGTCGTAAATGCGATTTTATCAGGGATTGGTTCTGCGCTGGATTATGCTCAATTCAAGAAATGGCTAGAATTGAGTTTAGGCGAGGAATTTGCGCTCTTGGTGCTTGCAGAATTGGCTTCCCAAGGCGCGGATGAAGTAGTGGATCAGTTGTATAAACAGCAAAAGTCTTTTCGAGACTTATTCGTCACGCGGCTGAAGAGTTATGTTGCGCAGAAGAAAACCGACCTTGCGCAATTGCGCACTGAGGCATTGATTCAGGCTAGAAACCTCGATGTGGCTACTGCGCAGAGCGTGGCAAAAGAGTTAAACGCACGCTCAGCTGGGAACGTGGGCCTGAGTACAATTTTCGATGGCCGAGCGCATTGTCCGATAACATTTGCGGATCTGAAAAGGGCCGATGAGAACAGTTGGACATACTTGTCGGGTGAGGTGCTGCTTAACGTGAGCTGGGGCAGTGCTGTTCTTGCTGCGAGCGCGTCGGCCGGGCCCGCTATGGCTGTAATTCTTCCAATAGTCAACGACATCACCGAGGTCGTATACAGTGAATTGAGTGTGCTAGAAGAGCAATCTGTGGATGCCCGAATGCTCGGATTGACCTTTGGAGTATTGAGCGACGGTATTCCTTTTGCTCGACGTTTGTTCGAGAATACAGCCATTGGATTGGACTTGGTGAAGCAAGGCCGGGCAAAGCCAGTTGTCTCGGGTTCAATACAGGTCCGAGATGTCGCCCGTGGTCATCGCCTTGGGTTTGGGCGTGTCAATCTGGACTGGATTCAAGAAGCATATTCTGAGGTGACAATCGTCAACACGGGCAGCAGCGGTGCCGAGTACCGGCTGGACGTTTCCTATCCAGAATCGTTCACCACGGTCCAACTTTTCCCATTTCAGCTCCCGTACGGGATTGCGTCTCGCAAGTATGAAATCCTTGTGTTAAGAGCGTATTCGAGTGTGCGGCTCGATCCGGGCCAGCAAAACACAGTGACAATAAAGTACCTCACGCGCCAAGGTGGAAAAATCCCGAAAGGAAACATCATGTTCACTTTAACTGCCACGACCAAGGAGAATGGGACAACTGATGGAATGTACCTAGTGGGCCAGGAAGTTAGATCGTTTGCCCCTGAATTCGTCAAGACGGTCAGCGGCAGCGGTGGCGATGCTTGGTCGTTGGCTGTAGCGGCAAATGGACCAGAAGGTGCGACGCCAATCATGCCAGGTCTCGTCGGAAAGCAGAATCATGAAGGCTCAGGTTTGCAAGCTGAGTCATTGGAAAATGCGGTTATGGTGGAGTACCCGTTGCAGGTGAGATTACTGGATTTGGGCAGCAGCGTGTACAAACTGCAGATGTGCGTGGTGAACCCGACGGAATGCAGCATGCCGGCTCTTTTAGAGGTGACACTACCGCCAGACGGAATCGTGTTGGATGGAGGAGGCGCAGTCGCGTCCGGTAATGCTTTGAGCTGGGAAGTGAACCTGATCGGAGACGGCGTGGCAGTATTAGGGGTAAGTTACCAATCAAGTCAGCAGAGTGTGACCACGAACTACCCTGTGGCAACGGTGGTGCTGTACGATTTGGTAAACGGGCAGTGGGTGCCCTTTACGGAAGGGACTGAGCCAGTCATTTTAGATTTACTTCTTCCACCATCTTTTGGCAGGGTTCAGTTTGCTGAGGACAGGTGTGACATCAGGGTATTTGGTCGGCTCGGCGCGCAGTACGTGCTTGAGGCCTCGACAAACCTCGTGGACTGGATGCCAATTGCGGTCTCCACCTGCACAAACTTACCGACGGTGCTGGTAGATTCGACAGTGGGGAACTACTCACATCGGTTCTACCGCCTGGCGACTCAACTCACCACGATACCGTGACGTGTGCTGCAGCCGATTTATCACAAGACCGATGATCGGATTCGGGCACACGTGTTCATCTACATGTTGGCTTACCATTTACAGTGGCATATGCAACAGCGGCTGGCGCCGTTGTTTGCCAGCGATGGAAAGGGCAAAGGGTGCAAGTGGACCTATTCGTCAGTCATGGAGAGGCTGAAGCAGAACACTTTCAATCCTGTGCGGATGGCCAAAGTCAAGTTTGAAAAGTTGGCGGTTCCAACAGAAAGATCAGCAGAAGATCTTGGACCTGCTGGGCGTAAAGCCTTGAGCAATGTAGCCATTTTGATGAAATCGAAAATCGTTTGAAGTTGCTCTGAACAAGACGCTTGTAAAGGACCCAAGTAGGGAGATACGTCAAAACCTCACCGCAGGCAGTTTATCGACCTGTCCCGCGTATGTCCTGGCCGTAAGTCCAATGTCTGCATGACCAAGTAGCTTCGACGCAATGAATATCCCGTGATCCGCAACCGCCAACGACCCATAACATTTCCGCAAATAATGAATCGGTTTGCTGTCCTTCACTCCCTTCCCCCGAAGCCAACTGCAAAGCTCCTGATGCACCAACTTCGGATTACTCTCGATCACAGGCCCTGTCCCACGCGACGATTCCAACACTCCCCGCACAGGATCACCAACAGGCACAATCCGACTCCGACGTCCCTTGGCCAACGACGCCAATACCCGAACCCCTTCCGGCAACACGTTCTCCCAGCTCAGCGAAACAATCTCACCCCACCTCAGACCACACCCCAGCGCCAGCACAAACCCCAAGCGCTCATCACCTTCCAATTCCCTAATCCCCTGTTGCATCAATTCACTGATCCATTCCCTCGGCGGTGCAACAAAACCCTCCCGATCAACCTTCGGCCGCACAACTTCCTTGAACGGATTCTTCACCCCAACCAACCCCATCGACTGTAAAGACTGCCGACTGAACACCACAGAAGCAGTCCTCAAGGCCGAATTCAAACTCACAGGCTTGAGCTTGCATTCTGAAACCCACTGTTGAATCCGCGCCGGAGTCAGATCACAGACCCGTTGCACACCACAATCACGAGCAATCCGACGCAAACTCGACACAATCCACTTGATTGATTTTGGCCGAAGACCTCTGGCGACTGCAGCTTTTTGGAACCTGTCCAACAACTCCTCGATTGTCATGGCGGCGTGTTGGGCTGGGACGATGCTGTTACCTTCCCAACCGTGTTGACGGACAGAAGACACCAACTGTTTAGCTCTTTGGAGGGCGAGCCGGTAATCTGCGGTATGGAGAGAGCGGCAGGTACGTTTGCCCTGGTGTTGGAATCTGACGGACCAATTTGGGCTTTGGACGCGTCTCCCGTCAGGTTTGACGGCAATGGGGCGGAAGAGACGAAAGCCCCGTTTTCGCAAGTGTGGTTTGCCGGAGTTTATGCCATTAGCTGCTTCCATAGTATGCAAAGATATGCAAAGCCTTGCAAAGTGTCAATACTGGAGAAGACCCTTATTTTGAGCACACTATGCAAAACCATGCAAAGCTGTGCAAAACTATGCAAAGTGGTCTATAAGCAAACAACGTGTCTGTCTCCACATCGCGTCATGAAAAGCCCAGTGAGAGGGGCGTGCTTAAAAGGCACAAAACTCTCAAACGGAACTCTGTGGGTAACCAATCCCACCCGGCAAAGGCTAACCACCAGCCGGAAGCGAGTT
>JAAYVR010000035.1 GCA_012517065.1 Verrucomicrobiota bacterium | reverse complement strand
GGTCAATGATCGGGCCACGGGTTTGCTTGATCGAAACGGGTGTAAGATCGGTCATCGCGTTGATGCGGCCGGGGACGGCCGCGCTCCCCGGGCCGTTGCTTTTTCCACCGCGTGCAGGAGCGCGGCCATTCTTGGCCGCCCGCAGCCGGTCGAGGTTCGGGCGACGGGTTCGGGTGATTGAAGGAGGTGCAGGATCGGTTGTCGTGTTGATGCGGCCGGGGACGGCCGCGCTCCCGGCGCCGTTGCTTTCTCCAGCGCGTGCAGGAGCGCGGCGATTCTTCGCCGCACCCAACCGGTGAACGTTCGGGCGCCGGATTTGCGTGAACGAAACTGGTCGTAAGATCGGTTGTCGTGTTGATGCGGCCGAGGACGGCCGCGCTCCCGAGCGCCGTTGTTGGCTCCAACGCGTCGATAGGAGCGCGGGCATTCTTGCCCGCCCCCAGCCGGTGAATGGTCGGACGCAGGATTTGTGTGATCGAAACCGGTCGTACGATCGGTCATCGTGTTGATGCGGCCGAGACGGCCGCTGCCGAGGCCGAATTATCTGAACCGGGCAAGTGTGTAATGTTCGATGTCGATGATTTCCTTGGCGGTGGATGGGAGGGCACTTAGCAGGGCAGGGGAGGTTGACGGCGGAAGCAGGACGTAATCGATGTGTTCCTTGCGCCAAAACTCGATTACTGTCATCGGGTCTGCGCGTCCCTCAACGATCTCGTTGAAATGATTCTGTCGTGTGCGGTAATCGGGGGTCATGAACCAGTGGCCGAGGTAGGTTCGGTGTGGGGTGTAAGCAGGGACCAGTGTTCCGAGGTGGGGCGACGTGTACACGATACCTGCTGGCAGTTGCGCGAGGCGGTCGAGCGCAGCCATTGCAGGCGCCGGAATCTGGTAGTTCACGACGTTCTTGACTGCGCGGAATGTTGATGCGATCGGCGATTGGGAGAGAGCAGCGAGGGCCAAGGCTGCGACAAGCTGTCTGGTGTGCGTTTCGTTCTGAGCAGCACGCCAGAGCTGATCGAACGCGCAAGTGGCGACAATGCACACAGGCAGGTGCAGATGGAACACGTAATGATGTCCGTTGAACAATGGCGAACTGTGCATGAACACGACGGCGGCAGTCCACGCCAACACTTCGAGTCGGCCGGGCGTGTTGTTTGTCAGCCAGTAGCGCCAGCCACGGATTGCTAATACGAGCAGAACACCGAGTGTTACAGGATACCAGAACACCGACAGCGGATTGTTGCCAAGAACACGCGCTGCGGTGGTTCGGTACACAATGTCCTGGTTCTGCCACCACGAGATTGCGGCGACCACAAGGACGGCGGGCATTACAGTCTTTGCCAGTCCGATCAGTTGCGTCTTCAAGTTGTCGGTCTGGCCAAGGAGCAGGCGCAGAACCGGGTTTGCACAAACCACGCTGAGTACAACCAGACCGGAGTAGGGATGGACGAGGTGGGTTATTACGTAACCGATCCCCGTTTGAGCCCACTGGGTGAGATTCTGCGGTCCGCCGGGCTGAACTACAGGCCGCAATGCGATCAAAGTGCATGTGAGCCCTGCAATCCACAAGGGATTGTAAAGCGCGGCAAACGTGTTCCAGCCCTGGTCGTCGGACAGTGCCTGATATGCCACAGTCTGGAGTTCCACTGGCCAGCGGTTCACCGTGGGCAACACCAAGAGCTCGAGGCCCCCGCTGAAGGCGACCAAAACAATCGCCATGAGCCGCTTACGGGCATCGGCAACGAGCGGGGTCAGAAACCACCAGAGAACGGCGAAAAACAGGAACGTCAGCGGCACCCGGGACAACTCGATTGCCCAGAAAACGTCCAGGCCGGTCCACCGAACCACGTGTCCAAGCACACTGAACAGGGGCATTATGAAACGCCCTGCCTGGGGCATGGATGCGTAGGGATTCGACAACAGCCAGTCGCCGGTTTCTGCGGCTTGGCGAGTGAAGGCTGCATAGGCAAACCAATCGATTGGATTGTAACCGACTGCGGGCAGCACTTTGCCTTCCGGTGGCTCGAGGATGCGCGTCAGCAGAAACGGAACCATTCGCAACGCAATCAGCACAGCGGGCATGAGCCAGAAGGCCCTTGGCGGCGCCTGCGCAGGGTTATCCGCGCTTGTCTGACATTTGAATGCCACGGGTCGCGAATCTGTATTTATCGAAGCCCCGCCTGATTCGCCAGTGCCTGTTCGAGTTCGGGGCACGGCGTGCTGTCAACGTCGCCGGCGCCCTTCGAGTTCGTCAGCCAATCGGTTGGCGCCATACACGCGCCTGAGCGCGTGTGTTATTGCACTTGAATGAACGGCGAGCGCTCTTGCCTGTTCCTCGGTGTAATAAAAATCCAGCACCAGCGATTGAATATTGCCGTCGAAGATAATCCCGACGAGTTCGCCGTTTTTGTTGACGACGGGACTGCCAGAGTTGCCGCCGATGATATCGGCTGTGCTGACAAAGTTCAGCGGGGTGTTGAGATCGAGTCGGCGTCGCGCCTTTATCCAGCGTTCGGGCAGATCAAACGGCGGACGTCCGCCCTGTTCCCTGGATCGCTCGTAAAGTCCGGCAAAGGTTGTTTGACATGGAACGTGTTTGCCGTTTTCGTCGTATCCTTTCACAACACCGAACGCGAGCCGAAGTGTGAAGGTCGCGTCAGGGTATGTGCTTGTTCCTTGGATGGCAAAACGTGCGGCGGCGATTTGCGCGTGTGCCTGCCGTTTTATTTCCTCCTGCGTTTCGATTATCTGGCGGACGGCGCGAGCTTCGGCATCGACGGCACGAGCAAGCTCGATCATCGGGTCGCGCGCGGCATCGACCGCTGCCTTGCCACCCTCGTAGAGTTTGCGGCGGAACGCCACGTCTTTAACCTTCGTGTCCTTGACCAGCTCAGCGGCTCGCTGGCGCGGCGATTTCCCGACGAGGACACGTTCGACGATTGGGTGTCGTGCGCCGAGGCGTTCTGCAAGGAACGTCAGTGAATCTGCAAGACAAAGCTGTTCGTAATCGTCGTAGATTGGCTTTGTCGAGAAGAGATTGAGTTCCAGGGATGCGCGTCCGGATTCGCGGAACTCGCTCAGACGTTCGCCATCGGGCTTGGGCCGTTCATCGGCTGCGCGCAACAATGTTCTTGCGATACCAAACAACTCGCAATTGAAACCGCGTCCGGATTCGAGCAAGCGGTGCATAGGGGCGTTTTCTGAGATTACGCGTTGTGCGGCGGCGATACGGTCCCAGGCGTCCCTTGCATTGGCATATTTTGGGTCCTGAGCCACAGCATTCTTGAGAGCCCGTTCAGCGGCTTGTTTGCTGGCGATGAACGCCGGATCGAGAAGTCCTGCAAGGCCGCCTTCGCGGGCTTTGCGGCTGTTTTGGACGCCGAGGAGATCGTCCCGGGCGCGCCGTGCGTTTTCTTCGCTGCGCGCGCCATAGGCGGTCAGAAGCACTTCACGGCGGTGCAGCCATGCGAGGGTTTCCGGGAACAAGACGTCCCGCTGGTATTCGATTTCCGCAAGGGTAAGGAGGCGCGCTGTTCGGCCGGGATGCCCGGAAACGAATATCAGTTCGTTTTCGGCCGCTCCTGCGCGGCTCCATCTCAGCCAGTGCGGAATTCGTGCCGGTTTGCCGTTTTCGTAAACGCGGAAGAAACAAATATCGAGATCGTAGCGCGGGTACTCGAAGTTGTCGGGGTCACCGCCGAAAAATGCGATTTGCTGTTCCGGGGCGAACACCAGCCGAACGTCTGTGTATCTTTTGAAGCGGTAGAGGTGGTATTGACCGCCCTGATAGAGAGTCACGACATCGCTTCTCAGACCCGTGCGATCGAGCGATTCCTTCTCGATTTCCGCGATGACTTTTCTTCGAGCAAGGAAAGCCTGCTCCGGGATCATGTCTGTCTTGACTGCTGCGTTAACACGATCAGTGACATCTTCGATGCTGACCAGGACGTTCAGTTCGAGGTCGTGGCAACGCTTTTCCTCGGCCAACGTGCGCGCGAAAAAACCGTCCCGAAGATAATTGTGGTCTTTATCGCCCAGCTTTTGGAGTGCGTCGGCGCCAACGTGATGGTTCGACATGACAAGTCCGTCTTCGGAGACGAACGATCCCGAGCCGCCGCTGTTGAAACGAACTGAGGCTTGTTGCAGATGATCGAGCCATGCGGTGCTCGGCTCGAAATTGTATTTTTCCTTGAGCAATGCTCGAGGCGGCTGGTTGAACAGCCACATGCCTTCATCGGCAAGACTTGTGGCAGCCGCGAGGGTCAGAAACAACGCTGTCAATCCAGACTTGCTGTGTAATCGGTTTGTAATGATCATGGCTATCAAGAAACGCGGGGTCAGATTGCTTTGTTGCGTGGCGGACTGCAAACAACAAATTCTGCACTTTGCGCTTCGCGCGCGAAGTGAATCCGCGCCGAAGGTCGATTTTTGCCTGAAGTGATATGCTCTTGTTGGATGTTACGCTGCCGACGCCTGCTGAGAACCTCGCCTGTGATGAAGCGCTGTTGGACCAATGCGACGCCGGTTGTGGCGATGAGGTTCTGAGGTTTTGGGAACCGACATCGGTGTTTGTTGTTCTGGGCTACGCAAACCGCGCAGCTTCGGAACTGAACACAGACACTTGCGATGAATCTGGGGTGCCGGTCCTCCGACGCATCAGCGGTGGCGGCACGGTTTTGCAGGCGCCAGGTTGTCTGAACTACGCTCTCGTCCTTCGAACCAGCACGGCGGCCGAATTGCAGACCACCGGGACAACCAACAGGTATGTCATGGAGAAACACCGTTTTCTGTTGGAGAAACTGCTTGGGGCGAAAGTGGCGATTGATGGCGTTACGGATTTGGTTGTGCGCGGGCGCAAGGTTTCCGGGAACGCACAGCGACGTCGCGCCAATGCTGTATTATTTCACGGCACATTCTTGCTGAATGCGCCGGTTGAGCTCATGGGAAAATACCTGCGAATGCCCAGTCGTTCCCCAGCATACCGCGACGGACGTCCGCATGAAGAGTTCGTCGCGAACCTTGGGATTGATTGCGAGGTTCTCAAAGCCGAGATCAGCCGTTTGTGGAAGGCCGATCAGCGAGCAAATCAATGGCCTGAAGTTGCAGTCGAGAGACTGGTTCGAACCAAGTATTCGCTGCGGGAGTGGAATCTGAGATTCTGACAGCATTGTGAGTTCGGGCAACGGTCCGGGAAATGAGACGGGGAAGAATCGCCCTGCCCTAGCCCGCATATTTCATACCCTGAGCAGTCTGCGAAATGTGTGTCTTCAAGCAACCAAGGAATATGCGGGCCCCGCAAATCTCACCGGAGTGAAGGCACAGGCGAATCCGAGGGGGTGAGCGGTGAGATTTCCGGGCTACTCCGTGCGAGGCAGAGCTTCGGTAGCAGTCAAGGCATGCTGTGACTGGGACCGAGAGTTATCGCGCCTGTGCAAACGCGGGCTTTATCGGTTAGTGCTGTAACGTGGTGAGACTGAGGCGGGGTCAACGACGTAAACCGGCTTTTTGTGAACAAAGGGCAGTCTGCCGCCGGTCATGAAGTGCCTTGCAACCAACAGCGCGAGGAGGATTGCTATCCCTGCCAACACGCGGCGCGCTTGCGGGTGTTGTAGCCATGGGGCAAGTGTGCCGGCATGTTTGTCTGGCGCCGGTGTGGTCGTGGGAGCTGCCGCGGTGTGGGCGAGGCTTCGGGCAAGTTCGGTCCAGTCCACCTTGGGGTGTTCGGTGAGAATCAGACGATAATAATACGATTCACATTGGGAGCGGGCGCAATAACCGGTTTTGAGTCTGGACAACTTTTGATCTGCATCGGGCTGCAGTTGATTGCCGAGCGCAAGCCGAGCGAGTTCGTCACCGGTCACACGTGTGCCACACTGGAGGCATTCTGCGACGACGTAGTTCTTAAACACGTCGCTGATTTCGTCTGCTGGCAATTCGGCAACTGCCAGGGCTTCCAAGATCGCTTGATAACAAACGGGCAGGGCATCGATCCTGACTTGCACAACTTGTGAACCTGACTGTGACATACGCGGTGTGAATTGGCTCTGGACAATTCAGTTTTTTGGCCCGGCTTGCGGGCTGGCCGGCTTGTACCAAATCCAGTCTTTTGTGGGTTCGTATGGGTAGTACGGGTCAGTGGCAAGGGCTTTGCTGAAATTGTGGACTGCGGTGTGGCCATCGACGAACAGCACCGGCGAATAGAAGAACGGCGGCGCGGATTTGGGGTCGTCGATGTCACTGTTCCCCTGGCCGTAATGCCACTGGTACCATTCGGGCGCACCGCCTGCGCAACCGTAGGGTCTTGCAGGTGGTTCATGCATCAGAATGTAATGAACAGGCGAAGGCGCCCAACCTTCGTATTTCCCGGCAATTCCATCGATCGGGTCCTCGGGCGGCGTGCGGAAACCGCCGCCTGACAAAGTGGTAAGCAAACCGGCGTTGTACTGGTAACTGCAGCCGATTGTTTCCCAGTTCGAGGGTTTTAATGGCGGGCTTTCGCAAGGCAGAATCCGCTGCCCACGGTCGCGCGGGCATCGGTAAACCTCGGATGGTTCAAGGTGAGCGAACAACGGCCGCTCGCGCGCCATTGGGTAAAACGGCGCAAGCCGCGCTATGGGATCGCGTCCGCCGATTGTTTGCCTTGCGTTTTTGCCGCTTGCTTCGCTTGGCGGATACCGATCCGCGTAATCGTCCACGTACAGTTTGATGCCGATGCCGATTTGTCTGAGATTGTTGATGCAGGTGACAGTTCGGGCTTTTTCTTTTGCCCGGCTCAGAGAAGGCAACATCATGCTCGCCAGAGTGGCGATTATCGAGATCACCACCAGCAGCTCGATCAATGTAAAACCGCTGTGGAATTTGGTTCCCGGCAGCGCAGTTCGAGCCTTCGTCCTGGGATGTCCCGATTTCATGCCATATTCGCAGCAGCAACTGGGCCAAAAACTGATTTGTAATTCGCCAGTCACTATCCACCAGATCCCAAGCGGTGGCAAGGCGCAAGGTCGGTCTGGGGCCGGAAACCTCACCCGAATGAAGCCCTGGGTGTCTTGGGCTGGTCAGGCGGTGAGATTTCCGGGTTAGGCGACTTTGCATCGAGCATTCATCAAGCAGTAGTACCGTTGAACGTTGTACGTTGAACGTTGTGCGTTGTGCGTTCTCAACAAGACGACCAAGCTGATTAGCCTGTGAAAACCTTCAACGTACAACGTTCAACCGGGTCGCGGTTTTGCCACCCGAATGACTTTGTTCCTCCGCGGCTGTTAGTCGGATGCCGATATGGGGACAGACACGAATGTCGCTAAGATTAGGCCCTTGATTTTCGCGGGTTGTTTTTCCAGTAACGGTTGCGGTGCGGGATTTCTCTGAATTGACACCGTGGTTTGTTGAGGAGGGGAAAGGGCTTGGGACGGCGTTT
>JAAYVR010000259.1 GCA_012517065.1 Verrucomicrobiota bacterium | reverse complement strand
GTTCTCCTTGCAACAGAGCGACAGGCACGCAGCCGTGCCTCCCATTGGCCGACTGGTTGGGCGGGTCTGGGTCAGAACCCGGGGCGCCCAAATAACGTGTCTGTCCCTCTATTTGAGGTAAAATCGCACAACACACTCCGGGAGTCAAACGGGGCCGGAGTGTCGGCGAATGCGCACCTCAGACAACAATGCACCCGGTGGGCACTGTGGCACTGAATGCATTGTTGGTCTTTGGCGGAGTTGCGCCAAAAACCCATAACACACCCGGTTCATCGGGCCTGCACGGGCGGGGGAGAAGACGAATTCGTCGAAACACGGTATCGGTGAAACTGGGCGCTTTGATGCTGCTCGAGCGAGCCGTCGGGTCTGGTGACGATAAAGAGTGCGGCGGCATTGGTCCATGTCTCGATCCACCGCAACCCGCGTTCATGGCCCATCACATACAAACTGGTTGCAAGGCCGTCAGCCGTCAGGCAGTTGTCTGCCACTACAGTCACGCTCGCAAGGTTGTGTTGCACCGGCATGCCTGTTTGTGGATCGATGATGTGACCGTACCGCCGCCCCTTTTCGTCAACGAAAAACTGGCGATAATTGCCCGAAGTTGACACTGCTTTGCCGGACAACCTCACCACTGCTTCGAAGTCGTCCTCGGCGCTTTCCGGCAAAGGTGAAGCGATGCCAATGCTCCATGGGTCGCCCATTGCGTTGTGCCCGCTTGCCACAAGTTCGCCTCCAATCCGGACAAGCGTGTTTGTTAGCTGCTGATCGCGCAGCAAACGCGCAAGTTCGTCCGCGGCAAAGCCCTTGGCCAAACCGCCCAGGTTCAGCTCCAATCCCTGGATGTCCTTCTTCAATTCGCACTGTTCCGTGACCCGAAGACGTTGAGCACCGGTTTTCGCGCGCGCAGCCGCGATCGATTCCGGAGCTGGCGGTTCAAGAACCGTCCCCTTTGCAGAAAACCCCCACAATTCCACCAGTGGTCCCAACGTCGGATCAAACGCGCCTGCGGATCTTTGATGCAGAACAAGTGAAAAGCGGACAACCTCTGCCAGTTCGCGCGACACTCGAACCGGCTCGGTTCCAGGGCTGCGATTGAACAGGGAAAGCTCGCTGTCAGGCTGATAGTGAGACATTTGCCTGTTGATTTCCTTGAGTCGCTCCTCGATCCGGGCCCGGATCGACCCAACTGTCTCCTGTGTCAGTTGAGCCTGCGCTATCTTGACGGAGTAGGTTGTTCCCATTGTCTGGCCGTGGAACTCGACGATATCGCCTGCTTCGAGCTGTCCGTCAGCCAGCGTCAACACGAGAACCACCAGGTGCAGCACCTTGCGACAACCATTGAACCATCGCTCAATCTTCGTGACCTCCGCAGGTTCTCGACGACAACTCCAGAAGCGCCACAGACCGCCGGTGTTGAAACGTGAGCAGCTCACTCGATCGATACCATGTAGAATGCCACGTCCGCCGTTACCGTATCGCTGAATGTGTTCAAAGGGGGTGTGGCAACCAAGCCACGTGCGATTGGAGTAAAACCAGCCCGTAGATCAAACGACCTGTGCAACGTGTACGTCTTGCCTTGCTCGCTGCGCCATTGGACGGTCACCGTGCGATCTGACTCAGAAACGATGTTGAACATGGCCAAAGCATACGGCTCGGCCAATACAGGCGCGAGCACAGCCATGCCCGCATCGTCTTCAGCAACAAGCGCCACACGGTCGTTGGCCGCAACCGCCAACGCACGAACCAGCGGTCCGAAAGCCTTTTGGTCCAGCGGATTCAGCGGCGCAGAATTCTCGACCGATATGACTGTACCCGCGCCGTTGGCCATGAAAACCAAGGCTCGACTGACAGCGGCCGACGACGCGAGGCCTGTCGAGGGAATCAACTTGATCGGCTGTGGCGAACCCGGGTCCGAAATGTCCAGAAGAAGCCAGCCCGCTGGGCCGCACGCGACACACGCTGTTCTTCCGAACCAAGCGAATTCCATAGCCGGGCCGGGAGTTGGATAGGTAGCGGCCAATTCAAGCCGGTCGCCGGCGATGTTGTAGAATTGCAGGCCGGTTGAACCCGCCGACACGGCGAGCCACTCGATGTCCATTGCGAGTGCAAATGCGTAACCGTCCAATTTCACCTGATCGAGCAAGACAGGCACTGTGGGGTTGGTCACGTCAATCAATGAGAGAGTTGTGCCGTCCGTTGCCGCCACCCTATGTCCGCTCAACGCCACGGCGCGAATCCACGCCGGAGACGAGTTGGTGAAAGTTCCCACCAAGCGCGGAGCCAGTGGGTTGGAGACGTCGATGATGCGCACACCGCAGGGTCCGTCTGCCACTACAGCGAGATTGCGTTGAACTGCCACAGCGCGGGCGTTCACAAGTCCCTTCAGTGAACCGACAAGCCGCGGCCGAACTGCATCGGCCAAGCTGTAGATGTGCAGTCCCAATTCGCCTGCAGCCACATAGGCCAGGGAACCGGCAATGACTGGTTGCACGGCGCGGAGTCCAATCGGCACTACGCCTGCAGGAGACGGAACAGGAGGGTTTGCCAAGCTCCAAGTCTCGAGCCCGGCGAAACCCGCTGCCACGTACATCCAGGGTCCGTTCACAGCAAGGTCCGTGGCACTGCCCGATAGTGTGTTGGTAGCGATCAATCGGGCACCGCTGCCAGTCAACTCGGCGGTTATCACTCCGATTGCATCGCATGCCACATAGACATGACCGCCCGAGGGCGCGACACCAATCCCATGGCACAACCCGGGCATCGAAATCCGCGACGTTATTTCGGGCTTGTCCGGAGTGGTAAGATTGACCACCCAGAAGAAACCTCTGGCGTCAGTCACAAACGCTGTTTGCCCGGCCACGGCCACATATGTGCCGGCGTAAATCGCAGGTTGTGCTCCCTTCAACAACGGAGCCGAAGGCGTGGACAGATCAAGAACCAGCAAGCCAGCATGCGCATCCAGCACCAGAGCGGTTTGACCCGCAAGAGCTGCTGCACGTAACGGTCCTCCGGCGAGAAAAGTGCCGACCGGCGCTGGTGCCATGGGCTGCGTCACATCGAAAACGCGCAAACCGGCCTGTCCCGCGGCAACGCAAACGATTTGGCCGACCGCTTGCACATCGTAAGCGTGGCCAGGGAGCGGAACCGATGCAACGAGTGCGGGTTGAGATGGATTGGCCAGATCAACGACTTGAAGTCCTTTGGGTCCACACGCAACAAAGGCGTAGCTGCCGACCATGTCAACAGCCTCGATAGTCCCGGGCAACCGCAATCCTCCGACCCGCGATGGCATTCCGTCAGGCAGCCGAGCCATGACTTCGAGTGTTGTGCCCGCCCCGACCAACACGAGCCGATCGTTGGCTGAGACCGCAGTGCTCCGTCCTGCCACCATGCCCTGCACATTCACCGTTTCCGCGTCCGCCAGGGCAGGGAGAATCGTGGCAATACCCTCGGCTGCCCCCAGCATGTTCGTAAGCCCGTTCCGAACAGTGTAGGCGACGACGGTGTGTAACCCGGGAGCTATCGCGTGAGTTGACCAATCGAAAGGAACAAGAACTGCACCGCCCGGCGGCAGCGGTCCAACGTCCCTCCTCGCAATCGGTTGCCCAATATCTTTCCCAACTAAATCAACTCGGAATGTTTCGGACACGTTCCCGCGGTTCGTCACGGTGACGTCAACGTGCAGTACATCGCCCTGGCGGACGGGAGATTCGGGTTCGACCCCGATAACGACAAGCTCGTGCACAGCCGGAACAGCAGGCTGCACAGCCTCGAGTTCGAGGTCGAAGCTCAAGTCAGAACTCGTCGGCGCGCTTTGATGCACTTCGACTGCCAATAGATTCTCGCCCAAAACAAGGTCCTGTAACCGATCTGTTGGCAGATTGAACTCGAAGTACCTTGTTTCGTCGGCGCCACTGACGGCTGTTGTGGCTCTGGTGCTGTAGCTAACGGCGCCATCGGGCATGTTGTCCCGCATCAACTCTGCTCCATTGAGATATACCACAACTCCGTCGTCCCGCAGAATGCGGCATTTGAGAGAGGTGGGCATGATGTCGAGCATGAAGCGATGACGGAAATAGTAGGTGATGAACTTATCTGTCTCAGATGGGCCGAATCCAAGGGTCGTGCGAATCCCGTTGTTGTCGTAACCGAGCGGGCTTTGTCCTGCGTCCCAAAATCCGTCGTAGTATGCCGGCAGCTTCCATGGTGCATCCGTCAGGTCCGTGCCTGTGTCGTTGTATCGCCAAACGGAGCCGCGGGCCACAAGCACGTTTGTGGACAGGCCCTGGGCAACGACTGTCCGAGCCGCGAGCGTGTTGTCAGCAGTGATGGTCTCACCGGGGACGGGTGCTATTCTGGCCGTCAGTAGATGCGTGCCCAACGATGTCGCGGCGGTATTCCATGACACGATGAGATTTGTTTCCTGTGCGGGCTCAAGCATGAGCAACTGCGAAACCAGCTCACGGCGGTCTGTGTCGTCCGTGACAGTTATTGCAGCCGTTTCGTCGAAATCGCCCCGGTTGGTCAGAACCAGGCTGATGTTTGTAGTCGAGTTCGGCAAAACAAGCCCTGGCAGGGTGAACCGCGTGATGGCCAGATCATGTTGAGGCGGGCGAAGAGTAACGGTGCGAACAAGCTGGTTGTCCTGGACGGCGGTCTCGCCGGGTATGGGACCGGCCGTTGCGACCAATTGATATTCTCCCGGGGCCAACCCGGCGGTGTCCCAGTCGAATGAGACATTCAGACCGGCGGCAGCAGCCAGTGTGACTTCCTTTGCCCCAATCAAGGCGTTCGAGGTGCGATTGCTCAAAGTGAGCGTGAAGGTTTCGGGCGAACCGAGGTTGTTTGTAACCATAACAATCACAGGCACGACAGTGTTTGTCGGCGCACGGTCTGGGAACATCCCGGCGATGCCGACGTCATGCAACACGGGCGCGAACACAATCCGCATGTTGATGAAGTTGGCAATGTTGTTGAAGGCATTGGTAATTGGCGCTGTCGATTTCTCAAAGCCAAGAAGCGTTGACCCTGTCCACGGCCCTTGGGCGTTCTCTTCAGTGAACTCGACGTTGAAATAGTAAAACCCGTCCGGCATCACCACTCCGTTTGTGTTTCTGCAATCCCATGTCACCGTATGACTCGTGTGCGATGTCAGCGTCGCGCCGGTTGTGCCATCGACAGGCGTGTAGTTCTTCGCGCTCGCCCAGAACTTGTACAGGTACTGCTGCCGGGTCGCCGCTTGACGTTTCAGTGTCTTGACAAAATTCCCCTGCGCGTCGGTCACCCAAATCGCCAAAACATGGCGCGGCGCATACCGCCCATTGGCTGTCTTGGTTGTGACTTGAAATGTGGCCTGCCCGGCAGTAGCCGTCGCAGCCGCAGCCTCATCCGTACACGCGCACAAAATGACCAAAACCGCTATTAGCAGACCAAGTACTTTCATGTTTGGATCCCTCGAGGCTTCACGCTTGCCGTCCCAAAACCTGAACAGACGGGTCGCTCCGCATTCTCCAATGGCAAGCCGCTTCTTGCAGTGCCGACCGATGTTTGCCGACCCGACTCTGAACGAAGTGCAGCCAATTCGCCCAACCAATGCCACGCAATCGATCTGGCCACCGCCACAAGTCTCGGCAGAGCATCTGCAACCTCCGGAGTCAGCTCCGTTCCGTACGCAATCGAACCTGGCTCTACCCCAATGACAGTGAACCGGGGTTGTCTTTCCGGGCTTAGCAGGCAAAACGCCTCACGCAAACCCAACGAATGAACAGAAAGCAGTTCGTGAGACGGGTTATTCGCCGACGCGAACGTGTCATCCTGGCTGCCGTTTGCGGCGCCGGGTCCTGCAACAAGATCGGCGTCGAAACAGCAAATTGTCCCCGGCGGACGCCCCGCCCTAACAGCATCCAACAGCAAGATGCGTTCGGCGTTGGCAAGACAGTCAACCGCGTGCAGAACCGCCGTGCCAACCTCAACTATGTCCACGCCATCCATAGGCACGGATTTCAACAGGCGCACGGCATGAATTCCCACCCCGTCGTCAGAGCAAAGGAGATTGCCCAGACCAGCAATAGCAATTGGGGATGCGCGCAAAGCAGTCATTTGCCAATCGTCGGTCCGAGTGTGAAGACCTTGCGGTCCGCTTCTGCGCGAATAATGTGCGTTGCGCAGTCAAGACACGGGTCAACGGAGTGTATGACACGCAGCACCTCGATGGGTTGATCGATGTTGTCCACCGGAATTCCGATCAGGGCTTCTTCGAGGGGGCCGCGTTGCCCCTGACTGTCCCTGGGCGAAATAGTCCAACAAGTGGGTGTTATAACCTGATACCGCGCGATCTTGCGGTCTTGGACAGCCAGCCAATGCCCAAGGGCTCCTCGCGGTGCCTCGGTCAGGCCTACCGCAGTCCCTTGGACCGGCACTGTGCACGGCGTGTAAGCTCCCGTGTTCAATGGCAGTTCCGACAGCCACTCGCGCATCGCGAGAGCCAGCTTCAGCGCTTCTTGGGCGCGCGCGCGGTGGCGGTCCATGACTGACACGCCGCCCCGATAGTCTCCGTTCACGGTCATCCGCGCCAAAGGCCCGCACTCGTACGGAACACCGCCGTACCGGGGCGCTTTCAACCACGAATACGCCTTGCCTTTGGGATTCTCAGGGCGCGTTTCGCCAACAGCCGGATTCAGATCGTCATCCGAGTCGGCGTACCACGAGTAGCGCACCTGCTCCGTGATTTGGCTCAAATCCAGCGGCTCCACTTCAGTGGAACCGTTGCGCCGTCGGCCCCGGCGAAAGAGCAGAGCAGGCGAGTCTGAATTGTCCAATTCGAACGCGCCAAAAGCGAGCAAGTTGCCGTAGCCACGACCCAGCAGAAGGTACTCCTCAAACACCGATGCGACCAATTCCACATCCGGGATGTACACATTGCCGATAAACTGTATCAGCTCCTCCAAGTATGCGCTGAAAAGGTCTCTTTGCTCGGCCGAAGCCACAGCTGTAAATCCACCCGGAATAAAAGCGGGCGTGTGCGGCAGGCGCCCGCCGAAAATTGCGCCCATTTCATGAGCATTTCGGCGCATGGCTATTGCCGTGCGAAAATGATCGCGCAAGCGCGAGGCTGTTGCTGAATCAAAGCGGTTGCCAGCACGCCAACCCGGCAGCCATGGAGCCACAGGGAGCGCGGAAACGTAGTCAGGAAGCGACAAAAAGTAAAAGTGCAGTATGTGCGATTCCAGATAGCAGGCCCCATGCACAAGATTGCGCAAAAGGCGTGATGCAGTGCGTGCCGGTGTATCTCCACCCACGCCGCAAACCTGGTCCAGCACCAAAACCGACGCCATGGCGTGCGATGTCGGACAAACACCGCAGATTCGCGAGGTTAGAATGGTCGCGTCCCGCGGGTCCCGCTGTTCGAGAATCTTCTCGAACCCGCGGAACAGGGTGCCGGTGGCAAATGCATCAACCACCTGCTGAACACCGCGCACGGTTTCCACCTTGACTTCCACTTTAAGGTGACCTTCGATGCGCGTTACCGGGTCGATTGCAGCGGTGAGTACAGGCATAATTGGCCTTGTTAGATGCTCTCTCTTGTTGTTCTCGAATTATCGAACTCAGAAACCCACATTCTGATTTCTGACCGCAAGCCGCGGTCTTGTCTGTGCACTCATCCCGAATACGGCTCATAGAACGACTGAGGCCCAGGGAACCCCTTCTCTACACAGCCGTGGCACGGTGCGTTGACCCCAATACACCAATGCGCAGCATGCGGCTGGGGCGGTACAGCCCCCGCAATGCCGTTCCACGCCGCTTCGCAACGTGCCCTCGTAAACGGACCGCGGCACCCAAGTTGTTCAAGGCAATGCCCGTCTTCTCCAAACTGCCGGGCAAGCGCAACACCGTGAAGCCCCGGATTTCTCGGACATTTGTCGTGCAGAATCGCAGGAGCACTGCTCCCATCGAATTTCGCAGCATAAAGCGCAATCGGACGGCTGTCTTCGTCCAACTCGATCGTCTTCCCGAGAAGCAGTTGCACAATCACCCAAACCACCCAGTCAGGGTTTGCAGGGCAACCGGAGACATTGATAACAGAGCGCCCAGTCAATGTCTTCACACCGACAGCCTGCGTTGGATTGGCGCCCGCAGCAGGAATGCCGCCAAAAGCAGCGCACGTGCCCACACTTATGATCCTCGCCGCCCGCGCCGCACATTCCTGTACCACCTCCT
This sequence comes from Verrucomicrobiota bacterium, assembly GCA_012517065.1. GTDB lineage: Bacteria > Verrucomicrobiota > Verrucomicrobiia > Limisphaerales > J093 > JAAYVR01. The sequence continues at coordinate 22,117 of JAAYVR010000259.1, read as the reverse complement.
GAAAAGTCACCTCGCGCCCGCGCCACGAATACGCTATGCATGCACGCCCCCCGAACGCCAGGGGTACAGCACCCTCAACCACCAACACATAGCCACCGGCTTTCTGCGCCTCGAGAAGAGATGCAACCGCATCTTCACCAGCTGTGGCCATCAGAGTTGGGTGAAAAACAAGATTGACGGCCTCTGCAGCGACAGTCTCCACAGATGCTGGCTCACCGATTCGATCGGAAATGAGGTTCAACAAGGAGATCGAACAGCCGGTACAACTGCTCCCCTGAAGCCAAACCACAGTTGGCGCATTTGGATTCGCCAATGCTTTCCGCAACAGACCCAAACCCGCCGCATCCAAACCCAGCGCAGCCGCTGCCAATTGGCAGTACCGAAGGAACCTCCTACGCGTGATGACAGAATTCATGATTTTGCCCGGCTAAATCTAATTGCTCGGCCATTGGGCTCGCAAGCCCGGCCTATGATAGCCCATGACTGCAACGTCGCAAGTCAAATGGGCCCCGCTCGCTCAGGCAGCCCCGCGGCCAAAAAATTTCCGCTTGCGGAAGGGTGACTTCGCGCTAGACTGCCCCTTCACTTGGGCTGAACGGGTCCACCGGGAACGGTGGACTTTTCGTTTCAGCACAGAGCTTAATAACAAACGTGAAGATTTTCAGCGGAAACTCAAATCGGCCACTGGCAGAGGCAATCTGCAGGTCCGTCGGCATTGACCTTGGCCGGTGCATAGTCTCGCAGTTTCCTGACGGCGAGACTTTCGTGAAAATCGAGGAAAACGTTCGCGGCGAGGACGTCTTCGTGGTCCAATCCTCGAGCCCGCCCAGCAACCAGCATTTGATGGAGCTGTTCATAATGATGGACGCGCTGAGGCGAGCGAGCGCGTGGCGGATTACAGCCGTGATCCCATTCTACGGCTACGCGCGGCAAGACCGCAAAGACCAACCAAGAGTCCCAATCACCGCAAAGCTGGTCGCAAATCTCCTCGTCGCTGCCGGAGCAAATCGGATTCTCACCGTTGACCTCCACGCGCAGCAGATTCAAGGGTTTTTCGATATTCCAGTCGATCATCTGTACGCGGCCCCTGTGATGTACGAGTACATCCGCGAAAAAGATATTCCTGACCTCGTCGTTGTCAGTCCCGACATCGGAGGAATCAAGATGGCGCATGCCTATGCCCAGGTGCTTGGAGCGTCTCTTGCAATCGTCGCAAAACGCCGTACCAGCCCGGTGGACGTCGAGTCAATGACACTTATAGGTGAGGTGGCAGGAAAGAACGTTCTAATGGTGGACGACCTGACAGAGACCGCAGGAACGCTGACGGCCGCAGCCAGCATGCTCAGAGAACGCGGCGCAAAAAAGGTTTACGCCTGCGTCTCACACACCATCCTCAGCGAGCTCGGCATCGAACGACTCCGAAAATCAGTAATTGACGAATTGATTACAACTGATACAGTTTACCGCCCTGCTATTGATGGTGTGCGGATTGTTACCCGGTCGGTGGCAGGCTTGTTGGGCGAGGCGATCAAGCGAATCCACACGAATTCCTCGGTCACCTCGCTCTTTGAGTTCCGAGGCGCCAGAATCGGATGAACCGGCGTTCGAGGAACAGTTTGTGTTGAAAGACGAAGATGAAAGCAATACCTCTGACAGCCTTTCCGCGAGTTGTAAGCGGGCGAAACGGAGTCAAAAAACTCCGCGTCAACAAACGCGTGCCTGCTGTCATTTACGGCCGCTGTCGCTCTGAACCGCAGAACCTCGAACTGAAACAGAAGGAAATCGAGGATCTCATCGAGCATTCCGTGTCCGAGAACGTCCTCATAGACCTGAAGATTGAGGGTGACACTGCGCCGAGCCGGCTGGCGCTGCTGCGCGAAGTGCAGCATCATCCCGTCACAGGCAGAGTTCTGCACGTGGATTTGCACGAAATCGGCGAACAGGAGCGCGTGACCGTCATGGTGCCGGTGGAAACAACCGGCGAGGCAGTCGGCGTGAAAACAGGCGGCGGCGTTCTCGAACACGTGTTGTTCACACTCAAAGTCCGCGGCTTGGCAAAGGATATACCCGAGATCATCACCGTCGATGTGTCGCACCTCGACATCGGCCAGGCGATACATATCGGTGATATCACCCCCCCGCCAGGCGTGGAATTGGTCGGCGATAAACAGATCACTGTCATCGCTGTGTCAGCCCCTGTCTCCGAAGCCGAAGAAACGGCAGCCGAAGCCGCAGCCGCAACCGAACTGGCCGAACCCGAGGTTCTTCGCGAGAAGAAAGAAGAGGCGCCTTCCGAAGAGGAAGCAGCCGAAAAGGGTTCAGCAAAGGCTGCAGCAAAAGGTGGCGAGAAAGCTTCGGAAAAGGCCCCAACAAAGGGCGCCGAGAAAGCTCCAGAAAAGGCCGCGGAGAAAAAGCCGGAAAAGGGCAAGTAGATATCTTGCTGGCGTTAGAGGTGGTTCTGACGCCGAGTGTGCGCCCGATGCATGGAAGGCTGTTATCTCATCGCCGGTCTGGGCAATCCGGGCGCTCCATACATGCGAACCCGGCACAACGCCGGTTTCATGGTCGTCGAAGAATTGGCGCAACGATGGGGTGCAAGTTGGCGGATGGAAGAGCGGTTCAAGGCGCGCATTTGTTTGGCCGCGCCCGACGGACTGCGATGTCTGCTTTGCCAACCTTACACCTACATGAACAATAGTGGCGAGGCAGTGTCTGCGGTGGTCCGATACTACCAAATCGGTCTGGACAGATTGCTGGTAGTTGTGGATGATGCCGACCTGCCACTTGGGGAACTGAGAATTCGCCCCAAAGGTGGCACCGGCGGGCATCACGGGCTGGAATCGGTTGTGCAGCATCTCGGGACGCATGATTATGCGCGCCTGCGCATGGGAATAGGCAGATACCCCGAAACCGGGCGCGATATTACCAATCATGTGCTCGGCACAATCAGCCCGGATGAAATGCCAGCGTTCCAGGGCATGGTGCAACGGGCTGCAGATGCCGCAACTTGCTGGCTCAAAGACGGAATCAAGACGGCAATGAACAGATTCAACGGACCGGGCGCCGGATCGGTCCCTGAACAAAGGAAAACAGAGTGAAAAGGTACGAAGGATTGTTCATATTGAAAACCTCTGCGAAAGAGGAAACGATCAAAGATATCATCGACAATGTTTCGGCTGAAATCGCCGCTCAGGGCGGCAAGGTCGAAACAGTACAGAAAATGGATAAGCGACCGTTTGCGCGAGTGGCAAACCGGCGTTTCAGCTCCGGTTATTACGCTAACATCATCTTCAATGCACCACCAGAAGCAATCGCCACACTCCGCTCGCGATTCGCGCTGAACGATGATGTTTTCAGAGTAATCTTCACTGTCGCCCCACCTCCGAAACAGGCCAAGGCCGCTTGATCAACCAACAATTCAACCCCACCTCACGCGTATGGCAGCCAGCTTCAACAAGGTTATCTTGGTGGGCAACCTGACCCGCGACCCGGAAGTGCGTTACACCCCAAAAGGCGTCGCTATCGCCAAAGTCGGTCTCGCCGTCAACCGCGTGTGGCGGACGGAAACTGGCGAACAGCGTGAGGAAACAACGTTTGTCGATATCGACGTCTTCGGCCGCACCGCTGAAATTGTCGGCCAATACCTGCGCAAGGGAAGTCCCGCCCTGTTCGAGGGACGACTCCGGCTGGATACATGGGAAGACAAACAGAGCGGACAAAAGAGAAGCAAACTCACAGTTGTTGCTGAGAGCGTGCAGTTGCTCGGTACTCGCCAGCAGGGCGAAGGCACGCCAGCATCCCAGCCGCAGCAGGCAAGCCCGCAATCGCCTGCCCCAGAACCAAGCGCACCGCCAGCACCAAACAATTCTGAACCCTTGCCGCCCGAAGAAGACGACGTGCCGTTTTGAAGTTTTCGAGAAACAATCTACTACTTGGAAAGTTTATGGCCAAAACCGAAGTAATTCTTACTCATAACATCATAGGCTTGGGCGCCGAATCCGACCGGGTCAAGGTCGCTGCAGGCTACGCCCGGAACTACCTTATCCCTCGCGGCCTGGCGATTCCCGTAACCGCAGCTAACGAGAAACGGATCGAGGCGCTCAAGAAACGCCGCGCCGAACGCGAAGCCCAAGAGCTCAATACTATGGCCGAGTTGGCCCAGTCCGTTTCCAAGTTGTTGCTCAAGATCACCGTCAAAACCGGTGCCGATGGCAAGATGTTCGGCGCCATCACCGCAGGCACAATCGCAGACGAACTCAAGCACCAATACGACGTCACACTCGATAAGAAGAAAATCCACCTCGAAAGCCCAATCCACACACTCGGTGAGCACGAGGTCGAGCTTCGACTCCATCCAAACGTGACGTCCAAACTCAGAGTCCTCGTCGAAAGCAGCACGCCGCTCGAATTGCCTGTAGCCGCCCAGCCTGCCCCGGCCAAAGGAGCCCAGCAGCCAGAAACCGCTGCCAAACCGGCCAAGCCAGCTCGCGAAAAGAAGGAGAAACCCCAGGGCGCTGCCAAAGGTCAGCCTCCTAAAGAACCCAAACAGCGAACCGCTAAAGAGCCAAAGGCCAAAGCTCCAAAAGAACCCAAGCCAACCAAGAAAAAAGCCGAGCCCAAGAGCCCCGAGGCACCCGCAGACGCTGGTCAATAGGAACGTTGCCTTACGGCTTCGACCGAGCGCTTGCCCCGAAAACCTGACCAAAATAAAGGTTTCGGCGAATCAGGCTGTGGGTCGGTGAAATCCCCGGGTTACCCGAGTTTCTCCGGGATTTCCTTCATCGGCCCCATCCAACGCAGCTCGCGTTCGATGTCGTCGTGCATTCGGTACTTCTTGGATACCTCGGAAAGCTTTGCGCCGCGGACATCGATATTGGCAAGGTCGGCCTGGCCAAGCCCGGCTCTTGCGCAAAAGGATAGATACCCAACCCACTGCGGGTCAATCCCCATGACTTCGAGGGCGACGCGATCGGCAGCGACGTAATCTGTGGAAGCAATGGCAATACGCGATGGGACGGCACTGCCGCTTCCGGGACCGTTGCCTTCCATGCCTTCCCAGCCATCGAGCACCGCCACACCCCAACAAGGCTGAAGCCGCTGGGCAGTCAGCGCAATGTCCACGTGAGTTTGTCGAACACCCCCATGGTAAAGGCGCTTGTCATTCCACCGTGGGCTTTCCTTCTGCGCGCTGTGCAGAGGAGCGCCGAGCGCCATGTTCTTGATTGAGAGAGTGGCCACGACCGTATTGTGCGTCTTGAGTATTGCCGAGGAAATCACATAAGCCTCGGGATCCAGCAGCCGTGCCGCAAGGCGGACCTGCACCATGTGCAGATCGCCGTCCAATATCGTGTGGGTCTTGTACCGTCCTTCTTCGTTGAGGTCCACCAGTTCCACCTTCAAAGGCTTGTGTTCAGAGGCAAGCCCCCTATACCCGAAATGATCAAATCCTTCCGTGGTAAACCCGGCTGAGGATTCGGCTATGATCACCGGGCCTTTGAATCTCGGAGTAAGAAAATCAAGGATGCCATGAAGAGCATCGACATGCGTTGACGCCAATTGGTTCGAGGTGCTCACCATATTTGGCTTGATAACAACGTGTTTCTTCGTGGCAAGCACCGGCATGATCTTGTCTTCGATCGCCACCAAAGCATCAGTAATGCTCTGCCGTCTGCTTGCGCCTTTTACCACTGAGACCGAAGAACGCCGAACCTGCACGGCAGACTGCTGTCCCAGACCGGTCTTTACTTGTTCATCCTCAGACCGCAACAGGCTTGTGGACCCGGCAAACGCCGCTGCCGTCCACAAAAATCCACGACGCGAAACTTTCGGGGTTTGAGTATTCATATGACTGTGATCAGAAGAATGTTGCTGGTTGACTTGCCGCAAAGAAATATCACGAATGCGCCTTTTTTGTTTGTCCTGTGACTCACCCAGAACGCCAACCGATGTGCATTTGTCTATCAAACCGGCCTGGTCTTTGCAACACTTGCTATGACGCGTGTTTCCCAACTCCCGCGTGTTTTCTAATCTTCGGAAGAGGTCTGATTCACAACACTGCTCAGGCCATGAAACACATTAATCACCCAAACCTCAAAGACCAGGCTGCAAACTGCGACCTGCTTGTAGCGCAAGCTGTTTTTCACCGCCAACTATTCTCCACCTTCAGCGACAATTAAGATTCATTTCAGGCGGAACATCAAAGCTTGGACATTCCTGATTACCAGCCCGTTAACCTTTGTCGTCACCTTCGTCACTACCTCTGGAAACAGAGCACGCTTGTCGAGCGATCCCGGACTGCACATGTCTAGCCCGGAAATCTCACCGGAATGAAGTTTCGGGTACCTTGGCCTAGTCAGACGGTGAGATTTCCGCGGCCCGCTTATTCCTTGATTGCTTGAAGACACCCGTTTCGCAGACTGCTCAGGGTATGAAATATGCGGGCCTGGTATTATGTCGCCGCACGCCTGGCGGTCTGAGGCAGAGCCTCGCTAAGATTATGGGATTTTTCTGGTTGCGCGTTCCTGCATCCAAACGACGTCCGGATCCCGCCCGCCGAGCGGTGTCGGGTATGGCCGAACCTGGTCACGAAGCGGTCGTTCGAGGATCAACTTGTTCCGCCATCGTTTCAGTTCGGAGTGGCCGTCGGCGAACGAAAAACCGCCGCTGCCACCATGGTAACTGGCAGGGAAATCCACGATCGACTCGGTGGTGTTTGGATAGCGTTCCATATCGACCACGAACATGCCGTCGTTGATGCTATCTTCACGTTCGTCGAGGAAAACGAAGGTTTGTCCGGGACCGGGATCGGTCATGTCCGAGTACTTGCGGTAGATGCGCCATTCGCCGGAAGTGTTGCCGTAGGTGACACCCGACCATTGCATGGGCAGGTTTTCGCCACGGCCGCCAACCCAGTTGAGCATCGACATAGTCCGCACTCTTGGCATCCACTTGCCGCGCACGTTCACCTTGCTCTTGTCAGCCGGACACTTGAAGATGCTGGCGTTGTTGCCGCAATAAGGCCACAAGATGCTCTTGGTTATGTCGTTGTTAATGTCCCAATTGTCTGGCGCGCTCGAAAAGTCCAGCCATCCGTTTATCCACGCATAAGGACCGTGTTTGACGTACGGAAGCGTGTCGCTGTTGTCCTCGACGTACATTCGCCATGCAACGAGCAATTGCCGGTGATTGTTCATGCAGTAAATGCCCTGGGCCTTGCTCTTTGCCCGGCCAAGCGCCGGCAGAAGCATGCCGGCCAAGATGGCGATGATCGCTATCACCACCAACAACTCGATCAGAGTAAAGCCTCGATTTCCCTTGTTGTACGTTTTCGACTGCATTTTCACAAATAAACCGGGAGCGGGGCTTCTCACTTACCCCGCCCCCGCCTGTAAGGGTTTAACGTTTTGTTAGCTGAGGCGCCACGTCAAGCCAATCAAGGTTTCGCTACGACAATGTAGAACGCCATTTCAGCCGGCGGATTGGTGTCGGTGTAACTGGTGTCAGTCAGGTCGGTCGCCACTGCCGTGAAACCTGCCGGATTGCTCAAGTTGGTGCTGCGTAGCACATCATACCTTGCAGTGCCAGCGGCCTGCCACTGGATTTTCACGCTCGTTGCGCCGCGCTCGATCCTCGTGACAGCAAACGAGGGCGGAGTACTCGCCTGATTATGGAAGATGATCAGGCGTCCGCCGCCATTGGCAACGCTTGCATCGCTCACCACCAACATGCTTCCATCTGGAGCAAACGCCATGCCGGGATCGTGCAGATCAATCTGCCGATCAGGCCGACTCGGAATGGTCAGCGGAAAACTGATCTCCTTCCGATCCTCACCCGAGCTGGGGTCAACGGACCAGATTTCGTCCAATGCATCATCCGCAACCCAGATGCGCCCTGTTGTCGGCTCCACGGCGAGCGCTGCACCTGTCGCGGTTGCACCAAGAGGCCACAGGTTCACGGTGTAAACATACCGGTAAGAACCGTTGGCGTCGATGGCAACGATGAATCCGTCCTGGCTGAGGACCACCACTTCACCTGTTTGGGGCAAGGCATCAATGGCCATCAGATTACCCCCGAGGTCGGTGGCCGTCGGCGCAACCAACCACTGATCATATCCCACTCGGTCGAGGTCCGTCGTGGTCGGATCAATCACATAGACGGCGTTTGACGCGTCACCGTCAACGCCACGATCTGCGACAACTATCCAGCCGGGGTGGCCGATCGAGCCGTCGAAGGAGCCAGGCGCAACACAAAGATCAATCGCATCGTCATCTCGAGTGCCAGCCGCAGGGTCGCCCACATCCGCGATGATGGTTTCGGGTATGTTTTCGTTCCACGGCCAACGCAGCCTGCCCACCGACCTCGTGAAGTCGTTGTTGTAATCGTGCGTCCACCAAATTGTCCCATCTGCAGTGACAGCCAATCCCGACGGCCGATCCAAGCCGCTGACGATCGGATTGGCGTCCACAACCCAATTCCCGCTGGAGACATGCGTGGCTTTGTAAATCCCGCCGCCGTCGGCCGGCGGTGCATCCACCGCAAAGATGATCGTTCGATTGTCACGCGGGTCCACAACCGGGCGGCCGACGATTCGGCCTTTGATCTCCAACTGAGTAATGTTGGTGAAAGTTGTGCCGTGGACAGTGGGCGTGTACGGCGGCCCAAGTTCAGGCGCGTCCGCCACCAGCGATTTGATCTCGATGTCGTCAACGTAAACCGGCGGATGGTTTGTGCCGTTTGATGAGCTCCACCCAGCCATGAAGACCGGCGTCCAGAGAGCAGCCGACCCGATAAACGGCGCGCGGTCAACAACAACCTCTGCAGTCGGGCTGTCTGGGTTTTTTATGATGGTGTAGAGCCCTTGGGCCGTGTGCGTAATCAGGCGGTATTGCTCCCATGCATCGGGGGTAAAATCGACGCCGCTGTCCACCCAGCCCGTTGTATAGTAAGTGAGCGAGGTTGGACGTCCCACAGAGGCATTGCGGATGCCGTACCCGAGCAATGCGTTATCCCCGGACAGATTGTTCCGGTTTTCTGCGCCATAGAGGGACATTCGCAGGTAATTGGCCTCTGCTCCGTACAGCGGCTGAGATTCAGGAACGCGTGCCCACCATGTGATCTGCACGTCACGTTGGGGCGGAACACCCCAAGCTATGCTTACTCCAGCGCGTTGGCCGCCTTCAAGTTTCAGACATTTGTTGCCCGTTCGTGGCTTGGCCACGGATGAATCCACAACCTGGACTTTGTTCGGGGCGAGAGCCCTGCCGGTGCCGGTCCCGTCGGTCTCGACGGTGATCCAAGGACCTTGTGGATCGGCATCGTCTTCAGGAGTCGTCCGCGCCGGGTAATCCTCGAAGCTGTCAAGAAACGTCTTTGTGAGGTCCACTGATCCTTCCACCTCGAAGCTGACATCGTCCAAAATGAAGAAACCGTCATCGACGGAGTTACCCTCATGTCGGATTATTAGGAGGGTTGGCACTGCAACCTCACATCGCGCCAAATCCACATCGGCAACAACAGGGTTCTCCATGTCGTCGAGGTAAATATCCATTTTGAGCTCGTTAGGGCGGATAACCCAGCGGTGATGCTGCCATGCTGCCTCCCGATGCTCACCCGGAGTCCCCACCCAAAGACCGGCGTTGTTATTGTCAACACCGTCGTAGTAGAAAATCTTGGCTGTCGTGCCGCGGTCCGACCTGTAGGCGACATAATCGCTCCCGTTGTAGTCGGCGCCTTCACCCTGCATTATGAAATAGAAATTGCGGTCGCCGCTTCCCTTCTCCACCCAGAGCCAGAAATCCAATTGATATCTGGTTCCGCTGCGCGGGCCAGGGAAATGGATCTGAGCTTCGCTGCTGCTGCGGAACAACAACGCTTGGTTGCCTGAATGCGATCGCCAATTGATGACTTGAACGCCCATGCCCGGCGTATTTGGGTTCAAGGCGTCGTCATCGGTCACCATCCACTCATCCCCTGTGGGATCGGCATCAGCCACATCCTCGAGGCTGGTGGCTGCGCCGCTGTAAGCCTCGAAGTCATTGCTGTAGATCGTCACAGGCGCAGCCATCGCAATGTTCAGTCCCAAAGCAAAGGCAACAGCGGAGCCCGCAGACCTCAGCACCGATTCGAGCTTTCTGCTCGCCAATGGCCGCCGCAGCCACAAGGCGGACAGGCAGGTCTTCTCCTGCTGATTGTCATCACCATCTCCTGTTACGCCGCTGAAAAAGCGGCGCGTGATTCTACACATACGTTCTGCTTTCATAGTTCGGGTTCGTGCGCGGTTGAGAGTTCGTCGGCCAGCCACACCGGTTGCAAAGGACACGGACAAAAGCGATCAAGAATACAACTTAATGCGTGAACTTTTGTCGCGTTCCTGTTCATATTAACGCACTATCTACCATGCACACCGGCGCAGGTTTCTGCCCACATTGTCCAGCACTGACAAGCCTGTCAAGCGAAATATTTCTCGAGAATTGATGCAGCCGGCGCTCAGCTCTTAGTGCGGTAGGTTGCTCCCGGCGCGTGCTCTATTATGCCTCCAAAAACAACCAGGCCGCCTTGGTCCGGAGATAGCTTGTTACCGAAATCTCACCGGATTAACGGTGTGGGTGCGCTCGACCAGTCGGCCGATCAGATTTGCTCCTTGGCATGGCTTTGCGCCTCGGGCTTGACCGATATGGCACCGCGGGTCTTCGAACAACGCAAGGCCAACACGCGCCAGATTAGCGAGGTGTTGTTCGTGATGATGCCGTCCACGCCCATGTCCAGCATCGCCTCGGCCAAGGCCGGTTCATCGATTGTGTAAACCCAGACTTTCAACCCGCGCCGATGAGCTTCTGCGACTGATTCGCGGGAGACTTCGCGGCTCCAAACGACGATTTTGGCGCCGGTTTCGGCCAGCAAATCAAGCCATGTCTCGTCCAAAGGCTTCGGCCTTTTTGGTTCGGAGCCATTGGCAATGCGGCTTGGTGGACCGAGAGCACCGAGAATCTGCTGCGGTTCGAGCTTGTTGAATTCGCGCAGGTATCGCCAGTCAAATGATTGAACAACGACCCTGTTGACCCAATCATGCTCGCGCAGCAGAGCAACCAACGTGGCAGGATCGCCGCCTTTGCGTTCGATCAGCGTGACGCCACCGCGTCCCTGAATGAACTCGAGGGCTTCACTCAGCAGCGGAAGCCGCGTTCCGGCGTACTTTGAATCGAACCACGCTCCAGCATCGAACTTCTTCAATTCATCGACTGTCAGCGTGCCAACTGCAATCTTGACCCGGCCAATGCGATTGGTCGCGTCCGTGGTACGGTCCAGGGTGCCGTCGTGAATGACGATTGGTTGGCCTTCCTTGCTATGGTGATAGTCCAACTCGACAAGGTCCGCGCCAGCGCGGATGGCAAGGTCAAAAGACGGCAGCGTGTTCTCAGGTGCAAACTCGCAATAGCCACGGTGGGCAATCACCAACGGGCGGGCCGAGTGGACCAACCGCAAAGCGGCCGAAGCGTCCTGGGCGGAAGCCGCTGACACGGCCGAAAAGCCAATTCCAATTGCAAGAAAACCGGCAAGAGCGGCCGACAACGCGTGCTCGCTTTGACTTTGTGCCTCTTGACTAATGTCACAGTACTGTTTTTCAGCGTTCATTGCTTTTCTCTTTTTCTTGGATTCTTTCACAGGGCGGCTCAACCGCGTGGACGGACATTCCACAAAGTGGCCAACAGCACGGCCCCAATAACCGTGCAAATCACCACCGCCCACAGCGCGGTGTCCCAGCCGTGATGTTGCGCAATCCAGCCCAAACCCTTCCCCTGGATGACCCGCCCGACGTACCCGAAAAACCCGACAAAACCTGCTGCTGTTCCCACAGCCTTTTTCGACGTGAGATCGAGTGAAACCACGCCCGAAAACATGACCGGAACATAGACGAGGAATCCGATTACCCCAAACAGCGCCATATCAAGCCACAGATACCTCGGCGGGACATACGCTATCGCAGCAAAAGCGAACGCGAGCGGAAGCATCGCAATGAAACTCACTCGAGCGCGGCGCCCGCCAAGCTTGTCAGACAGCCAGCCCATTGAAATCATTCCCGCGGCACCGGCAAACTCGATGATCGTCGTGCTGAATCCGCCTTCGGTGAGCGAAGCGCCCTTGGCTTCCTTGAGGTAGGTTGGCCCCCAGTCCACCATCGAGTACCGCGCGATATACACAAATATGTTCGCCAAAGCGAGCAACCAAAGTTGTTTGTTTGGCAGAATGTAGCGAAACAGGAGTTCTCTGGCTGTCAGTTCCTGCTCGCCGGCGTCCTTGTGATCTTGTGGCCAATCTTTCTTGTACTCTTCGATTCCCGGCAGACCAACTGACTGGGGAGTATCGCGCATCCGCCAGAAGAGATATACGGCGCCAAACACTGCGATAATTCCCGGGACATAAAACGCCGATGGCCATCCCCAGCGTTCGGCGCACCACGCGGCAAGGAAACCGGCTACGCCACCCCCAAGGTTGTGCGAAATGTTCCAAATCCCGAAAAACGTTCCCCTTTCTCGTGGACTGAACCAGTGTGATAACCCGCGCGCGCAAGGACCGTATCCCATTCCTTGCACAAAACCGTTGAGTGTCCAAAGGAACACGTGCCCCCAATAGTTGGCCGTGGCGCCGAAAACGAAATTGATGGCTGCGGTGAGCAGCATTCCGACGGCGATATACTTTCGCGCGTCGCAACGGTCAGCGAAATATCCCATCACGAACTTGCCGACGCCGTATGCAATGGCCGTTCCGGCAAGAATGTCGCCGATCATCGACTTGTCATAGCCAAGTGCCAGGCCCATTTCCTTCGAGACCGGCGCGAGGTTGTTGCGGACTATGTAAAACAGGGCATAAGCGAAAAACGCAGCCTCGAAAACACGCCAACGTTCACGTGGATAACGACGTTCGATTTCAGATTCCGACAAGCGTGGAATCGGCGGCGCAGGTCTGAACCAGTTCAGCAGTCTTAGCATGACGCGGTGTTCCGGGTATTGTTCATGTGAGCCTCGTCACATCGCAAACGCAAAAATCAGTATTCTTACATGCCCACGCCTCAACGGCCATTCAGTCCTTGACTCGCGTCGCAACTGCACGGGTGCTTGGCATGGGCTGCCCGCCAGACAGTGAATTGGCGCGCATTCCGGCCTGTTGGCGATACCGTTCCAACTCGGCCAGCCGAGTAGCACCATCCCAACCAAGCGCCTCGCCCATCCAATCAGCCACTCGCCGTGCGCGTTCAGCAGCATCGGTAAGGTAATAGTGCCACGAAGTTCGCCGAACCATGACGTCGTCCAAATGCACTGCCCACTCCTGCTCAACAGCACGCAAAACCGGACCTTCGCCCCATTCAGGCGGACAGACTCCCCCGGACCCATCCTCGTCAGGAGTTGACAAAAGAGGTTCTTCAGCCGTGCGGCATGGTTTGATTTCCCGAGTCAAAACACGCGCAGCACGCAGCGCTTTCACAACACGGTCCACCGCCTGCTCCGCCATCAGCCGACAAGTGGTCAGCTTGCCACCTGTGATATCCCACCAGCCAGGCTCCGCAAGGCGAATCTCGTGCGATCGCGAGATGTCGGACGGGTTTCCGTGCGAATCTGCGACCAGAGGACGCACACCCGCCCAATTGCTGATCACATCTGACCCTTTGAGTCGAGCGCCGGGGAAAAACTGGTTGATCACGCCGAGCAGGTATTCCGTGTCCGCCGGGTCTGTGAACACAAAGTCGGGTGACCCATCGAAATCCGTGTCGGTTGTGCCCAGAATTGTCCGCTGGCACCATGGAATTGCGAACAGTATTCGGCGGCCTTCCATCATCACCACAGCTTCATCAACAGGCAGACGTGCGCGGTCAACAACAAGATGCACCCCCTTGGTGAGTCTCAGGCGAACACGGCTGTGCGGCAGCGATGGCGACCATGGACCGGCGGCATTGACTACTGCACGGGCCTTCACAATGAACTGCTTGCCGACCAATCGGTCTTCCACAACACATTCCCATGGCGTCAGCGGCGGCCTGGATGTCAGACAGCTATTTGCGTCAACAAACTTTGCGTAATTGAGCACCAGTGCACCACTGTGCGCAGCCGACCGCAGCGAATCGATAACCAACCGCGCATCGTTCGTCAGTGCGTCATAGTAGCGCACTGCACCTGTCAACATTTCCCGGCGCAACCCCGGGTGTTTACGAAGCAACTGTTCGGGACTTAGCCACGAGGAGTTTCCAAGGTTATGCCCGCCGCACAAAAGATCGTACAGCTTCACGCCAATCTTCAATTGCCAAAGCGGCCATTCGGGATGATCGCGATAGGTGGGAAAAACGAAAGGCAGCGGCTGTGCAAGATGCGGCGCGATCCGATGCAGAATCATTTTCTCGTGGCTCGCGTGTTGAACCTGCCTGATCCGCCCCTGCGCAAGGTATCGGAGCCCGCCGTGAAGCAGCCGGCTTGATCTGCTGCTGGTGCCAAAGGCAAAATCGTGTTGTTCTACAAGTCCGATCCTCAGGCCGCGTTGCGCAGCGTCACGAGCAATGCTGGCGCCAACAATGCCGCCGCCGATCACCAGCAGGTCAAGCGGTGCGCTGGTTAGCTCGTCAAGTGTCCGTGAACGTTTATCCGACAGATCCATAGAATCACCATCAGCAATCACATTGCTTTGCCCGAATCAGCAGTGAGCCAAGTTCTCCAAGCGTTGGAACAACAATGTCAGGAGCGGGTTGAGCTCTTGCTGCCTGGTCGGCCTTTGTCTCGCCGGTCAGAACCAAAACCGCCAAAGCCCCGGTCGCCCGTGCCATTGCTATGTCCGTGTAGAGCCGGTCCCCTATCATCGCCAGTTGCCGTGGTTCGAGCCCGCGTCGATGTAGAATGCCACGTAGCATTGCAGGATCGGGTTTGCCCGCCACGGCAAGAGGAGAACGGCCAGTCGCCGCAGTCAGAGCAGCACATATCGCCCCGCAATCCACCAGCACCGTCGGCTGGTCGGTCGGACAAACAAGGTCCGGATTCGTGGCAAACCACGGAATGCCCTTGTCGATCCACCACGCCGCACGACACAGCCGCTGGTGTGTCAGGGTGAGGTCAAACCCAACCACCACCGCGTCCGGCTGATCCGCCGCATCGTCCGACGTCATCTCAAATCCCGCCCTCGCAAAAGTCTCCGCCAAACCCGGGGTTCCCAGCAGAAAAACCCGCCGTATCATCGGAAACCTCACCCGCAGAAGTTCAATCGTAGCGTGTGCCGAGGTGTATAACTCGTCTTCTCTTGCCTCGATACCGAGTTGACGCAGGTGCTCGAGTTGTTCCTCGGGCCGTTTCGAGGGATTGTTTGTGAGGAAAGTCCGGCCTATTCGCAGCCTGTCCAATAACGCCAGAAACGGTATGGTCTCGCGGAACACCGTTTGCCCCCTGTAAAGCGTGCCATCAAGGTCCAAAGCGATGTGCCGTATTCCCCGCAACCGTTGTAAAGAAACGGAAGCAACACACTCAGACTCACTACGTTGGCCTTGAAGCATACGCTCAAAAATCATTTCCCGCATCTGTAACAAACGGCGTCGCAACTCCCAACTGCCGGCCGGCCCACTCGGCAATGCGAACACAAGCAACACATCCGGAACCCGCCGGGTGCCGACTTAGTGCGTGAAGTATTGATTGATTCTCGTGCATCCTGACGCACTACGTGTTTATGTCTTGTTCCGTTCTTGATCTTCTCGGGAGCGCAATGTCCCCCCTATGCTGGGCTATGGTCAAGCAAAAACTCTCAAAATCAATGCTCGCCAATGGCCCAGTGTGGCCACAGAGCTTAGTGCGTTAATTCCAGTACCAAACGTGCTCTAATCTGGGCAAGCTTGCTGCCAACGGGACGACCCTGCCAAAAACAAAACAGTCGCTGATTCGCTTCACATCAATCGCCCACTCCAACCTCATTTTTCTGCCACCCATTTTTCTGCCAATGATGTTTTATTCCTGCGCCTTTAATCTTTCTGTCCCGTCACGGTTGGACAAGATCAACGGGCTTCGCAAAACGTTGGCGATAATCTCCGATTGCCCTGGTCTGTTTTTGCGCGGCATCGCCAGTATTGCGCATTTCTTGAATCGCTCGCGCTCTTTCCTGCGTGCGGCTGGTACTGGATGAGCTTGTGGAAAACAAGATGGTCGGGACGGTGAGATTTGAACTCACGACCTTCTGAACCCCATTCAGGCGCGCTACCAGGCTGCGCTACGTCCCGACCATGTGCCCGAAAACACCCCACGGACACGCACCGAATATATTGCATCGCCTCTTCGGTTTTCAATCGAATTTTGAACGTTTTCCATTTTCAATGTCGAATTTCCGGTGAGACCTCTTGACAAGTAGTGTAAAACAATGTGTCACACGGCACGGCGAAGTCGCAAATGACTTGCCATCGCCAAACAAGCCCAACACGGGTTCTGGCTTCGCGATGGCAAAACAGTGGTCTGAATCGGGCGCAATAGTGTGAATCTGTTGGCGCGACCGTAACAATCAGACCACAGGTGGAATTGGAGAGCAATACATGATCAAAGTAGAGAACTTGGTCAAAGCTTTCGGTCCGAAACTGGCGGTCAACGGAGTGTCGTTCACCGTTGAACGCGGCGAAGTCCTCGGGTTTCTCGGCCCGAACGGCGCCGGGAAATCCACCACCATGCGAATGATCACGGGGTTCATCCCCCCGACATCAGGGCGCATCACCATTGGTGGATTCGATGTTGTCGAAAACCCTATTGCCGCAAAACGGCTGATTGGTTATCTGCCCGAGAACGCCCCGGCATATACCGACATGACTGTTATGGGGTTTCTCAGGTTCGCTGCAGAGTTGCGCGGCCTGCGTGGTGCTGCGCGTGACAAAGCAGTCGAACGCGCCATAGAACTCTGTTTCCTCGAATCGGTCAGGCACCAGAGCATCGATACACTGTCCAAAGGTTTCCGTCACAGAACCTGCTTCGCGCAGTCGATCATCCATGACCCTGACGTGCTGATTCTCGACGAGCCAACCGACGGTCTTGACCCGAACCAAAAGCACGAGGTCAGAACGCTCATACGCCGAATGGGCGAAAAGAAAGCCATAGTTTTCTCGACGCACATTTTGGAAGAAGTCGATGCCGCCTGCACACGCGCGATCATAATCGACCGCGGCCGGATTGTTGCAAACGGGACGCCGCAGGAGCTTCGGCAGCGGTCTGAAATGGCCGGCGCAGTTACCATGCGCGTCAAAGGCCCCACCGCCGCCGAGCTGCGCGATCGGCTCCAACAGCTTTCAACAGTGCGCAAGACCCTCTTTGTCAAGGAAGACGGTCCCGCGCTTTGTGCCCGGGTTGTTCCCTCGCCAACCGCGCTTGATGGGCAGCTCGAAGAGAGCCTGTTCGACCTCGTTATGCGTGAGAAATGGCGACTTCTCGAGCTCAAGACCGAGGAGGGCAGATTGGACGAGGTATTCCGCAGCATCACACTTCCGGACACTGCACCAAGCAAGAAGGAATAGCTTAAACCATGAACACAGACGCTTCTGTTACTTCTCAAGCTTCAGTGGCAGCACTCAATGGTCCGCGGTGGAGTGCCGTGGGCAACGTGATAACAATCGCCAAACGCGAGCTCACCGGCTATTTCACGTCGCCGGTGGCCTACGTGTTCATCGTGATTTTTCTGCTGTTGCTCGGATTCTTCACCTTCATGGTGGGCCGATTCTTCCAGCGGAACGAAGCATCACTGTTCGCGTTTTTCATGTGGCATCCATGGCTGTATCTTTTTCTTGTGCCGGCAGCGGGAATGCGGCTTTGGTCGGAGGAACGTCGCCTGCACACGATCGAGCTTCTGCTCACCATGCCGGTGACGGCATGGCAGGCGATTTTGGGCAAGTTCCTTGCGTCATGGGCGTTTCTGGCCATCGGGTTGTTCCTGACGTTCCCAATGGTGATAACGGTGGCTTATCTCGGAGACCCGGACATGGGCGCAATATTCTGTGGCTACCTCGGCAGCCTGTTGACGGCCGGGGCGTATTTGTCAATCAGCAGCATGACATCGGCTCTGACGCGGAACCAGGTTGTCAGCTTCATCATATCTGTGGTGATTTGTTTGTTTCTGATTCTTGCCGGGTGGCCGCCAGTGACCGATCTGCTTGTGCAGTGGGCACCGACATGGCTGGTCGATCTAATCGCCTCGTTCAGCGTATGGCCGCATTTTGAGACTTTTCAGCGCGGTTTGATCGACTCGCGCGACCTTATCTACTTCATTCTCGTGATGGTGTTTTCACTTTTCACAACCGGCGTGATCATCCGCAGCCACCGGGCCGGATGACGGCATCTGAGGCATAAACTCAACCATGCGACTTCTGTTCCACGTCATATGAACGCTAACATCAAGAAGTGGGAACCGTACATTTACTCGGGCATCGGCGTTGCCGCCATGTTCCTTGCGCTTGTTGCGGTTGGCGCAATCACGTCAACTGTGAAAGCCAGGCTTGACCTCACCGAGGACCGCGTTTTTACGCTCTCGGAAGGAACAAGGAAAATCCTGAACAAAATCGACACCCCGGTCATCATCAACTTCTACTGCACAAGGGGCGAAAACCAAATGCCGGTCGCACTCAAGAACTATGCGCAACGGGTCGAAGACCTGCTGGCCGAGTACCGCCAGGCTTCCCGTGGCAAAATCGAGATTCGCAAATTCGATCCTCAGCCGGATTCAGACGCCGAGGACTCGGCCCGGCTGGATGGCGTCGAAGGCCAGAACTTCAGCGAGGGCGGCGTGATTAACCTCGGCGAAAAGGTGTACCTCGGCCTGGCCATCTCATGCCTTGACCAAAAGGTGGCTATTCCGTTCCTTGACCCCACCCGCGAGCGATTGCTCGAGTACGATCTCACCCGTGCCATCGCCCGGGTGATAAACCCGACGAAACCGACCTTGGGTGTCATGAGCGGCCTTCCCGTGTTCGGCCAAACAAATCCCATGCTCATGCGGATGGGCGGCGGCCAGCAAGACCCTTGGGTTCTCATCAACGAGTTGAAACGCGATTTCGACGTCAAACAAGTCGATCTCACCGCCGAGAAGATCGATGATTCGATAAATGTCCTGCTCGTCATTCACCCGTCGAACATTTCCGAGAAAACGCAGTTTGCATTGGACCAGTTCGTCCTGCGCGGCGGCCGGCTCGTCGCCCTCTTGGACCCAATGTCAATCGTTGCCACCCGCAACTCACTCAACATGCAGGACATGATGCAGCGCGCCGCCTCGGGCGGTTCAACACTGGACAAACTGCTCAAAGCATGGGGGCTCGAATTCGATGTCAGCAAAGTCATCGCTGATAAGAACTACGTAACTCAGGTTAGACGCGGCGACCGTGGCGTCGTTGCCCCCGAAGCCACATGGCTGTCGCTCACACAAGATGCAATTGATCGGGCGGACGTCACAACAAGCGAGATCGACAGCCTGCTGCTTGTTGGCGCAGGAGTCTTCACAGGCAGCCCCGCTTCAGGAATCACACAGACCGTTCTGCTCAAAAGCTCCGGCAACTCTCAGCTTGTCGATAAAATGCTTGCCCAGTTCGGAGGCGATACGACCAAGGACTTTTCACCGTCGGGCAAGGAGTACGCACTCGCCGTTCGCCTCACCGGCAAGTTCAAGACCGCTTTCCCCGACGGCAAACCGGGCGGCGATTCGCAATCCGACAAGAAAGACGAAAAAGAGGGCGAATCCGGCAATAAGCCAGAAGAAAAGAAGTCCGATTGGCTGAAAGAATCAACAACCGACGGCGTGGTCGTACTGATTGGCGACAGCGATTTCGCCTACGACCAGTTCTGCGTGTCAATCCAGAATTTCTTCGGTCACAGGCTCATCTCGCCGTTCAATGGCAACCTCAATTTCATACAAAATGTCGTCGAGCAATTGATGGGCGACAGCGATCTCATCGCCGTGCGCAGCCGCGCGGTTAAGAACCGCCCATTCACTCTCGTGCGCAAAATCCAGGCACAGGCTGAAGAACAATACAGAGCGAAAATCAAACAGCTCGAACAGGACCTGGTCGATGCCCAACAGAAAATCAACGAGCTGCAGCGCAACGCCGACAAGAGCCAGCGCGCCATCCTTCCAAAGGAGGTTCAGGACGAGATCAAACGGTTTCGACAGAAGGAAGCCGCAACAAACCGCGAACTCAAGCAGGTGCGCAAACAGCTTCGCAGGGATATCGACGCCCTCGAGACAAGGCTTAAATGGATCAATATCGCCGGCATGCCTGCGATGGTGACCATCGCCGGTGTTGCTCTGGCAATCATTAAACGCAAACAAACAGCAGCCAAATGAACCGCAGACAACTCACTCTTATACTTGTCGCCGCTTTGGTCATTGGCGGACTTGGTTTGTGGCTCCGCAGTCGCAGAGCCGCTTCGTATCAAACCTCCTCGGGTCTCATGGGACAAAAAGTCCTCGGAGACTTCGATGTCAACAGTATTGCCCAGATCACGATCCGCCACGGAACAAATCAGGTTAACCTTGTCCAGAAAGACGAAGTCTGGACAATCAAGGAACGTGGCGGGTACAAAGCAAATTTCTCTGAAATATCCGAGTTCCTTCGCAAGCTATGGGAACTCAAGATAATCCAGGCCCAAACAATCGGCCCATCACAACTCGCACGTCTCGAATTGACCACCGAAGGTGAAAAGCCCGGAACAGTTGTCGAACTGAGGAACGCCAAGGGCGAAGTCGTCCGGTCGGTCATACTGGGTAAGCAACACCGCCGCCAGCCCACCGAATCATCGCCGTTCGGAGGCGATGAAGGCTGGCCAGACGGGCGCTACGTGATGGTCTCCGGGAAAACAGATCTTGTCAGCCTTGTCTCGGAAAGCTTCAGCAACATCGAACCTAAACCCGAACAATGGCTGAACAAAGATTTCTTCAAGATCGAGAAGGTCAAATCCGTTGCCGTCACATATCAAAACGCGACAAACTCATGGCACATTGCCCGTGACACCGAAACCTCTGAATGGAAGCTTGTCGATGCCAAGCCCGACGAGAAGCTCGACGCATCAAAGGTTTCCAGCATTCCCAACGCGCTTGCATGGCCGAGCTTCAACGACGTCGTCATCGACCCCAAACCCGAAGTCACCGGCCTCGATAAACCAACCGTCGCTGTTTTCGAAACATTCGACGGATTCACCTACACGGTCAAAGTGGGCAACAAACAAAACGACAGCGCTTATTATCTGGCCATGACCGTCAACGCCAACTACCCGAAAGAACGCACGCCGGGACAGGACGAAAAACCCGAGGACAAAGAGAAACTGGACAAGGAATTCAAAGAGAAAACGGAAAAGCTAGACGAGAAATTCAAACAGGAAAAAAATCTCGAACCGTGGGTTTTCCTCGTCCCGAAATGGTCGCTTGATTCACTGCTCAAAGAGCGCCACGCGCTCATGGCAGAAAAGAAAGAAGAACCCAAACCCGCTACTCCGGCTTCCACGACTGCGCACGAGGTCTCACCTGTGGACGCCGTGTTGCCGCCGGTGCCGCCGGCGCCCGAGCCACCAAAACCTCCCAAGCCGGAGTAAACCTCTACACAGTTGCTCACCCAACGGGTTGCAATAGGAGCGCGACCATTCTTGGCCGCACCCAGCCGGTGAAATGTTCGGGCGCCGGATTTGCGTGATTGAAACAGGCCGCAAGATCGGTCATCGGGTTGATGCGGCCGGGGACGGCCGCGCTCCCGAGCCGTTGCTTTTTCCACCGCGTGCAGGAGCGCGGGCAGGGGAGACCAAAGACCAGAGACCCAAGACCATAGACCATAGACCTGGAACAAAGCACAGGGGGCACGGCGCAGTCTGGAAACGGTTGATAGCAAACAGTGATCATCGGACAGCAACAAGAATCTCAATGTAATCACCGCTGCCGCTCCGCACGAGTTGAGAAGGGCCGAAGGCCCGATTCATACCAGCCTGGCCCGGTAATCGCACCGGAATGAAGCTTTGGGCGTCTTGGTCTAGTTAGGCGGTGCGATTCCCGGGCTTGGGCAACGCCCCAGGTAGGTCTCAACCGCGAAATAACGCGAAAGATGCGAAAGGGAATGTAATAGAGCGGGCTTTCAGCCCTTGGATGGTGGAAG
>JAAYVR010000258.1 GCA_012517065.1 Verrucomicrobiota bacterium | reverse complement strand
GGTGATGGGGGATTGTTTTCACGTGATGTCGTTGTCGGCTTGGTCGGCTCGGTGATCACGGTGAAATCCACAGTGGGAGGGGCGTTAAACCGGCCTGGACAGTCATTGTCGCGTCAGAGGTGAAGTTTCCGTGGATTGTTTTGAGGGGTGGGTGAGGGTTTTGCGGTGGCGGAACCAATAGAGTGACAGACACGATATTGTGGCGGCCGGGTTGGAGCGGGCTGGGCGGGCATCATGGCGTCCTGAGTGAAGTTTACGATGACCGGTGAGTGCCGTTTGGCGGGGGTGGCGCGTGCGGAGCAAATAGAGTGACAGACACGATATTTGTTCAGAGATTGGAGTTGAGGGATGCCGAAGGCCTGGTGAAGGTGTTCGGCGATGGGGAATTGTTTTCGGGATTGGGGTTCCGCCGCGCCAAGCTGCAGTTCTTCTTGGCATGAGTCTTGGTCCGGAAGTCTCACTGTGCCCCCCCAAGATGCACTCATGCCTGCAGGCCAGTGGGATTCCCCGGGGGCTTGCATTCTCTTTAGTGTTTGAAGCCACACGCTCCGCGGATTACTTTGGGCATGGAATATGCGTGCTGGAGGTTGGTATCGTTGGCGATTGCTTCGAATGGCACCGGAAGACTACGCAGGCAAGACACGGCAAGCGGTCGGCCGATGAAAGCGGAGTTTGTGGAAGTGAATTCAAAACATTCGAAACGGGTCTTCAGGTGGATCGTCGCCTGGACAGCGGTTCTAGCAGCGGTGGTTGCGAGTGCGGCGGAGATTGGGTTCTACGAAGATGCCGACTGGCGCTATTTCAAAGGTCTCAGCGAGGCTTCGACGCCGGACACAACCGCGTGGCGGCGGGCCGACTTTGACGATTCAGCGTGGCTGACGGGCAGCGGGCCTTTCTTCTACGAGCAGGGCACAGGGTACACGGGCAACACGGATTTGGCCGACATGCGGGGTCAATACGTCACCCTGTTTTTGCGAAAGGCGTTCGATGTGCCTGCCCCGGAGCTTGTATTAAGCATCACACTTGATTTGCGCGTTGATGACGGATGCATTGTGTGGATCAATGGCCGTGAGATCGCTCGTGTCAACATGCCCGAAGGCGAGCCGGCTTACACCACAACGGCCATCAATGCGGATCAGGAGCCGTACATATTCAACACCAGTTTCGTGCCTGACCAAGGGCTTCTGAGACCTGGCCGGAATGTCATTGCAGTTCAAGCCGCCAATAATTCGCTTTCCGGCAGCAGTGACTTTCTCTTCGCAGCATCGCTCAGAATTGAGTTGGATGATCGTCCGCCGCGAATCGAGTCTGTGTTTCCGCCGCCCGGCAGTTCTGTGCGCGAGTTGACAAGTGTGGAAATCTCATTCAACCGTGCGGTGCGCGGTGTTGACGCGGGCGATTTGCTTGTCAATGGCGTACCAGCCACCGGGCTACAGGTGCTTTCCCCGGCTGACTACACATTCACCTTTCCGGAACCAGCAGAGGGGCCCGTGGTTTTTGCATGGGCACCGAACCATGGCATCACAGACACCACACCCGAAGCGATGCCGTTTGTCGGAACCGACTGGTCATGCACGCTCAACAAGAGCATGCCACCAGCGCGAGTAATCATTTCCGAATTCCTCGCGGACAACGGCACGGGGATACGCGACCGGGACGGTGCGCACTCGGAATGGATCGAGTTGCGCAATTTGAGCGATGAGCCGGTGTCACTGGAAGGTTGGTTTTTGACCGACGACGCTGCTGTGCCTACCAAATGGCGGTTTCCGGAGGTCGTTGTGGGTCCGGCGAGTTATCTGCTTGTATGGGCATCGGGCAAAGATCGGACAAGCCCGGAACTGCACACAAACTTCAAGCTTTCGAATGACGGCGAGTACCTTGCATTGCTTGACTCGAATACGAACGTCATCGACGTTTTCTCGCCCGCATATCCGCCACAGCGAACGGACATTTCATATGGGCGAGACCTTGTGGATCCATCCATAACGGGGTATTTCACTAAACCGACTCCGGGTTCGGCCAACGCTTCGGGCGGACCGGGGTTTGCGCCAGACCCGGAGTTCTTGGTGCCAGGCGGCATGTACGTCACGAACAGACTTGTTGTCGGGATACAGGCGCCTTCGGGCACGATCTATTATTCGACCAACGGCGTGGCGCCCTCCCCAACCAGCGGCATCCGATACACCAGTCCCGTTACGATCAGCGGCAGCATTGTATTTCAGGCGCGAGTATATCAGGACGGTCTGCTGCCAAGCAGGGTCATCGCCGAATGCTACCAATTGGTCGCAACCAGCTTGTCAAACTTCTCATCCAACTTACCGTTGCTGATCATTCAGCCGGCTCAGCCGGGCATTTCGGGCGATTCGGCCTCGCGCACTCCGGTATTCGTTACTGCGATTGACACCGTGCGTGGTCGGTCGGCATTGCTTGGACCTGCGACACACCGGGGAATGGGCGGATTGAACGTGCGCGGCCAGTCATCGCGCGGGTTTCCGAAACAGCCGTATCGACTCGAGTTGACCGATGCAGCCGGGGTCAACCAGAACGTCCCGTTGTTCGGTTTGCCGGCCAACGACGATTGGATTCTGCACGGCCCCTATTCCGACAAAAGTCTCCTCAACAATTTCCTATCCTTTGAGCTTCACGAGCAAATGGGCCATTACGCAGTCCGGCGCAAATTCGTCGAGGTGTTCATCGACGAAACCCGCGGCACGCTCACTTACCCAACAGACTACAAGGGCATCTATGTGTTGCTTGAAAAAATCGAGATCGACAACAACAGGGTCGAAGTGGCGCGCATGGGACCAAGTGTGACAACCGAGCCTGAGGTCACCGGCGGCTACATTTTTAAGAAAGACAAGGACAGCCCGGGCGATCTCAATTTCACCACACGCGGCGGCGCGGGGTTCAACGCCCAATACCTCAAGTACCACGACCCGAAACCGCGCGAAATCAACACCGCCCAGCGCAACTGGCTGCGCAATTACCTCAACGCTTTCGAAGAAGCTCTTTACGCATCAGATTGGCTGACCCGCACTGGCGCCAGACATTACTCAGCGTTCATCGACATAGACTCTTTCGTGGATAATCACTGGATCGTCGAGTTTACCAAACAAATCGACGGCTACAGGCTCAGCAATTACTTCCACAAAGACCGTGGTGGCAAAGTCAAGATGGACCCGATATGGGATTGGAACCTCAGCCTCGGCAACGCTGATTACCTCGATGGATGGAATCCGTCAGGCTGGTACTGGGCTCTCATTGGAGCGGACGACCACATCTGGCTCCGGCGGCTTATCACAGGCACAACATCAACCACAACCCGCAACGGCGACCCTGACTTCAACCAAGCAATCATAGACCGCTGGAGCGTCCTCAGAACAAACATTCTCAACCCAACAAACGTCCTTGGGCGCATCGACGAAATCGCCGCTTACCTTAACGAAGGCAAGGATCGCGAGTTTTCACGCTGGCCAAGGCTTAATAACTACATCTGGCCAAACCCAAGCATTTACATCCAGCCCACCTACGCCCAAATCATCGCAAACAAGAAGAAATGGGTGCGGGATCGATTCAACTGGATTGACAGCCAATTCCTTCGCAGCCCTGAGTTCGGTCTTACACCGGGGTTCGTCAAGACAGGCACGCTTCTGTCAATCACGGCCCCAGCAGGCTCGATTTACTACACTCTCGACGGCGCAGATCCGCGCATGCCACGCGGTGCCGTACGACCGACAGCGTCCCTGTACTCAGGTCCAATCAGGCTGGATCGCAACGTGCGTGTGTTCGCACGCGCCCGGCAGGGTACAAACTGGAGCGGACCCGTTGTCGGCACATTCGTTACCGCAGTCCCCAAGTTGCGCGTGAGCGAAATCATGTTCAGTCCCATAGCTGATGGCCCGGACTCCGACATTGACCCGGACGATTACGAGTTCATCGAATTGGTCAACGCGAGCAGTTCAACCATCAACCTTGCCGGGTTCCGGTTCACACATGGCATTCAATTCGATTTCTCGACCGGTGCAGTGCAATCGCTGCCTGCGGGCGGACGTGTGGTTGTTGCCGCAAACCGCGCGGCACTCGAAAGACGCCACAGTTCAATCCCCGGTCTTGCAGGCGAATACACAGGGCGGCTTGACAATGACGGCGAGACAATTTGCCTTGTCGGCCCGATGGATGAGGTGGTTGAAGAATTCCACTACGACAGTGGATGGTATCCGGCAACGCGCGGCGTTGGATTTGCCCTTGTCCCGACGAGCACGGACGTTCCTCCCAACAAGCTCAGCACGGCCGCCGCATGGCGTCCCGGAACGGCATGGCTTGGGACGCCGGGCCACGCTGAGCCGCCGCCTGCCACAGTCCCAACAGTTCTGATAACTGAGATTCTTGCAAATCCGGGCTCAGGCCAACGCGATGCAATCGAGCTGTTCAATCCCGGGTCTGAACCTGTCGATATAACCGGCTGGCTTCTCTCTGACGACCTGAGCACCCCGAAATACCGGATGCCAAAACAAAGTGTCATTCCTCCAGGCGGGTTTCTGGTGGTGGATGCAGACCAGTTTAATCGCCCGGGTGGACTGGACAGTTTCGGCCTAAGCGCGGCGGGCGAGGAGGTCTATCTTTTCTCGGCCACGCCGAACGGGCATCTGACCGGGTACGTTCACGGGTTCAAGTTTGGGGCCTCGCCGCAAGGTGCCACTTACGGGCGCCATGTCATCAGCACGGGCGAAGAACACTTCGTTCTTCAAAGCTCGGCGTCTTTGGGTAGTGCCAACAGCGGGCCGCGCATCGGCCCCGTCATCATTTCAGAAATCATGTATCACCCACCGGACGTATTTGCCAACGGCGCATGGTGGGACGCGCCCGAAGACGAGTACATCGAGCTTCTCAACCTCGCAAACGACCCTGTGCCATTGTTCGACTCCGAAGCCCCAACCAACACATGGCGTGTCACCCACGCCGTTGATTTCACCTTTCCACAAAACATCACAATGCTGCCCGGGGAACGGCTCCTGTTGGTCGGATTCGATCCGTTGGTTGACAGGACACAGACCGAAGCGTTTCGCGCCAAATACGGTTTCGGCACCCAAGTGCGCTTGTTCGGCCCATGGAAGGGCAAACTCGACAACAGCAATGAGAGCATTCGACTGCTCGCACCACTCCGTCTTGGAACAGCGGAGAACCCGACGTGGACCGAACTTGTGGTTGACCGCGTGGACTACCGCGAACAAATCCCATGGCCGCCTGGCGCGGACGGTCTTGGTTTCAGCTTGCAACGCCAGCCCGAACATGCTTACGGCAACGATCCTGCCAACTGGATTGCTTCCGTCCCCACCCCTGGCGGTCCACCGCTTGTTAGCTCTCTGCCGATCATTGATGAGCACCCGACGGGGTTGGCAACTCTGGTCGGGCGGTCGGCAGTACTTCAGGTTGCAGCTCGGGCACAGGGCAACCCACGTTTCCAATGGCGCAAGGACGGCACGCCATTGCCCGGAGCCACCACTGCCACCCTGCAATTGCTGAACCTGCAGGTCAGCGACGCGGGCGAATACGACGTGATTGTGTCGAACGACGCCGGTGCGGTCGCGTCAAGGCCAGCGGCAGTCCTGGTCGCAGCACCCAACGCTGACACTGACGCCGATGGCATGGACGATTTGTATGAACTCACACACGGCCTTGAACCAACATGGCAAGAGGACCTGGATGCCGATCCCGACGGCGATTGCATGCCCACAGGCGCCGAATATGTCGCGGGCACAAACCCCTTGGATCGAGCAAGCAAACTCGCTTTCGACAGGGTTTCTTTTGATGACCAGGGCATCGAACTAGAGTTCAACGGGGCGTTCAATCGCATCTACTCGATTCAAGTCAGCTCGAGTCTTGCTCCGGGCGCGGAATGGCAGGAAATCGCACGAGTGCCTATCGAGGACACCGGCTCAGCCGCGCTCCGTCCGGTTGGCGTCCTTGACGTGCCCCAGCCACTTTCAAGCGCTAGGTACTACCGCATCAAAGCCAGCCTTCGATAACGGGGCGGCACAGTTCAATATTGGGCCTGCTGTTTCCTTTGCTTGCCGCGGCCGCGCCGGTTGACAAGCAAAGTCTGTTTTCTCGGATTTCGACAAAGGCGACGAGGATATGCTTGTACAGCATGTGTGGTTTGTCTGAGGCAGGGTCTCGCCACTTGTTGAGTGAGCTGAAGGTGAAGGCGACCGAGTAAGGGCGGGAAGGCCAAAGCCGAGGCAAGGGGGCAGAATAGAGTGACAGACACGATAATTGGGGCCAACTCGATGCCGCTGGCCTGAGCAAGTCGGACGGATCGGGGCGCTGGTTAGGGCTTTATCGGGGCAATAAGGCGGAAATTGAGGTTGCGAATGTATCCTGACAAAAAGCCCGGTTTTGCTGAGGTCTGTGCGATTCTCTGTCGCCGCCGCCCGCCGCGGGTTTGTCTGCCGCCTCGACAATCTCGGTCAGAAAAGGTGTGATCAAGCCATGCATGTGACCCTTGAAATGATTGCAGAGAATGACATCTCTTTGACGTGCGAGCCGGACAGGCAGCGTGTCGGCAGCCCATCAAGGAGAGGCGGGGTTCGGCGATTCTGTGATGCCATCTTGGAGAATCCTTACAGCCACCGCGAACTCTCTAATCGAACGAGACCCTCGCCTTCAAGCGATTTAGTTTGTGACCGAACATCCTCTTCGCTGAGGGCGACGAAATCGCGTCGGACAGTGTGGCATGGCGTAGTGTCAAACCTGCCACAAACGCCTTTATCTCGATGGAACCGCAAGGTTGCGGTTGCGCAGCGCTGTGTATTGGCTGCTCGAAATGTCGCGCTGATGCTGCTCACGGCAATGGCAGGAGTTTGCTGGGAGAACTTTGCTGCAGAAAGCGGGCCCGGCGCAGCCGAGGAATGGTTTGATTTCAATCCGGACCGGGACCAGTTCGGTGAGAGCGCAATTGACCTGCGGCGTTTGAATGAGAAGTTCGCTGGCGAGCACGGGTTCATTGCTGTTGCTAACGGGCAGTTCGTTCACAGCGCCAACGGGCAGGCCGTTCGTTTCTGGGCTGTCAATGGCCCGTCCGGCGAAGGCCGGGACGGTGCCGATTTGCGGCGCACAGCCCGGCTTCTCGCCAAGTACGGCGTCAATCTGGTCCGCCATCACCGAGCTGTGTTCGACAAAGACGGCGAGGTGAGTCCTGAGTCGATCCGACGGATTCAGGCCGTGGTTGAGGCGATGAAGGCGGAGGGCATCTACACGCACCTTTCAATCTACTTTCCGCTCTGGTTCACGCCGCGCGCGGATCACCCATGGCTCAAAGGGTACGATGGCAAGTCGCATCCGTTTGCCGCGCTCATGTTCAATCCTGATTTCCAGGCAAAGTACCGTGAATGGTGGCGGGCACTTCTGACCACGCCAAGTGAAACCACGGGTCGCCGCCTGTTGGATGAACCGGCGGTCTTCGGTGTGGAAGTGCAGAATGAAGATTCGTTCTTCTTCTGGACGTTCGACGCAAAGAACATTCCTGATGAACAACTGCGCCTGCTCGAGAAGATGTTTGGTGACTGGCTTCGGAGGAAGTACGGTTCCTTGGACGCTGCGTTTGCTGCCTGGAACGGCCCGAAGCTGAACCGCGACACCCCGGCGGAAGGGCGCGTCGCCTTCCGTCCGCTCTGGAACATGTTCAACGAGAAGACAGCCCGCGACAAAGACACCGTGTGTTTTCTGTTCGAGCTTCAAACACGATTCTACCAGGAGACGGTTTCGTTCCTTCGCGGGCTTGGTTTCAAAGGCCTTATTACGGCGTCGAATTGGTCCACTGCGAGTCCGGAGGTGTTTGGGCCGCTGGAGAAACTGAGTTACACCACAGGTGATTTCATCGACCGCCACGGCTATTTCGAGTGCAACCACAAAGGCGACAACGCCGCATGGTCCATCCGGAACCGGCACACTTACTCCGATCGCAGCGCACTCCGGTTCGAGGCACAGGACCCGGCCAAACCGCGCCAATTCGTCCACCCTGTCATGGACCCGCACTATGACAACAAACCTTCAATGATCTCCGAAACCACGTTTTGCCGCCCGAATCGATACCGCTCCGAAGCACCGCTTTACTATGCAGTTTATGGCGCATTGCAGGACAGCGATGCAATTGTTCACTTCGCGTTTGATGGCAGCCGCTGGGGCGTTAAGCCAAATTTCTGGATGCAACAGTGGACCCTGATGACGCCAGCCATGGTGGGCCAGTTTCCTGCCGCAGCATTGATTTACCGGCGCGGTCTGGTGTCGCCTGGGCAGGTACTGGCCGAGATCAAGCTCAACAAAGCCGACTTGCTGGGTCTTAAAGGCACGCCGCTCCCTCAGGACGCGGCCTTGGACGAACTGCGTCTGGCCGACGTGCCGATGGGCGCCGAGGTGAAGCCGGGCCAGCGCATTGATCCCCTCATCCACTACGCGGGGCGCGTCAATGTGCGGTTTGTGGATGAAGTTGGATCGACGAAACTGGCCGATCTGACTCCGTTTGTTGACCATGCGAGGAAAACCGTGACCAGCAGCACAGGCGAAATCAGCTTGGACTACGGAGCCGGGGTTCTCCGGTTGAACGCGCCTTGTGCCCAAGGTGTTAGTGGCGCGCTGAAGACCGCCGGCCCGGTGGACCTGAAAGACATGCACGTCAGCAGCCATCTCGAGTTGGGGCACATTATTGCAGTGACACTGGACGACCGGCCTTTGGCGACTTCACAGCGAATCCTGCTCCAAGTCATGACCGAAGAGCGGGAAAGCAATCGGCAGACGGAGCAAGTGAACCCAACGGTCAGGCGTATTGTCAGTATCGGCACGGACCCGTGGCAGGTGCGGGCTCTTGAAGGAACTGTACGATTCAAGCGCGCCGATGCCGCCATGCTCAAGGTGACGGCATTGGATTTCAACGGATACCCGGTCGGGTCAGCGGGCAACGCAGAGGAAATCCGGCTTCAGAGAAACGCGCTTTATTATCTGATAAGTCGGTAGAGAGCAGCACGGCCCAAGCCGAACGAGCCAAACAAGAAAGACAACCGCAGCGGCATCCCAAACAACTGTCGGTGCTGGAACTGCTGTTTCGGTCACAATCGCCGCCTTGATTGCCGATTGCCTGTAGAGCGTCTTTGCGGGGATCGTAGGCGCTCTTCGGAGCAGTCGAGAACGTTGTTTTGACCTTCAGCGTGGATTATGGGCCGGCTCTGCATGGTCGATCGGCTCGCTATCGAGAATTCCGGACTCGAGATTTGGCCTGACTTTGGGCCGGTTTTGGCGATAGTCAGACGCAGACAGTTGCGGCCACCCAGCCCGGAACAGGATTTGGTCAAGCATGCGTTTCTTGATGCTCAATTGGAGAGACCCGAAAAACCCGCTTGCAGGCGGGGCAGAACGGGTCACCGAAGGTTACCTCGCAGCGCTCCGCGAGCGCGGGCACGAGGTCTTTTGGTTCACAAACACGTTTCCCGGCGCTTCACCCGAGGACGAAATCTCGGGAATCCGCATCGTTCGGGCGGGTTTTAAGGGCACATCCGTGATTGCTGCGTGGAAATGGTACCGGCGACAGCCGCGGTTCGATCTGGTTATTGACCAGCACCATGGGATTCCGTGGTACGCGCCGTGGTGGTGCAAAACGAATTGCATTGCGTATTTGCATGAAGTTTTGGGTCCGATCTGGGACGTGTTTTATCGATGGCCGACATCTGCAATTGGCCGGTACCAGGAATGCGTGACTCATTGGCTTTACCGCAACGTGCAGTTCTGGACAGCTTCAGCCACAACCAAGGCCATCCTCGAAAGTCACGGTGTCCGGCGGGTCAAACTCATCCCCTATGGCGTTCACACGGTCGCATTGCCCGCGCTCGACCCCAAACCTCTGACGCCGCCGATTCGACTGATTATGGTTTCGCGTCTTGCGCCCAACAAACGAGTCGAGCACGGAATACTGGCGCTGGCAGAGCTTCTAAAACGCGGAATAGATGCGACCCTCACGATAGTTGGCGGCGGCGAAATGGAACCCGCCTGCCGCCAGCTTGCGCACCAGCTTCATTTGACAGACCGGGTCATTTTCGCCGGCCGCCTGCCAGAGGAGGAAAAGGACAAGCGGCTCGCACAAGCGCACCTGCTGCTGCATGCGTCTCTCCGTGAAGGCTGGGGACTGAACGTGATCGAAGCCAACGCCATGGGCACACCTGCCGTTGTGTATCCGGTTGCAGGATTGACGGAATCAACACTCCATGAGCAGACCGGCCTTGTTTCCGCAGCCGAGACACCGGAATCACTCGCCGACGCCGTGCAGCGTTGTGTTGGGAACCCTGACATGTACGAATCGTTCCGACGCGCGGCATGGGAACGGGCCAAGAGTTTCCATTGGAGCAAGGTTTTGCCTGTGGCGTGCGACTGGCTGGAGCAACAAGCCACAGGGGGTCGTTAGCCCGGAAATCTCATCGAAATGAAGCTTAGGGTGTCCTGGGCCGGTAAACCGGTAAGATTTCCGGGCTAAAGATGTTTCGGAATATTCATTTAGTAGGCCATTCTGGTATTGTAAGTTGCACGGTAAGCCCGGAGTTCAGGTGTGTCTGGAAAGCGTTCGCGTGAGTCGTACGGGTATTTTGTCATGCCGCGAAACGGCAGTGGTTCGAGTGTCTGCGGTTCGGCGGTGTAAAGGTCCATGTCCTTGCACCATGCGTGTGAAACCAGGATGAAACTTCGTTTGAAACCTGCTGGGCACGGTGTGACTGCGGCAGCATCGAAGGTCAGCGCGATTTCGTCGCCGGGGCCAATGATGGCGTACATGCTGTCAAACTCGCGAAGCAGTTCAGTGACCTGTCCGTACCGTGTGTATGCGCCGCGCAGAACATGGAACGGCGCCGACGCATCTGCGTTCTCGTAATCGTAAATCAGCGGCAATCGACCGTCCGGCGAATACTCACGGGCGAATCCTGCTCGACGAAGTTCGGCCGAAACCATTGGGACAGGCTGGATGACGAGATTATCCGTGCCAACGTGCACGCCGATGAAAACCTGGTCATAGCCGATTTCGAGGTTGGTGGTAAGCCGCAGTCTGCGGTCAAAACGGCCAATCAACCCTGTGAGTTCGACGGTCATTGTTCTGTCCATGCCGCCAGGAGCACCGGCGTCTGGCACGATCGTTTCCCATCGGCCATCGGTTGCTTGCCGGTCTATCCGGATCGGTTCCCATTTTACACCGGACTGCGCCGCGGCATAAACAGTCTGCGAGTACGGGTATTCGATATATCCCCGAATGAACAGGAAAACCCGGTTTCGAGTGCCGAGCTTTTCGAGCTGGCCGCCAAAGTCCAGCTCGAGCGAATGGCTCTGGCAGAATCCAAAGTAACGCCGGTCCAGCGGCGGATCATAAGCGTACACACGGTCAGCACGGAGAATCTGCGCCGTACAATCCTGTCCACGGCAATCAACAGCGCGCAACGGCTGGAGCTGGCGATCGATCACGATCAACTCGTGGGTTGGAACTGGGCCGCTGACAGCAAGGCGTTCATCCGGGAACACACTCAGCTCGGCCGGGTGGTCGATTGCCACCAGTTCGAGCCGGTCGATGTACGCCGCCTCTTCCATCGGCTCAGTTATCCGCAATTCATAAACGCCGCCGCGCGCGCGTAGTTTGTCTGCGTCGATCTTGATGTGTTCGAGAGCCTGCGGTGTCGCGCTTTCGGAAGGCGAAACGTAATAGCCAAGACCGCCCACACCGGCAAAATCGGTCACAAACTCGAACCGGTTCCCGTTCCACGCAAACAGGACGGGGCAACTGGAAACCTTCCTTTGCAATTCGGAGACCTTGTGAACCGACCCCGCACCAAGTCCCAACTCGAACTGCGCCACGCCATCGGGCCAGTGAAATGCCACGTAATCGGCCTTTGTGTGGCCGCCCAAGCCCGCAACCGGCGGCAAGAAGGATTGACATGGTCCGCCGCTTTGTCCCGTGTAAATCAGCATTTGTTCCAACAAGCCGGCGCGCACGGTCAGTTTCACCCCGTACCCGCTGGCCGGGCTTCGCGTTCGGCCGTCCCGTTCGCGCAGCCCAGTGGGTGCCAGGGCCAACCCGGTCGATGGAGGCGCAAGTTGCCCTGCAAACAGCCTGATTTGGCTTTTGTTTGACCGGTCGGCAACCAAAAGATCTGGCACGAAGTCGCCTGTCAGGTCGAACAACTCGATGCATTCGGTTGATTCGGCGTAGTCAGGCCATGCGCGCGTCTGCCAGACGAACGTTCCGGACCCGGTGTTGAAAAGCAGATGCGCTTCTTTGCCGAACAAAGCCAGATCAAGGTCGCCGTCCAGATCGACATCGCCAATCCGCATCGCCCGAATTGGCCCCCATGTTGCCGCGGTTTTTGCGGTCCCTTCGAATCCACTGGACCGAACGAACCGGCCTCGACCGTCCCCAAGGTACAACTGCAATTGCGGGTTTTCGGCGCCGAGAGCGAGTATGTCGAGGTGGCCGTCACCGTCAAAATCCTGCATTGCGGCGCCGAGATCGCCGCGGACATCGAGTCGATCGGGCGCTTCGTGATACCGGCCGCCGAGGTCGTTGAGGAACAGTCTTGCGGCAGCGCCGGCCCGCAAAACCAACAGGTCAGCGTCACGGTCGTCGTCAACGTCCCCGAACAGGACCATCACTGTTTTGCTGCCGGCGCAATCAACACCCGCGGTGCTTGCGATATCCTTGAATGTTCCGTCCCCGTTGTTATTCAGCAACTGGCTGCGGACGGGTTCATTGCCGTCGAGTGCCGCCGCATTGCAGACGAATATGTCAAGGTCACCATCGTGATCGGCATCGAAAAAGACCGCCGAGGAGCTAATTGCCGAAAGCGCTGCAACACCAGCAGACTCAGTGACATTGCTGAACTTGCCCGCGCCATCGTTTTTGAACAAGAAATTGGGCCCGGCACATGCGATAAAAAGGTCAGGCTTGCCATCGTTGTCGAAGTCGCCAACGGCACAGCTCAACGCATTCCGAACCTGCTCGAGTCCCGAACCTGCGGTAACATCTTCGTATGCCCCCTGATTGTTCTGCTTCAGCAGGACAAGTCTCCCGACTGCATCAGGCGTTGTCGCGGTCAATACCAACTCCACCCGGCCATCAAGATCAAAATCCCCGGCCGCAACGCCCCCTGCAGCCAGAAACGCATCGGCCGCATTGCTCTTGTCTGGACGACGCGGAGTCGAGGACCAACCGATTATTCTTTCCCCTTCCCAAAGTGGCGTGGCAGGCGCAGGCGTGAAACGGCTTTTCGACACCGGGCGGCTGCGAGACGCAATTGGTCGAGCCAGAGCAAGATCGCCCATCTGGTTGTACTGTGGCAGTTCAACAGACTCTCCCGCGGGGCTTTGCCGGAGCGCCATGAACCGGTCCATATACTCCCGTGCTTTGTTTGTGTCACCGCCCCGCAACGCAGACTGGTAAAGCTGGTAGTATGCGCTGTAAAGGTTCGGCCGTAATTCGATGGCTCGCTTCAGCGCGTTCTCGGGCGATTGTCCGGCCCGCTGCTGGCACAGACCCAGCAAATACCATGCGATGCCGTCGTCCGGTCTGAGTTTGACAACTTTTTCGAAGCACATCATCGCCTCTTGCGCCTTGCCAACATGCTGCAGAATGATCCCCTTGAAATACGAAGCGCGGACATTGTCCGGCTCCTTTGCGAGAACTTCATCGAGCATGCTGCTAGCGCGATCTATGTCCTGGTCTTCCTTCCGACCGCGATTGAACAGCGAGATGGCGAGGTTGATTCTGGCGTCAGTAAGGGCCGGAGCAACCTTAACAACTTTCTCGAAAGCAGCCACTGCGCGCTCGTAATCGTATTGTCCCATGAACCCGACACCCTGGTTCATCGCCTCGATCGTTTCAGAACCGAGCCGCGGGCTGCGGTCGGGTCTCCCACACCCTGCAAGAACCGCGAGTGACAGTGCGATTGCCAATACTTTTGCCACGCCGTTATCGCGCGCAGAAACTGAAAGCGGGGTTGGTCTGGTTCCGTTCATCATCAAATCTATGTGGTCCCTTGTTTCTGGTCCTCAGTCATAAGTTCGCTGTCGGGATGTGTTCGCTGAAACTCTGTTGCGGCTGCGTTGCGTTGCGATTCTCCAGGCTCGCGCACACGCAGAATCGTGTCGGGCTGTACATCGGTTAAGACCTGGGTTTGCCCGCTGGGCCACCTGATTTCTACACGTTCAATCTTGGAATTTGATCCGAGGCCGAAATGCAGCCGCGGATCGGACTGGAACACGTAGGTGGTGGGGCACCTGCACTCGGCGGTTAGGGTTCGGCCGCCAGCTTGGACTTTGACAAGAGCGCCAAATCCGTCGCGGTTGCTACGTGTCCCTTCCAAATGCAGCTTGAGCCAATGGTTCTGCGTTTGAGCACTGTTGTGCAACAAAACAGCAGGTCCGCCCAGTCTGCTTATCACAATGTCAAGGCGCCCGTCGTTGTCGAAATCCACCACGCCGCTGCCTCTCCCGTTGGCCATTTGCGAGAAGAACGGGCCCGCAATGGCTGCAGCGTCCTTGAACGAGCCACGGCCGTCATTCTGGAGCAGCAAAGGGCGCATGCCCTTCATAAAATGCGCGTCGCCGTTCGCAATGAACAGGTCCAAAACTCCGTCATTGTCGAAATCAACGAAGTTGCCGCCCCATGATGTCAGGCCGCTGGTCAGCTTGCCAACTCCCGCCGCAGCACCGCGGTCTTCGAATACACTTCCTGGCCCGTTGATATAAAGCGACGGCACGCCAAACCTTGTCACAAACATGTCGGGCAAACCGTCGCCGTTGCAGTCCCCTACTGTGGCCGCCATCGAACCTTCCGCAGCGCCGAATTGATTGTACGCCACGCCTCTGAGGAAACCTTCTTCCTTGAACTTCCCTTTGCCGTCGTTGACAAAAAGGAGATTTGGCGTGCCGTCATTTGAGACATACAGGTCCGTGTCGCCGTCGAGGTCAAAATCAAGCGGCGCAACCGACATTGCCCTGTGGCCGGGGACGAGAATCCCGGCCTGGTCGCTGACGTCTCGGAATGTGCCGTCCCCATTGTTGCGGTACAGGATGTTGAGTTCAGCCTGGTAAAACAACGGCCCGGCGTATGGGACACCGCTGCCAGGCGGTGGTTTTATGGCGGGATCGAACACCAGATAGTTCGCCACAAACAAGTCAAGGAAACCGTCGTTGTCCATGTCGAAGAACGTTGCTGAAATGCCGGTTTTCTTTGCTGTTATGCCAGCCCTTTCGGTCACGTCCCTGAACGTGCCGTTGCCGAGGTTTTCGTAAAGTATGTATCCGTCGAAGTTCACCACAAACAAATCGGTGTCACCATCGTTATCGTAGTCCGCAGCCGCTGCCGTCACGCCAAAACCGTGCCCGGGCACACCGGCCTTTTCTGTCACGTCCTCGAACCTGCCGTTCCCGAGGTTGCGGTACAGTCGGTTACTTCTGCGACTGCACTCCTTTGGATCGCCAGAAAGCGGTTGCGGCACGCCGGAGTTGACAAGGTAAACATCCATCTGACCGTCCCCGTCAAAATCTAGAATCGCACCGCCGGCACCATCCGAATCCAGTATGTTCGCAATTGCACCGTCAACGCTCCCGCTGCGCACCACATGCACAAAATCTAAACCTGACTGTTCTGCAATATCCACATACACCGGCGGAACAGCCGTGCGGTTGACCGGCTGGCCCGTTTTTGCCTCCGGCGGCAGTTCGCGCGTGGCGGGTTTCCTGTCGCAACCTGCCAACACAAGCACGCACGCAATAATCCAGTACACCGCTGAACAGCCCGAACCGAGCGCTTTCTTCGAAAGCACTGGCGCTATTGCATCGAGAGCTTCCTCCTGCGCCCCTTTGTCAGCGGCCACTGCGCAACCGCGGATTCCCCAGCCTTGAAAGCACCGCCCCATGACGTCCGCCATGAAATGCCTCAGAAGACGGACAGATCGCATCGGCTGCGGAGCTTTTGAATGTCCGCAGCACGCATGCGTTTCGCGGCGGATTATCGCAGACTCGTTCATCGTTTTCCGCTGTGCCTCGTGCACGGTTTTCTAACCTGACACTACGCTGTCCGGGAGTTCGTTGCGATCGTCTGGCTGTCGCGGAAAATGCCTCGCCAAAACTTCGCCCGTGCGCTGCACCGCTTCTACCACGGCGTCAGTGAACCTGCCTTCTCGCAAGTGGCTCATTGCGGCATCGACTATCTCACGCCAGAACGACTCACCGCATTTCTGGTGGATGCCGATGTCGCCCCATACTGCAAACTGCTGTGATCGCGGCGCAATGTAAATGAGCACTCCGTTCCGTTCACGCGTCGCTGTCATCCCAAGCCGGCCGAACTGATTGCGCGCAGCCGCAAGTGCGTCATCGACAGCCCCATGCGCCACAAAAACGCGAATCTCGCCTGAACTGCGCGCTTCTGCTGCGGCAATCGCGTTCACGATCCGCGCTTCGTCCAGCTTTGATATGAACTCGTTGGCTTTCATCTGCGCTTCATTCTCAGGGTTTCGGCCCCAACCTCAGCGTGACAAGCAGCTTGATCCGTTACGTCAAGCACAGGAAAGTGTCCACGAATCACCATCTTCCGCTTGCTCCGCCGCCACCGAAACTCCCACCGCCTCCACTGAATCCACCGCCACCTGACCACCCACCGCCGCCGCCAGACCAACCGCCACCACCCCAGCCAGTTCCACCAAACGGCCCCCAATATACGTGGCGCCCCCGATGATACACCGTGGCCCGCCGCCTGATCACGGATACCAAAACCAACATGAACAACAAAAACGGCAGCCACGAAGGAAGCGCAGTTCCCCGCCTCTGGCTCCGTTGTTCAGCAACCGTTTTTCCAGTGCCTTGGAACTCGCCCCGCGCCGCAGAAATCATCGCATCAACACCCGCACGCAATCCGCCGTTGTAATCGCCCCGCCGAAAGAACGGCGCGATCACGTCGTCAACGATCCTCTTCGCAACTGCGTCGGGAATCGCCCCCTCCAAACCATAGCCAACCTCGAGCCGCATTGCCCGGTCCTGAATGAAAACAAACAGAATCGCACCGTTGTTCTTGTCGCGTTGTCCTACTTTCCACGCTCGCGCGACACGTACCGTGTAATCTTCGACCGGCAAACCAGATTCGTTCTTCGGAAAGATCACTACAAGCAATTGGGACGAATCCGTGCGCTCGAATTCTTCAAGCTTGCGATTCAACTCTTCAACTGTCGCGGGACTGACAACACCGGCGTAATCGTTGAAATATCGCA
Source organism: Verrucomicrobiota bacterium (assembly GCA_012517065.1). Taxonomy (GTDB): domain Bacteria; phylum Verrucomicrobiota; class Verrucomicrobiia; order Limisphaerales; family J093; genus JAAYVR01. The sequence continues at coordinate 8,915 of JAAYVR010000258.1, read as the reverse complement.
ATGGCGCAGGCGGAATGGCTTCGCCGCCAAGAGCACGCAGCGCGCTGAACACAAACAGTGCAATGAGATAGATGTTCTTCACAAACGCCTTTACCGCGTAGATGGTGCGCCTTGATCAAACTGGACACGCGGCGCTGTTTCCGCCCCGGGCGCGGACTGAAAGTACGGTTTGGGCGAAAACCCAAGCAAACCTGCGAACAACACCGTCGGGAACTGTTTTATGGCCGTATTGTACTGGCGCACCGCGTCATTGAAATCACGCCGGGCTACTGCTATCCGGTTCTCCGTGCCCTCCAGTTGCGCCTGCAAATCACGGAAATTCGAGGTTGCTTTGAGGTCCGGATAGTTCTCAACCACCACCAACAGGCGCGACAATGCAGACGACAGACGCGACTGTGCCTGCTCGAACTGCTCGAGTTCAGCCGCGCTCAACGGCGCCCGATTGTTCCCCATTCGCAACTGCCCCACAGAAGCCCGTGCCTCGACAACTTGCGTGATGGTCGATTTTTCAAAATTGGCTGCCCCGGACACCGTGCTGACCAGATTCGGAATAAGATCGGCACGCCGCTGGTAGTGTGTCTGTACTTGGGCCCATTTTTCCTCGACGTTCTGCGACAAGCTCACAAGCCGATTGTAGCTTGTGCAGCCGCCAATCAACAGAAACAGCAAGGCAACAGCAATAATACCTCCGCATCCCAACACCGTTTTCTTCATGCGCGCAAGGCTATCAGAAGGCCCAGGTGCGAGCGATGAAAAAGTCCAAACTGTTTACACGGAAACCAGAAGACTGTCTGCCACAGCTCCAGCGCGCCAGGGACCGCGCGCCTTGCCGCCCATGGGGTGGTCCGTAAGGCAGGGCAGGCCCTCCGCGCACACCACAAACAACGTGTCTGTCCCCATACGGCCCTATTCAATCTCACCGCTGATCCCAATGGGCTTTTACGCGCTGCCGCGGATGCAGTGAGCGGTGGCAGACGCGAAGCGCTTGGAGTGCGGCAGCTTGCTGCCGCTTTGTTTTTATGCACAAACAACGTGCCTGGAACCAGATCGGCATAACGTGCAAAACAATGTGTCTGTCCCCATATCAGCACAGAGGGGTACCTCCGCAGACTCAGACTTCTTGATCCCGCCGCACAGAGGTCCTCGAACCAGAATTTGGGCTGATACCTATTGCCCAAAACTTTGGATTATTACCAACGGTTTATGTGCGCAAACCTCGTCGTGGTGGGTCAGGAAAGGTTCAGCGCTTTTTCCGCGACGTCATGTGCTCTGAGATTTCGGTAACCGCGGATTGGAACAAGGAACAATTCGCCGGCCACGCCGGAATCCAGGGGCAAAACCCAAATAACGAGCCTGTCACTCTATTTGGGGCCACACCCAAACAGAGAGCCTGTCACCTTATCTGCCTCCTTGTTGGATGTGCGTGGGCGGCGGTCGGCATGCACTTGTCTATTCTTTTGACGGCTTATTCGGTTGCCAAGGGAAGGATGGCCAGGGAGCAGCCACATTTTAGCGAGACGAACAAGGCACCGAGATGGGCACATTCACCGCCCCTTCGCTTGTCAATCCCGAACCGCTTTTGCTTCAAGTCCGACCGTCAAACGATTTGCTTCTTCCTGCCAAGCACGCGGAATCGTGGCGACGCACACTGTTACATTGCCCCGCTTGTGCGAGGTAAAAATCACCTGTTCGCCCTTCCGATCCCATCCGACCTCGGGGTGTTCACCGCCGCCGTACGTCCGGTGCCCCACCGTCAGGAGCCGAGGCCGCCCTGTCTTGCCTTCAAATAGCGCGACATCGCCATGCCAGTTGTCGGCTGCGATCCAGCGACCGTCTTCGCTGCCTGAAGCGTGCCACCAGTTGCGTTTGGCGACCTGAGCTGGCGTGGCATCCGGCCACCAACTCCCTGCGCCGATTATTCGCACCGTGCCGTGGCGAAGGTCCAACAGCTTGACGTGCGAGTCTTCGGTCGGCTTCGGATTCACCCCGCCGCAAAACCCCAACTGGTCGTTCACCCACCAGAACTCATGAGTAACCAGCTCGTCTTTCCATTCCTTGTAAGGGCACCATGGGCGCCGGTCGCGTATGTCAACGACCCAAAGGCGATTCGGCGCGCCGGCAAAGCTGAGCCAGTTCGGATTTGTCATGCTCCATTGGACGTGGCCGTGATATGCAACGTCGCCAGGCACGTCGCAAAGCCGTTCCCATCGGCCGGTTTGGACATCTATCAACACGAGCCCCGGTCGCTCGCTGCCGTTGAGTTTTGCCCCGCCGACAGCAAGGTAACGGCCGTCGCAGCTCTCATTCAGATACACATCTACACCCTTGATTGTGCACAAATGTCGTTCGCGAGCGGTCACGGCGGCCCTGGGGCTGCCATCGACTTCACGCACATTCAACTGAATGGCAACCTCGACGATTCTCTCACCGGCCAGCGCGAACACGCTGTTCCGGAACTTGGCCGCTGTCGGCCATCGTAGTTGCGTGCCGTCGGAGGCCTTTATTGATACCAGTTCGCCCGTTTCCACCACATAACCCATGAGACCGCCCTGTTCCCGCCCTGAGAAGAATAGAATCACCGAACCGTCCGCCAACCACGATCGCTGATGGAAATACAAGTTAGTGTCCTTGTGTTCTCCCCGGGTGAGGAACCGCAATTCAGCGCCGGTATCGGGATCAGTTATGAGTTCATCCTCGCGCGGACAGGTCATGAGCGGGTACGCAGGACCCCAACCTTCGGCGTTTGAAGTGACAACGGCCCCGGCGACCCACAGCACAACAATGATCAACCATCGCGCGTTCATACATGTTTTGTTTTGCTACTGTCGAACAAAGCCCAGCATGTTGGCTTTGTTTTGACAACCGGAATCGATTCTTGCTCTGCGTCGCCAAGCCAAAAGCTTCACGGGCCGACAACCATCGTGCACCCAGACTGTCATGCCAATGAGATTCCCGAGTTCGCCCACAGTCGCTTCTGGCCAAGGAATAGAGTGACAGGCTCGTTGTCTGGCTGTGGACCCGAATAGAGTGACAGGCTCATTGATTGGGTTTTGCCCCCTGATTGCGGGGAGGCCCGCAGATTTCCCCTTGTTCCAATCCGCAGTTGCCCAAGTCTGTAAAGGAACCCCTCGGATACCGACATGGGGACAGGCACATTGTTTGGGGTGTGCTCGGAGCGCCCGCGCTGGTTCATGCAAGGTTTAATGAGCGGCAGGGTGCGCCGCGTTCGATAACAAGGTCCGGACCGAACAGGCCTGGCAGCTTTGATCAAGTCATGCAGAGCGTCACTCGCCTCACTTGCCAATCAAGTCGGCGATTGTCACTTCGGCGATCGAGGATCGGATGATGTCGGCGGCAGCGAGTTTCTCTACGGGAAAACTGTGTGCCACTGCAACGCAACGCATCCCGGCTGCTTTGGCTGCCTGAACGCCGTTGACGGCATCTTCCACAACAACACACTCCGCCGGATGCACCCCAAGCTTGCGCGACGCCGCAAGAAAAATGTCTGGCGCGGGTTTCTTGTGGACAACGTCTTCGGCCGAAACGAGCGCATCCCATTCCTTTGGCGGCAACCCAATCTTCTGAAGATTGGCTTCGATCTTGATCATGTCAGCGCTTGACGCCAGGGCGGTCTTGCACCCGATCGACCGGCACTGCCGAACCAGTTCCACTGCGCCCGGAAACGCACGAAGCCGGGTTGGGACCAGCGACAGATAAATCTCGTATGTGCGTTTCTTGGCCGACTCGATGTCCAATGGGAAATTGTACCGCTCCGCAACGCCCCCGATGTACCGGTTTTCGCCCGTTCCGACGAACGGAATGAAATCCTCGGGCGCGACGTTCAACCCGAGTTCCTTGAACATGGCAACTGCTGCGGCGTTGATCAACGGTTCCGAATCTGTCAGTACGCCATCCATGTCGAATATGACGGCGCGGATTTTGTTGGATCTGTTCATGCTTCAGAATCGTGTGTTCTACGTGTTGATGCGGCCGCGACGGCCGCGCTCCCGAGCGCCGTTGTTTTTCCGGCGCGCTGACAGGAGCGCGGCGATTCTTCGCCGCACCCAGCCGGTAAACGTTCGGGCGCAAGACTTAAGTAATCGAAACTGGTGTACGATCGGTCGTCACGTTGATGCGGCTCAGGACGACCGCGGTCCAAGGGCCTGTCGGGTTGTTCTGTGGCGCAGCAGTCAAGAGCGTGCCGGTTTGCAAGGCGCCTGGGCAGATTCAATATCATTTGCCAGCGGGCCGACAAAGCTCTGCAATCGCTTTGTGCAGAATCGGGGCAGTCTCGGGCCCGACCGAGTTCACTTCGCCGTACACCCCATGCGTCGAGCCGTAAAGATAGGGCGGTTTACGATCCCATTCGCTCTTGGGGATCACGTAACCGATTTCGTCGTTTGCGAGACCAAAGACGAACTTGACCCGGCCCGGCATCAATTTGCGAATTGGGGGCACCTCGACAGGGTCAATTTCGAAATCACCGCCGGGCGCGCGTTCAATGCCGCCGTTGACAATTTCCGGGTATATCTCGCCGGGCAAAGCCGCGATGCTTGCGTCGCCGATTGTGACCAGCGACACTTCCGTGCGGAGGCGTTTCCAGCCCGTATGCCCGCGATCCATCAAACCTAGCACCGGCGCAGCCATGAATCCGATGTTGTCCAGTGGGATCAGAACAGTCCGGGCGCGGATTGAAATCGGCGCGTGCGATGTTGTCTGGGCATTTGTGTCCGAGAGCCGCGGCAACAACCGGCTGACAAGTTGGTGTGCGACTGCCTTTGCCTTTTCATGGGACGGCTGTTTGAAATCCCGGTCAAGATACGGGTCACGCACGACGGTTGACGGGTGAGTTGTTAGCAGGCCGCCAATTGCGCCGTTGACGTACATGTGAATGCCGCCGAGCCCGGCCGCGAGTTCTCGACCCTCGATAATCACTCCTTTTTCGAGCGCGTCTCGAAGGTATCCGCAGAAATCGGATGTGATTTCGGTGTTGTCGCCCCACGGGGTTTCCGGATGATTTGCCCACGCGACGATGCTGCCGATGGTTTGATCGCCATTGGCGCGTTTGAAGTGCATGACGCGCAGGTCAGGGTCAAACACGATCGGTTTCCGTGTGTCGGCCACGAGGCCCTCGGTGGGCACCTGAATCTCATGAAATGCGACGCGCGCCGGCTGCAGGGCTTTGGTCGCTTCGGTCAGCGCGCTGACCACCGACTCTATCACCAGCCTGCGATACTCCGGGTCAACGCCTGTGTGGAATATGTCCGGCCCCCACAACCCCATCAAATCGGGCGTCGAGTGGTTGTGCGTGGCGCAAATCAGCGTGTGAGCGAGCTTCAAATCAGACGCCAACCGTTGCCTGATCTCGATCACGTCGTCATTGAACAGGCCGATGGCGTCCAACGCGACGATCCCAAGGCGCGTGTGACCATCGTCAATGACCGCAGCGATTGCCCACAGATCGTCGTGAACAGCCGTGGCGGCCCGGTGCTGACTGAACCCGGCCAGCCACACCGGGCGGTTCGGATTCGACACGTCCGGGGTGATTTTCACGCGGGCGAAACCGGCCTGAAGTTGCTTTGGATCGGCCGCCGAAGCCACGCCGTCGATCTCGATTCTCAGTGAATAACCTGGATGGCGGTCGCGATACGCGTATATGCAACGCCCGGCCACAGCCAAAACAACAACAGCCAACAGAACAAGTACGAAGATTTCAACACGCCGCAATATCACACGCGCACGGGTGGAGCGGGCAGTGGAATCCGAAGCCATACGACTATTGCTTTGCGACCACCGGCCTCAGCACTATGTTTCGGTAATCGACTGCTTCGTGGTCGCCCTGTAGATAGATTGGTCCAGGACGAAACTCATCAGACCACAAAGCGCCGCCGGTGCAGCCGAGCAACGGCTGGTTATCGATGATCTTTTTGCCGTTCAGGATCACCGTGACATGTCGGTCAACAAGCGTGATGTCGAATGTCTGCCATTCGCCCGCCGGTTTTTCCGCTGCCACTGTCGGCGTTATGCGGCTGTAAATCGCCCCCATGTTGTGCGAGTCCAGCGGCCGGCCATAGGAATCCGACACTTGAACCTCATAAATCCCGCGCAGGTAAATACCGCTATTGCCCCTGGGCGGCACCTTGACCTCGAGCGTGAGATTGAAATCCTCAAACTCGCGTTCGGTTCGGAGGTTGCCGTACTGTTTGTGTGGTTTGCCCGGTTCCTGCTCCGGCCTGTTGATCAGCACCCCGTTTTCCACGCGCCAGCCGTTGGCGGCGTTTGGCTCGACCAAGCGCCAGCCTGTCAGGTCTTTTCCGTTGAACAAGGCCACTGGCTCGCCGAACTTGACCTTGGAAAGGTCCGGCGCTGGCGGTAACGGCGGGATGCGTTTCCCTGTGAATGTGGCTCTGACCATGGCCGTTCCATCTTCCCTTGGATTCGAGTGTTTGCACGACAGAACATCACCATCCAGCTTGGCGTAAATGATCTCAGTGAACTGCTGGGTGCGCACCACTTTCCCGGAATTGTCTTTTCGTTTCACTTCCCGGGTGCGCGTCACGTACATCGCGTTGTCTTGGAAGAAAACGCTCGACACTGGAACGACACTTCCGCCTCCCCATAAAATGCTGCCGTCGTACCAGCCGTTTTCACGGTGAACTTCCAGCCAGCCAGCGCCGCCGCCGGGAATGGTCAACGCCCACCGCCCCAGATAATCGTCAATCGAACCGCCAGAGGCAGCAATGCAAACAGGAACAAATCCGGCCGCCAAAACGGCCCGCCAGAACACAGACTTCAGAAATGTCGGTATCAACATGCCAGCGGTTATGCGGTCTCAACCGCCGCACGACAAGCGAAAAGTTTGATTGGGTTCCGGCCCCTTGACTGCGTAAATCCCGGCGGGTCTTGCGAAGGTTCAACCAAGTCACCGCCCCAAGCCGGAAACCTCACCAAACTGAAACTTCGGGTGTCGGCGGCGGCAATCAAGGGGATCGAGAAGCAGGAGATTCTGCACCGTCTTTGACGCCCTGCAGAGGTTTGCTCGTGATCAGGCCAATGCCCCGGCCCTTGTCGCCAACCGCACAGTAGTAAAGGTAAAACATCTCGGTCCTTGGTTCCCAAACAAGCGAAATCTTGTGGGCATACTGGCGATCGAGACCCATCGGGTGCCCCCCGGCAACGTACAGCGGCTCGGGATGCGCCGTCCAATGAACAAGATCGCGCGAGAACGCAATCATCACATGAGCCCCACCCCGCCCAACACCAAAATAGAACATCGTCCAGTGATCGCCGTCTCGAAAAACCTTCGGATCAGAAGCGAACTGGGCATCGTATGCGCCGGGTCTGTTCCGGATCACCGGATTTGCAGGGTACCGCATCCAGCTCAGCATGTCGGTGGAAAACGCAAGTCCGGTTTGTTCAACGCTTCCGTTGGCGGCGTTGTAGAAATTGAAGAAACGCCCTTTGTGTTGTAACAGCCAGGGCTGATAAATGCAGTCTTTCTCCCACTCGCCGCAATCAGGGTCATGAACCGACAGGATCGGTCCGTCTTTGGCGCGCTGCCATTTCAGGCCGTCGGTGCTTGCCGCCACGCCTTCGTATCCGGGCCGTAATTCGTAGCCGCCCTGTCGCGGGTACGCGCCATACAAGGTCCAGTACTTGCCATCGCGTTTCTTTAGCATACGTGGCGCGCGAATGTCATAAGATGAATAGAGAAAAGCGCCAATCACACAGCCGCCATGGTCAAATTCACCCTCCGGACCAAATCCCATCGCAAGCCGCGGATTGGACCATTGAATCAAATCCTCACTCTCGACCACAAACGAGTTGTAGCCGCGCCCGTCGAACGCAATGAAGCTCATGAACCATTTTCCCGGTTGATCTGCTAACTGATAAACACACGGCACGTCCGTGTTCTCGAATTTTTCGTACCCGGGAATGTTCGGTTTCGAGCTGATGACATGATCAGGCCAGTAATGCCAGCCGCGATATGGAGCAGACCAACGGTCGAGGGTCTCACGATCAATTTCATCGTTTGTGGAACCACACAAGGCTGGCAAATTCAAGGTTGTTCCCACCAACAGCCCGGTAATGGTCAAATGCAGAACTCGTCGCGTCATGAGGCAATTCTAACTCGGAAGTTTTACCGACGCACCAACCAAAGAAACACAAAACTTCATTCCGATGAGATTTCCGGGGCAGCTCAAGAATGACGGTTCCATTGCCGCAAGCACGCGACTGTGACAGTGTGCAAGGCATGGAAGGGAATATCGTGTCTGTCACTCTATTCGTTCAGCCGGCGCCAAACCACCGCCAATCCCTCGCAACGATCCCCTGCGACTTCACTCATGACGCCACAATGCCTGCCCAGCCCGGTCCAACCCGGCCACCACAACATCGTGTCTGTCACTCTATTTGTTCCGCCATCGCAAAACCCTCACCAACCCCTCACGACGGTCCCCTCGGAGATTTCACCTCTGACGCGACAACGCCTATTCAGCCAGCATGAACACCCCTCCCACTGCCGATCTCACCCTGATCACCAAGCCAACCAGACCAACAGCAACATCACGTGAAAACATTCCCCCATCGCCGATCACCTTCACCAGGCCTTCGGCATCCCACAACTCCAATCTCTGAAAACGCCCCTGCCTTCTTTTCCTCGACTTACTCCTCCCTGCCCCCTTACTCGATCGCTCTCACCTTCAGATCACGCAACACATAGACCTCTCCCAACAACATCCCAGGTATCTTCCTCGCTCCACTCTTCCGCTTCGGACCAAACAGGGGCCGATGCCTCATGAACACCTCCTCAACAAACGCCCTGCTCCCCAACGCCACTCCGTCTGTTATGTGCCTGATCTTCAACATCAGTGCAGCCCCAAAACTCAGTTTCCCACCTTCCTTGATCACCTTCC
>JAAYVR010000257.1 GCA_012517065.1 Verrucomicrobiota bacterium | reverse complement strand
AGAAACAAAGCGGCAGCAAGCTGCCGCACTCCAAGCGCTTCGCGCCTACCGACGCCCAGTGCATCCGAGGCGGCGCGTGAAAAACCATCGGGATCAGCGGCGAGATCGAATGAGGCCGTATGGGGACAGACACGTTGTTTTCTACGTCATGCCGATCTGGTTCCAGGCACGTTGTTTGCGCATAACAACAAAGCGGCAGCAAGCTGCCGCACTCCAAACGCTTCGCGCCTACCAACGCCCGCTGCATCCGTGGCAGCGCGTGAGAAACCATTGGGATCAGCGCGCTCTTCCTTGCGAATGAGTCGCAGGCCATATTTCCCAGCCCGGCGTGGCCGACAGCCCGAGCGGGCGCAGGAGCCGGGGGGAGCGTTGTCCGTCAGGTGGCTGCGGTTCCGGCTACGCCGGGCTGGGAAACATGCCGGTTAAGACATCACGATTGCCGGGGTCGGATCACGCCAAATCAGTGCGGTGCTCGCGTGAGTCTTTCGAGACAGCAGGGCGAAGGTCTGCCCACCTGGCAGACTGCGAATCTCAGCGAGACTTCATTGTTCCCGGAAAGCGGTGTAGTACCGTTCCCGAAACGCTTTCACTGCTTCGCGATCGATCAGCAGCCGCTCCCAATCCATCGCAGGCCGGGTAACTTCTCGCACTTCAGGCACAGGTTTTCCCGCCAGTTCTTGCGAGATTTTCTGAAAAACACGGCCCCATTCTTTTGTGCGACCGTCAGCGGTCAGAAGCCCGATCAGTTCCGTCACGTCGCGCGCCTGTGGATGGTCGTACAATCCCCAATTGAGCCAACCGCAGCACCAGCCGATTGATACTTCGATCAGCCGCTGACACCATTCTGCCTGCTGTATTTCCGTTGCCGGGGGATGTCTGCCGCCGTCGATTGTGAGTTTGCCACCGCCGTACCACCCGAATTCAGCCAGCACAACAGGTTTGCCTGCCATGGCCACTTCTCGCACCACCGCTTCGAGATACGCGAGGTTCCGCTTTTCCGCCTCGGCTCCCGTGTATTCGTAGAACCCCTCCGCCAAGGGGTAGAAGTGGACCTCGAGAAAATCGAGGAACTTTGCCTGTCGCGCGGGTCTGAATCCTGAATACTGCCATGGACCGGCCATCACAAACGGGACGGACCATTGAATCAATCCGACAGTGACCAGCGCGTTGTTGTCAGCGGCCTTGATCGCGGCGGCTTGTCGCCTTGTCCATTCATCCGCCAGATGCTCGCGGAAGAGTTGATAATCCAAGAGCTCGCGCCCGGGCAACGCGTCCCTTGGCGGCGGATCAATCTTGCCGAACTCGAGTTTCTCGCTCGCTTTTTGCCATGCAGCGGCAAGTCGTTCCTTGGACCCGTAGTTGTCTTGCAGCCACTGGTTCCACTTCTGCCGCATCCGGGGATTATCCCATGGGATTTGGGGTTCGTTGAGAAGATCGTAAGCGAATATCACACTGCGATCCCGGTACCGTGCTGCGAACAGGCTCCAAAACGATACAAGGTTTTCGATGGCTTCATCGTCAATCCACCGGCCCTTCTGCGCCCAGTCAGGCATGCCCTCCCAATGGTCCGGCCCGGTCGGATGCACGTACAATCCTGCCTCTTCAGCCAACTCGAGGAACTTGTCAAACTTCGCAAGGCCTTCGGGGGATAACTGTCCTGGCGTGTTGTAGAAAGACCCGAACGTCAAAAACACACGGACGCAGTTGGCCCCTAGTTCGCGCAGCCGAGCGAAATCGCGGCGCGTGGCTTCCGGGTCAAACTGTTTCCATATCTGCGGCGCCCAACCTGTCCCGGGCCGGAAGTAATTCACCCCAAACGGCACAAACCGTTTGCCATCGGCTGTCATGAAACCGCGGTTGTCGGGCGCGACTCGCACTGCCGGCAAATGCCTGCCCGATTTTTCAGGGGCATTTGTTGCGCCGACTGCATTCGCGACGAGAATGAAAAGCGCGATGACGCGCGGCCACAGCCAACCAAACCGGGTGCAGATCGAGCTCATGGCTCACAGATTACAGTTTCCCGAACAAAGTGCCAGCTTTTGGCGAGCCACGGCCAGCATCTCGCTTTTTCTGACAATGAATGAGGCACACACTTCGCAGCCCGGCGTGACTGATAGCCCTCATCCGGGGGCTCAGGAGCTGGGTCACTGCCCCTCGTACAACTTTGGTTCCGGCTATGCCGGGCTGAGAAATATGGACGCTAGCCTATCGTCCCGTGCCGGTCTTCGTTCCGGGTGCCGTCTTGGCCGGCGACGTCTTTGTCGTTGGAGCCGGAGGATTGGTGCCGGCAGGCGCGTTGGTGGTTTTCTGTGCGGATAACGGATACTTGGCGAGGACCTGTGCAAAAGAAGGATCGCGATCCGCAAACTTCTTCAGATCGGCAATGAAACGCTCCATCAGCGGCACGGTGTTCGTCTCGTATTCTCCAACCGCCTTTGCCATTCCAAGGGAAGCGCTTTGCATGTCGCCCGCCTGCCTCCGCAGCAGGCGGACCTGATGAAACAGAAAGACATTCACCGACGCAACCACCACCACAAGAGCGATGACGGTCAATTGCATCAACATCCGCAGGTTTGCGACGGATTGGCGCAGCGTGGCGAGTTCTGCGTCCGGATTGGCCGGTTGACCGCCAATACCAACTTGGGAGACCGGATCAGAGGGCATCATATCGCAATTATTTGTTTTGGCGTGGAGCTGTTCCCTGTTGGGGTTTCGCGAGGTGCAATTGTTCGAGCAGAGGATTATACTGCTGAAGCAGCGCCGCCATTGCGGAGTTCTTCTTCGAGTACTCCATGGCATCGTTTGCAATGCTCTGCATGAGAGATCGGTTGCGGGCAACCAGTGCTGTTTGGACCTGCAACTTGCCGCTGATGGCTTGAAGACGTTGAGCTGCGCTCACGGTGCGAACATACCGGACACACAAGGCGAGATTCGCAATCGCACTCAGCAGTAATATCACCACCAACACGCCTGTGAGCGTGATGTTCTTGTTCATAATGTCAGCGAGTGTAACGACTTCACCAGAAATGTCCAATGCTCTTTTGCCAAGCCCGGATTTGATGACCGGAACTGTCTGGCCAGAGTACCGCGCATGTCCCGGGCCGGAGCAACCCGACGACCCATCGTACGACCCGTTTCGATCAGGCAAACCCGCCGCCCGAATGTTGACCGGTTTGGGGGAACGGCAACTACGTGTCTGTCCCCATATCATTCCAAAACGGCAACTACGTGTCTGTCCCTACATCATTCCAACAATCGCTGCGCTCCGATAGGTCCGATGTGTACCCCTGTGATTCCAAACAAATCCGCGCCGCAACTTTATGGCGGATTCGGTTATTGATTACCAGAGCGCGTGATGAATGCGACCGCCTTCGAAAAGCTCCTTGCAATCGCAAGCCGCAGAGAACTGACAGCGGCCGAGGTTGCAGAGTTGCAAGCCCTGATCAATGGGCGCCCGGACCTGAAAGCTGTCTGGCAGGAGGAAGAACAGCTCAACAGGCTGCTGCGAAAATTGCCCGAGCCAGCCGTTCCCACAAACTTCACCGCCCGCGTGCTGGAACAGGTCCAAAAACAGCCCGTTTCGAGGCCGTCCGTGTTGTCTCTGGCTTCGTTGCGGGGGCTCTGGCGGTTCAGGTATGCACTGCGGGTGGCGGCCGTGGTTCTGCTGGGCGCCGTTGTTATCGGAGTTCACCAGCGGCGAGCTGCCAATGAAAACGCATTGAGAAGTTGGCTGACAGCGCTTCCCGCCGACGGTCTTGCCGAGGTCGAATTGTGGAGCGATTTCGAGGCAATACGCCACCTGCCGAGCGAACCGTTGCCATCCATTCACGAACTGGCTGACGCACTCAAATGAAGATCAAGCGCGGGTACAACAGTTCATCCGATGCAAGCCTGCGGTTTGCCGCTGGACATGCACCGTTGTCTTGCGCGAACACCACTGAGTTGCAAGGTCAGCTCCAGCTTGGCGCCGATCAATGTTCTCCTTCGCATTCGAGTCTTTCCCGGGGCGCAAGCCGTTTGGCGTGCGGCACAGCGATTCTTGCGTTGTTGTGCCCGATTCTTCTTGCTGCTGATGTTGTTGAGTCGGCCGACGAAGATCAGGCAAGGACAACGCCGCGTGTTGGCGCTCCAACTCCTCCGACGCCGCCAAAGTGGAACCCGGTTGACGCGTTCCGGCGCCTGCTGGCCATGTCACCTGAAGAACGGCAAAAAGCATTGGCCGGCAAAACAGAAAAACAACGCAAATACCTCGACGATCGGCTTCGTGAGTTTGAACGGTTGAGCCCCGTAGATCGCGAATTGCGTTTGCGCCTGCTTGAATTGCAATGGTATCTGCTCCCGTTGCTGAAACTTCAGCCACAACAGCGGACACCTTACATGGAAGCCGTCCCGGACCAGTGGCAGGCACTGATCAAAGAACGCCTCGCAGCATGGGATCGTTTGCCGCCCGAACAACAACGCGAACTGCTGGCCAGCGAATCAACGCTCGCCCGCATGCCTGCACTGTTGGGTTCACCCGACCGCGCGCAAGCGTCAATTTCACAGCTTGACGACGGTCTCAGATCTGATCTTGCACGATGGCAGGCTCTGCCTCAGGAGCAACGCAAACGGATTGCCGCCAATTTCAATCGATTGTTCAGTCTCGGTGATGCCAAAGTCGAGCGCGGGCTGCAGAGTCTCACTGAAACCGAACGTCAGCGCGTGCGCATCTTGTTCACAACGTTCGCCCAACTGACCCCTGAACAGCGCTCCAAGTGCATCGAAGCGTTCAACAAGTTCGCCAACATGACCCCCGAGGAACGAGCTCAGTTTTTAAAGAACGCTGCCCGATGGAAAGCCATGACACCCGAAGAACAACGCGTCTGGCGCACGCTCACCAGCCAGCTTCCGCCCACACCCCCGGGTTTCCCCTCCTTGACTCCCACCCCGCCGATCCCCCAAGCCCCGTCAGACACCAATGTGGTCAGATTGACCAACCACGGTCTTCTCGCGCCCGCCCGATGATCGGTATCTTCCGCCCTCCGACATCACTGCTCCGGCAACACACACCGCCACAACTCCCGTTGTGAACCGAAGTATGCCGCGTTGCCTGTCAGGGCAAAACCGCACGTAACATGAACGGGCGACTCCGCGCTCCAAACCACTTCGCACTTCCGCGCATCGACGGCAAACACATGTTGTCGCGTCAGCCCTACAAGAAGTGTTTCACCCCAGACTCCAAGAGAGATTTCCAGCACCGAACCCGGCAGGGCGATGACCTTCTCAACTCGGCGAGTCTCGGGATCAAATACGTGGAGCGCGTTACCGGCCGCCACAAACACCCTGTCGTGCGCAATGCAAATCGCAGGATACGCCCCGGCGCCCGGGACAAGGACACTCTCAAAAACTTTCTTCCGTAGTTTCGGGTCAAAAACAAAGAACACGGCTTCTTTTTCGGACGGGGCCGTGCCGCCGCCTCCGGCGATCCCGGACCCTCCATAAACAAGGCCGGTTTTTGGGTCACACGCCAGCGACACAACGCTTTGGTTCGTCACCAGATGGCGGTAGTTTTCGACCACCTTCTCTGCAATGAGGTCGAAAACCGCCAATGCGCCGCCGAGTTCTCCGTAAGGCGGCAAGCTGCCGATGTAGAGCTTGTCGTCCTTGCCCAAAGCCATTGCGCGCGGCCGCAAGTGTCCACCGCCCAGATAACCGAACCCGCGGGGGTTGTCGGTGGCATTTGTGCCGAAGCGGAACGGCCTTGCAGGATCATAGGATGACAGGTATGCACCCGGATACGCACACACGTAAAGCCGGCCTCGCCACGGATGCATCGAGTAAATCTCTCCGTTCACGGCGGTGGGATTCCCCAATGCCAAATTCGTCTTGGCAACAGGATCGTGCACGAACATCTCGAGCGGCATCGCTGTGCTACCGTACACCTTTCCATCCGGTCCGGTGCCGAGGACAAACAACAATGATCCGTCACCCTGATAGCGAAAAGTGCGGGAGGTTTTTGCACCAGTTTTCGGGTCTGTCAAAACATAGGTACAACTGTCTGCCGTGACATGGATCACTTGTACCTTGCGCCCGTCCCGCATGGCAATCTCGGGCGGGGACACAACCTGCGCCATTTCTATGGGAACGAGAGCGTCGTTCTCGACACGAAATGCCTGAGAACCACATTGCGCATAGACCTGCCCGTCGGCGCCAAGGTGTACGCTTGCGCTTGTGTTTGTGCGATGCTGCTCCGGGAGAATTGACCGATGGCTTCCCGTTACTGGGTCAAACGAAACCACATTGGCTCGTCCGTAACCGATTCCGGTGTAAATCCTCCCATCCGGTCCGCAAGCAACCGAGCGGGTGTACATCTGTGTCTCATCCATGCGCCCATGATCTTCAAGCCGGCCGGTTTTCGGGTCGTACGAAACAAGTTTTGCATTGCCGTACGTGCATCCGTAGAGCTTGCCATCTTTGCCGATTGCGAACTGCCAGATGTACGTCTCGGTGGACGAGGGTTTGCCGACGACCTGGACCCCCTTTTCAGGCGATTTCGGGTCGAATTTGAGTATGTACCCGCTCTCCCAAGTGCCGAGGTAGATCTTGTCATCCGGGCCTCTGACCATGGCCCACGCCCCCGGACCAACCGGCGCCTTGTATTGTTTTGCCTCGCCGGTGTCAGGATCAACCACCACCAGAAACAACGTTGCGCCTGTCTGTGCAAAATTGAAGTACAGCCACTCCTTGCTGCCACTCGAGTCAGGCCCAACCACAGTGTTCATCAGCAACGCCTTCGTGACCGGAACGCCGAGACACTCAAATTGGGCTTTTGATTCTGCAAGGCCGACCATGACCTGATGACCAGCCAGCAATCCCCCGACTCCCAACACCAAGAGCGCTTTCATTGTCGTGGCGTCATTATCCCAAAAACCGCCGCATAACAGCCACGAGAAAATTGCACCAGGCGCCAGGGATGTTTTGACCCACCGGTGGGCCGGAGTCTCAGACCCCATGACGTCTCGGAAAAAGCGCTGAACCCTTCCTGACCCACCACGACGAGTTTTCCGCGCATAAACCGTTGGTATTAAGACAAAGTTTTGGAGAGTTGGTATCAGGCCAAATTCTGGTCCGAGGAACTCTTGTGCGGCGGGATCAGGAAGTCTGAGTCTGGATAGATGGCAATCGCAGCTGGCCCGAATTCACGTTGCCCACTCTCGCTAGACGGCACAGGGCGTTGGAAAACCCAACGGCGTCGGGAGAGCGCGGCCGTCCCCGGCCGCATCAACCCTACGACCAACCGTACGGCCAGTTTGGATCACTCAAATCCGGCGCCCGAACGTTGACCGGGCGGGGGCGTGCAAACTGCGTGTCTGTCCCCATATCGCGTCATGAAAAGCCCAGTGAGAGGGGCGTGCTTAAAAGGCACAAAACTCTCAAACGGAACTCTGTGGGTAACCAATCCCACCCGGCAAAGGCTAACCACCAGCCGGAAGCGAGTTTT
>JAAYVR010000256.1 GCA_012517065.1 Verrucomicrobiota bacterium | reverse complement strand
TTGATCCAGCAGATGCTCCTTGCCGACGATTCTGGACATGCAGTGATACAGAACAGTCTTACCCTGAAGTTTGATTCTGGGCAGTCTCATTACAACCTCCTTGATTTGTATTGTTGTTCTCCTTGCAACAGAGCGACAGGCACGCAGCCGTGCCTCCCGTTGGCCGACTGGTCGGGCGGGTCCGGGTCGGAACTTGGGGCGCCCAAATACCGTGTCTGTCCCTCTATTTGGGGGTAAAATCGCACAACACGCTCCGGGAGTCAAACGGGGCCAGGGTGTTGGCGAGGCGTCGTGGTGTAGTGGGGGCTATCTCGGGGTAGTGTGTCACAATCCCGATCCAGCTCCTGGGAGAATCCCGAGAACAACAGTCCGCCAAGCTACCAATCGTCGTGCAGGTTTGCATCGATCTCGGGGTGCAATCACTTTCCGCCAAAAAGCAAAGTGCAGGACTGCACGCCCTGTATTATGCAGGCGTTTGAAGTCCAATTGAGAATCAGACTCGGGGTTCCATCACATCGCCGACAACTTGATTAGACGCCCAAGATTCCTATTTCGAAGGCACTCTTGCTAGGAAATCTAACCTGCCAACCCACCAGATAACGCCGTGGCTCCATTCCGATGAGGTTTTGCGGGCTAAGGGACAACACGAAGACGATAGAACGCGTTCGATGCGAGTGGTTGCGGGTCTTCGAGTTCAAGCAACCGATCCCCACCCGCCAAAGGGCCGGCGACCGTTTCCCATCGAGTGTCGTCGCCGAAAGCCGTAGCGCGCTCGAGGTAGAATACCCTGCCCTGAGCGCCGCCGAACCTTGCGACGGCATGTCCGCTTCGAATCTGGAGGGCGCCGATTGCCAGGCCGGCTTGGAAGCAAATGCGGTAGGGATTGGAAGGCGCGTGTATCGGGAGTCCTCCAGTGCCGTTTGTCGATGTATCGACCAACCGGAATTCAAGGTAGTAAAGGCCCGGTGTGTCTGCGACGATTGAACAACCATCCAATCGCCCGTATGGGTCTGCCTCTTGTAAGCCTTCGTGTGCGGTGACACGAATGCGAACAGCCCGTCCTTGCTCGCCGGCATTGATGCTGGCAACGGTTGCTCCGCCGTTTGTGGTCTTGAAAGCGAGGCTGCTGCCGTTTGGGCCCTTGAGGGAAACGAGCTCGAATTGAACACAGGCGCCAAGGCCAGCGTGCTGATCTGCAGGACCGCCATTCTCGGCAGTAGCCGGCACGGAATGCATTGTTACCCGCCGCTCGTATCTGCGAGTCTCGGTCGCCCTGAGGTTCAAGGACAGTCCTGAATCAGCGGTGACATCCGAAGCGTTTAGAAGCGACAACGCTGCACCTTCACGAGGTGCTGATGCGCCCAACTCGAATACAAAGGGCACTTCGGCTGGTGCAGCAGCCCATCTCAAATGCACGGTTGCATCGCCGTACTGCTCGAAGCCCGCTTGGGATCCGGTCTCGGCATCCCCAAAGTAGATGTGATACTCCGCGAAATAGAGGTCTGTGCGCGGGTTGCGCACGGCGTAAGTGTTGTGGGCCATGACGCCGCTCCATTTCCATTTTCGGGATGAACCGGCGGTGCCGAAGATCGGCGTGTGAGCGCCGAGTCGGCCCCAGCCTTCATAGGTTTCAAGCTCGGGTGAACCATCAATCAACTCGATCCAAATGGCTGCGCCTGAAGGAATCTCAAAGAAACCACCGGCGTTCCACCCATATTGCGCATTGTAAGCTTTTCCGCTTAGCACAGCGTAGCTGGAAGTTGGATCGAAAGCTTCGCCCGGATTGATGGGGCGCAGTTGCGGAGTGCCGTAGCTATCGTCCACGTTGGCGAGAAGCCGGTTCGATTCTTTATCATAGTAGATGTCGATGTGGATCATTTCGGCCGAGATCTGGGCGCCACCCAGTTTTGGGAAAACGTAGTTCTGCGGCAAAACCGACGTCGAAGTCATGCCAACGAACAGAGCCAGGGAAAAGAATGCAACAGCGGGATTCATCATGACATTATTCACAGATGACGGTTTGCATGCGTCATTGAACCGGTTGGCTCGCGAGGCTGGCTTGGGCTCGGTGCACTTTCTTGCGAGACCGCGCAGGTTTGAGATTAAGTTCCCGTTCGCGAAGCCATGCGAACAAGACAGGGGTAACAATAAGGATATGGATGAAGCTGCTGAACATTCCTCCGATCACAGGAGCTGCCAGGGGGCGCATAACTTCAGAGCCCGTGCTTGTCATCCACATGATTGGCAGAAGACTGGCGACTGTCGTCGAAGCCGTCATGACCTTAGGGCGGAGCCTGAGCCTGGCGCCGTCCTTGACTGCCTGAATGAGGTCTGCGTGATTGAACGCCCCGGCGCGCTGAGTTTGTTTTTGTCTGAGGGATTCCTCCAGGTAAACCACCATTACGATGCCTGTCTCGATTGCAGTGCCGAACAGTGCGATATACCCAACCCACACTGCCACACTGAAGTTGTAGCCCAAGAGGTACTGGAGGAACACACCGCCAGTCAGTGCAAAAGGGACAGCAAGAATCACGTGCGCGGCTTCCTTTGCCGAGCGGTAAACGACGTAAAGCAAAATGAATATGATCGCCAGGACCGTGGGAACGATAACTTGCAACGTACGTTGGGCGCGGAGCTGATTCTCGTACTGGCCGCTCCACTCGATGGTCATGCCCGGTTCCAGCTTGATCGCCCGGGCGACCCGTTCCTGCGCTTCGCGCACAAAACCACCCAGATCGCGGCCCTGGACATTGGCCTGAACAAATGCGCGCAGTCGGCCGTTTTCACTGGCAATTTCGCTTGGGCCGATGACACGTTTGATTCCTGCAACAAGGCCGAGAGGAATGATCCTGCCTGACGGAGAAAACACAAGAGTGTCAGCCAATCTTTCGATGTCATCGCGCGCGTCGCGCTGATATCTTACCTGGATGGGAAACCTGTTGCGGCCTTCGATTGTTGTGCTCACGTTTTTGCCTCCCAACCCGGTTTCCACGACGTCCATGACATCTTGGGCGCGCAGGCCGTAACGCGCCATCGCAGCCCGGTCAACTTGAATTTCAAGATACGGTTTGCCCTGCGAGCGGGACGCTGCGACACCAGCAGCTCCCGGAATTGCCTGAATGACCTTCTCGACCTCGAGCGCCTTGGCTTGCAGCGCGTCAAGGTTGTCGCCGAGAATCTTGACACCCACTTGCGCGCGAATGCCAGTGCTGAGCATGAGAATTCTACCTTCAATAGGATGAAGGAAACCAGGGACAAATCCCGGCGCCTGGCTCAGCTTCTCAGTGAGTTCGGCGACAAGTTTTGCTTTCGTCATTCCCGGCCTCCACTCCGACTCAGGTTTGAGCTCGATTGTTGTTTCGATCATTTCCACCGGGGCCGGGTCTGTGGCAGTTTCAGCTCGTCCCAGTTTGCCGGCGGCCGAGACGACTTCGGGCACCTGCTTGATGACTTTATCCTGCCACGCGATGAGCCGTTTGATCTCGGTGATCGAAGTGCTCGGCAACAAAACCGGCATGAATAACAAGCTTCCCTCATTGAGCGTGGGCATAAACTCGCTGCCCATGCCGCTTGCAGCACGTGCGATCCCGTCCATCCGCAAGGATTCCAGTGTCCGTATAACAGGTCTAGGCAAACCAAAAGCAAGCAACAAGGCCAGCGTTAGCAAACCTGCAGCCGTTCCAACAACAGCTCTGCGGTGAGACAACGCCCAGTCCAATACAGGGTCGTAAAGCCTCAGCAGCCTTTTCATTACTGGGTTGTCCTCCTCTCGGCGGAAGGGGCCACGCACCCAAAATGTGCACAACACCGGCACAATGGTCACCGCAAAGAGCGTAGCACCAATCGTGGCGAACGTCTTTGTGAATGCCAAAGGGCGAAACAGCTTGCCCTCCTCCGCATGCAGAGTGAAAACCGGCACGAAAGCGAGTATTATAATGACCATTGCAAAAAAGATCGGCCTGCCCACCTGCTGCGCGGCTCTCAAGGTAACCTGCCACACTTCCTGGCTTGAAATACGACGATTACCGCGTTCTGCCTCGATGCGTTCGCAATGGCGGATAACGTTTTCAGCCATCACTATCCCAGCGTCAACAAGCACCCCGATTGCTATCGCGATGCCGCTCAACGACATGATGTTCGACGTGATCCCGAACTCTTTCATGAGAATGAAAGAGATCAAAATCGATATGGGCAACGGCAGTGTAACAATCAAAATGCTCCGGAAATGCCACAGAAACACCACATGCGCCAGCGCAACCAGGATGATCTCCTCGGTCAGAGCCCGCTTGAGAGTGCCGATTGACCGTTCAATGAGCGTGCTGCGATCGTAGAACGGCTTGATGCTCACGCCAGGTGGCAGACTCGGACTGATTTGAGCGATTTTCTCCTTGACCCGTTTGATGACAGCAAGGCCATTCTCGCCCGTGCGCATCACGACAACGCCACCCACAACTTCGCGTCCGTTGACATCCAAAGCGCCGCGCCTGAACTCGCCGCCTATCTGAATTGCTGCAACATCCCGGAGATAGACAGGCACCCCGTTGCTTTCTTTGAGCACCACGCTCTCGAGGTCTGCCACAGACTCAACCAGCCCAACGCCGCGAACGACAAATTCCATCCCGTTCTCCTCGATCACCTTGCCGCCAACATTGAGGTTGTTTTGACTGACCGCTTCCAACACCTGCTGCAAGGAAACGCCGAGAACACGCATCTTGTTCGGCGAAACCTCGATCTGGTACTGCCGAATGAATCCGCCCACGCTTCCAACCTCGGCGACTCCTTGAACAGAGTTGAGTTGATATCGCACGAACCAATCCTGGACAGACCGGAGCTGGGACAGGTCGTAGCCACCCTTGGGCGATTTGCCAGGATCAACATCCAGATAATACTGGTAAACCCATCCCAGCCCGGTGGCGTCCGGGCCAATCCGCGGCACCACCCCAGCGGGAAGAATGTCCCCGACAAAGTTAAGCCGTTCCAGCACCCGCGCCCGGGCAAAGTAATTGTCCACCCCCTCATCAAAAATCACCGTGATGAATGAAAAACCGAACATCGAGGAGGCGCGGACAGTTTTGACCCCGGTCAATCCCTGGAGATTAACTGAAAGTGGATAGGTCACCTGATCCTCGACTTCTCGAGGGCTGCGCCCCGGCCAGTCGGCAAACACTATGACCTGATTCTCACTCAAATCCGGGATTGCATCGACCGGCGTTTTGTACAGAGCGCGAAAACCCCATGCCACGAGAAACAAGGCGCCACATACGACAAGAAATCGGTTTCTCAGCGACCATTCAATCAAGCGGTTAATCATAACAATTCTTCACTGCTATCTCGGCGAATCTGCGCAGCCATCGCAAATCACCCCGGTCGTTCAACGTCATTGCCTTCAAATTCTTCAGTCACTGGCTCCTACCTTGCTGGCGAAATCCTTTCTTTGAAAACCAGTCGCGGCTGCGCAAAGACAGCATCGTCTGCGCATAGCAATTGCCAGATTCTATCTTGTGCGAATCGTCTCACTGGACGACCTCCTCACCGCAGGTCAACATTGCAGCACCATAGTATGGGTTCCGCAAAGGACCATCCACCTGCAGCCACAATCCAGGTTGCGGAGCCATCGGACAATGGAAAACCTTGTACTTGAGCGACAGCCCGGATTGGCTGCGCATCTGCTTTGCCAGTTCGACGGTGCTCGCGCTCACGTGCACAAACCGCTTGCGAGCGTCATCGATTGTCTTTGGTGCACCACTCCGGCTCAAAGCGGAGAGCTGGCGAATCAGAGCAGTCAGGCGCTGTTGCCCCTGAAACTCCTTCTGAAGCGCCGCCAGAGCCGATGTCATTCGGACTGACTGCTTGTTGTATTCGCCAAGGTCATCCGAGGCCAGACCGCGCGCGAGCGCGTCGGCGCTGCCAATGAACTCCTCGATTGCGCGCAACTGAGAGCTGGTTGGTGGCCGGCCTTGACCTGCCAGGGTTGAGTCGGTCCGGCTCGAAATGTTTGGTTTCACTGACAACCCCTTGGCTGCCGGCGCAGGGGCTCCTGCTGGCGCATTTGTGGCTCCATGTGCAGAGGCGTGTGCATGTGCTGAGGCCAGTGTCGGCGGTGATGCCGGCGATTGCTTCGCAGGTGCCTGATTGCGCGTTCGCGCGGCCGGCGCAGTCACTTCTTCACCGCAATAGAGCATTTTGGCGCCGTAATATGGATTACGAAGTGGCCCTTTTGCCTGGAACCACACGCCAGGTTTCGGCGCCATCGGACAGAAGAATACTTTGAGCGAAGCGAACCTTGCGTCTTCGGAGCGCAGGGACTGGACCAACTCGACGACGTTTGTGCTGAAGGGCAGAAACACTTTGCGCGCAGCGTCCAGATCAACGATGCTCGGCCACTTCGAGGATGACACGGCGCTTTCAACGAGTGCGTGCCATGGGTGATCAGCCGAGAAAGCCGCGCCCAGGGAGGATGCTGCCGTTCCCAACATCTTTGCGTGCTGTTCAAGCTGTGCAACATTGTCTGCTGCCAGAGCGGCACTTATGCCGTCCGCCACCTCGAGGAATCTTCCCACAGCATTGTATTGGGTCTCACTGAGAACAATGGCCGGCTCAGAATCGGACTCGGCCTGGCGGGCGGAATCCGCGGCTGGTTGTTTCAATTCCGGAACGTTGCCGCGGACGAGCTGGGCCTGGGAATCGATCAACACGTTGCCGGTAACAACCACGTGTTCGCCTTCCTCGACTCCTTTCAACACTTCCCAATGCTCATCCCCCTGGCGGCCAAGTTCAACCTGACGCATTTCGTATGCGCCCGGGGCTTTGGCGACATAGACATAAGCATGGCTTCCCGGGAACAAGACGGCGCTTCGCGGGACTGTGAGAACATCTGCTGCGCGAACACTCAGACTCCCATCTGCGTACATTCCGATACGGAGGAGACGCTGCTGCTGGCCAGGATCACCAACAGCCGGGTTCTCAACGTCGGCCCGGACCTTGACGGTGCGGGTGCTCTGGTCAAGGATCGGTTCGATTACTGCAATGGTCGCATCAAACGCTTTGCCGGGTATTGACGGAATTGTTACTTCCAATCGTTGGCCCGGGGCGAGCCATGGCAATTGCTGTTCATAAACGTCAAATCGAAACCAAAGAACCGAACAGTCAACAATCGCAAACAGCAGATCGCCTTCCGAGACGTATTGACCGTCGAAGACTCTTCTTTCCGTTACTGTCCCTGAATGAGTCGCCAGGAGGTCGTTGTAAAACGGATCGCTGTTTGGCTTTTCGGTGACTGGCAAAGGACGAGTTCGCGATGTCTCTCCCGAAGCTTGCATCTGCCTTGTACTACCGAGAATGGCCCCTGGCATGGGCATAGACTGTCCTGACTGCTCAGTTATTCTGTCTCGGAAGATGTAACGCCTCGTTTGGAAGGTGAGTTCAGGGCTGTACAATGTCGCTAGAACCTGGCCTGCGCTGACGTCAACACCCGCAGAAGCCACCCGAACATTGTCAATCCGGCCTGCCGCCGGTGCCGCGAGAATTGTCTTTCGAGTGCTATCCGCCTCGAGTGTTCCGGCGACACGCAACGTGCGCGTCAGTGTCCGTGTTCTTGCTTCCTCGGTTTGCACGTTTGCGACCGTGACGCCGGTCTTGGGCATGGTGACAATTTCCTCTGCGGCCCCGAAGCCTTGCTGCCCTTCAAGAATGGGCGTGAGGTCCATAGCACATATGGTGCACTTGCCCGGGCGGTCCGATTTCACCCATGGATGCATCGAGTCCTGATAATAGAGAACCTTTTTTTCTGGCAATCCGGCTGTGCTACCCCCGGCGTAGCGCCAGTAAAAAAGTCCCAAGACCGTTGCGCAGACAACGAATAAAGCGATCGAATATGGTTTCTTCTGGCTCTTCATAAGGCGTGTTTCAAAGGTTTGTACGTCCACCAGTTGCTCAGGGCACACTCATTCGCAATCTGTAGAAATACGTTGCGCCGTCAGCATTCAGATCAACGAGCTTCTGCAGCCTGCTCATGCCTTTCAATGGCCCGGCTACGACCTGCCATGCGCCTGCCCCTTCGAACCCGGCGGTTCGTTCCAGATAAAAGTTCGCGTTGGGCGTGCCAACAAACTTCGTGATTGCAGCAGTGCCATCGCGAACAATTGAATTTGCCGTAAGGCCAGCTTGGAGATACACGTGATAGACCTCGGAAGGCGAGTGGAGCGGTTCTCCATTTGCCCCGTTTGCAGAAACGTCCACCACTCGAAACCCAAGCCGATAAAGTCCTGCGCGATCGGCGGTGAACCGGCGTCCTTCGTTCCGACCGTATGGATCGGCGCCCGGCCTTGCGTCGTTGTCGCTAAGTTGGATGCGCTGTCGGCCATTCACGCCACCCGCCGCAATCTCAAAACGTGGCTCCTGTTGTCCAGGCTCACAAAAGCTCAAGCGGCCGCCGGCGGGCCCGTCCAATGAAAGAAGTTCCAACTCGAGGCAAGCACCCAGGGCGGCGTGCCCGGGCTCCGGTCCGCCGTTGCTCTCAGTGGCAGGCAATGCAATCATTGGGATTTCGCAACCGAAACGCGACGTCTGAGAGCCCATGCTCACCTCCGCCATGTTCACGGCGTACCCGGACTTTGCTGTAAAGGCGTCGGCGTTGAGCATCGAAAGAGACGAGCCTTCGGCATCGCTAACTGCGCCAAAACGAAAAACCAACGGTTCCGGGACCGGGTCAACGGTCCATGTGAGTGTGACGATGGCATCTGCGTATTCGAGGAAAGCGTCGCGGGCGCCGGTGATTTCGTCGCCGAAGAAAACCCTGTATGTGGCTGTGAGAATCGAATTGGTTGGATTCAGGATTGCGTAAGCATTGTGGGCCATGCGCCCGTACCAACGCCAGAGTTTGGGTGAGCCAGCCGTGCCCAGTATCGGCGTGTAGGGGCGCGGCGGACTCTCATTCTTGTTGCCGGGGCCGTCATAGTTTTCGAGCCCGGGCGAGGCGTTTATACATTCGATCCAGACAGCAGCGTTGGCGGGTGGCGCAAATACGCCGCCAGGGTTCCATGCGTATTGAAGGCTGTAAGCCTTGCCGCTCAGCACAGAGTAGTTCGAGCTTGCGGCAAAAGAATAGCCAACAGGCAGAGGCAGCATGTGCGGGACACCGTGGCTCGTGTCCACGTTGGCATGCATCTTGTTGGCCTTGTAATCGTAGAAAACGTCCACGTGGATCATTGGCGCGTTGGTATCCATGCCGCCCCCGCGGGATGGACGGACAATGATTTCCTGGCCTGCCGAATCGAGATTGGCAAGACAGAGAACAATCGAAAACAGACTGAGACCAGATACTTGACGCAAATTGGAGAGTTTCATGTTTTTGGGAGTGGTTGAGCGTTGGAACAGTGTCGTTCTTGTGACCATCAGCGGGCAGTGTCCGGGTTCCAACGGTTGATGCCGTGCCCGGCATCATAGGTGAGTTCAAATTTGTAGTTTGCAACGTGGCCATCGCAGAAACCGTAGTTCGAGTTCGGTCCGTGCCTTGAACGATCGACTTCCGGCTCGCCGCCATCAGGCCAAAAATGCGCCATGAAATGGTCCGCCATCGAGCCGCCGAGTTTTTCAGCAAACAGAACCGTGCCGGCCGGGTTCGGAATGGAATGCAACGTTGGCCACGTTGGACCACCAGTTTCAGCAGCGGACAACTCGGGATAGACATTCTTCCCGTAGCTCCAGTTGTTGTTTCTTCTTCGGTCAACCGGGCATCGATAGAGCCCGTTGAAAAGGTTGGTCCAGCGAATGTCACCAGGCACAAGAACGCTTCCTGTAATGTAAGGCGCCAATGCGTATGCCCACGGCAGTTGGCCATAAGCGGTTGCCGAATGAGTGCTCCGGGGAATCACCCCTGAGTTGTCGTCTGCGTACATCCCGGTGGCGAGCCCGATTTGCCGGAGTTGATTTAGGCATTGCACCTGTTTTGCTTTCACTCCGGCGTTGACGATCGCAGGGAGAAGCAAGCCCGCCAGAATGCCGGTGATCAACAGGACCACCAACAACTCGATCAAAGTAAAGCCTGCATGATTGCGTTTAGTAATTGACATGTTTCTCGGTCTGTTTGGGTTTTGTGCCACTTCGATTAGCCCCTCGGCTCGAGGGGTGATTATTGGCACAGCTTATTTGGCCTTGGAATCCAACCTTCAGCCACTGACCGGCTCCAAAGCGCACAACCGGTCGTAATAGATGGTGAAGGGCCTGCCTCGAGAGCGGCGGGGCCGCTCAGGCAAAGCGAGGAGGCGGGGTGGGCGGTTCCTCTTGGCGACCGAGATGGACAGCCGGGAATGAGTCCAACAAAACAGGCTGCCTGGGGCGAAATTGATACGCTGATGATGGCTCGATCAACAACTCGAGCTTCTTTACTTCCAGTTTCTTATCTTTTGATTTCTTGCTTTCAGTAGTGCCCTCGCCCACGAATTCACAAAGGGCGCATGGATGTTTCCCGTCGAAAGTCTGAATGAGAGCAATCTTGACCGTGGTTTGCTGAGAATATCGAACGAACATTGTCGCCCATGCGAGAGATTGCAGAAAAGCCCAGTGCAGACCCACCGTCATGATGAGGACTGCCACCGCGATTGCTTTTGTGAATCTCGACATGACTAAGCTGACTATTCGCTGTTTCGTGGCTTCATTGGCTCAACAACGATTGAACTGGTTGTTCTTCGCAGCGCGATCCGGCGCTGTCTCGTCAAAGCATTCCGCCGCAAGCCTCATATGTACACCATCACACTGAATTCCAACAATCGGGGTTGCTCGCAATCTCTTGTCGGGGAAACTCGTATGAGGTGTTCTCATTCGATCTTCACATTGTCGGCGCGGAACTTGCCTATGACCACAGTGACAAGGTCGCCCTTTTTGAGGCCGCCCAGGTTTGGAAAGAATGTGGAGTGCGCACTGCCTGCTCTGTTCAGGTGGCGTGCCGCAAATGCGCTGCCGGTGGCTGGAACCGTCCGCGACGAGAACTTTCGCCCTTTGGAATCCACGATGTAAGCAGGACCGCCTTCGAGCCCCACCTCTCCCGCTTTGAGTGGGTCCACAATCTTATATCTGAAGTGCAAGAGCGCCCCCTGCGCGATGAGTTGGAGCCCTGCCGCTTCCATGCCGTATCGATCCCCGCGCGGAGCTTTGGGCTGCGCCCGGCTTGGCGCCTGTCTGATCGCCTCTGCCGATCGTGATTCATCTGTGGGAGGACTGACCGGTGCTGTTGCTCCGGCCAATTCTGTTTCAGGAGCGGCTGCTGCTCGAGGATGGGCTGAAGAGTCTCTGATGCCACTGCCAGCGCGGTTCATGAGCACTGCCATGAGAACCGTTAAGCATATTCCGACCGCCAGAATCGCCGTTAACCTGCTCAACTCCGTGTTTTGCTGGCTATGCACAGGCCTGTTTTGCATTCGCCCCATACATAGTCCGCAACCATCCCGATCACAATCGGGGATACTCTGGGAATTGCGTAGGGGAAACCCCGAATCAACCACCCGTCAGCCCGGGAATCTCACCGGCGTGAAGCTTTGGGTGTCTTGGGCCGGTCAGGGGGTGAGGTTTCCGGGTTGGCATCCGAACTTCTCGCCGGTCTCATGCGCCGCCTCGACAGCTTATATCCTCTGCTGGCGGTTGACCCACTTGAATGCATACTGCACCAGCTCATTGGCGCCACGAAGCCCAAGTTTTGCTTTGATATGTTCGCGATGGGACTCGACTGTCTTGACGCTTATCTTGAGCCGTTGAGCAATGTCTTTCGAACTCAAACCGCGTCCAACCAAATCCAGAACTTCAAGTTCGCGGTCGCTCAATGACTCGAGGCCGCCAGCCGATTTCGTCTTTGAAAAACCAGTGAGACCTTCGAGCATGTGGTTTGCAAGCCGCCCACTCAGATACGGTTTCCCGTCGAGAACACTCCGGATGGCTTCGATGGCCTTGTCACTGCCTTCTTCCTTGGTGACGTAGCCATGTGCGCCTGCTTTCAGAACGCGCTCCGCGTACAGGGGTTCGTCGTGCATCGTGAAGACCAGAATCTTGACCTTTGGACATTGCACCCGGAGGTCCTTGATGAGATCTATTCCACTGCTTTCTTTCAATGCGAGGTCAACCACCGCCAGATCGGGCTCGAGCCTGCGAATCTGTTCAAGCGCCTCAGGCGCGCTTTCTGCCTGTCCGCATATGATCAGGTCTCTTTCCAATCCGACCAACAATTGAATACCGCGCCGGACAATCGGATGGTCGTCCACCAAAAAAACGCGGGCCTTATTCGATGCGGAGTAGTGTTTCACAATTTGTTCTTTCATGTGACTATACCTTGCTTTCCCGAGGCGACACTCGCAGCAAGCATGAGACAACAGTCCCGCCCTTCCGCGGCGATCGAAACACCAGTCTTGCTCCTAGGATGTCCGCCCGATATCGCATTATGCGGAGCCCCATCCCCGACGAATGTTCGACGTTCTTGGGGAGACCTATCCCGTCGTCTTGCACTTCGACCGCAATTTGTTGGCCGCGTTGTCGCACTCGTATTTCAATCTTCTTCGCTCCGCTATGGCGAATCGCGTTGTTCACCGATTCGCCGATGATTTGGAACAAATGGGAGGCAACGGAATCGTCATTCACGACAATCTCGCCTGAAACTCGAACCAGACAAGGTATGGCATGTCTTTGCTGCACGTTGCGAGCCAAATCCTGCAAGCCCGCAACAAAACCGCACGCGCTCAACCCAACAGGACACAAACCGCGAGCGATCGATCGCGCCTGCCTGAGAGTGTCGTTGATGCCATCAACAATCTCCCTTGCCATTGCCGAATGCTCAGGCGGCGCCTCGGAAAGGGTCTGCGCAAGGGCCATGGCGACCATTGCTAGTCCGCCCAAGCTGCCCCCGAGTGAGTCGTGCAGGTCACGTCCTATGCGCTGGCGCTCTTGGTCGCTCGCATCTAGCACCTGCCGCTCGAGCTGCCGTCGCTCGGTAATGTCATGTATTACTGCAAAGTTGAGCGTGCGTTCCCCAACGCTGATCGGTGTTGAGTGAACTTCTACGACACGGGCACTGCCCCCCGCCACCTTGTGGACCACACTGAAAGACGGCGGCGTAACGCCCCGCCCGTGATCGCTCCGGAAACCGTCGCTGTCGGCCTCCTGATCAAGCAGGTCTCGGATGTTCATCGCGCAAAGCTGATTCCTCTTGTAGCCGTAAAACTGGGCAGCCGCCTGGTTGGCTTCGACAATCGCGCCTGACTCAGGGTCTATCAGCAACATTATTGCTTTGTGCCGATTGAACATTGATCGGAAGCGGGCCTCGCTTTTCCGGAGTTCCTCTTCGACCTCAAACCGATGCAAAACTTCGCCCACCAGAGGCGCAACCGATTCAAGAAAATGCATGGTTTCAACCGCAAACTGTCTGTTTCTCCGATCAGCCATCTGGATTGTCCCCACAAGGCGCCCGCGGTAGTAAATGGGCGCTTGGACAAGGCTGTCGTACCGTTCCCTGACGCATGGCAATGAATTCGGATCGCGCCCGTCAGGCATCCCATGAGCAATCAGATCAGCAAGTTTGTGCCGCAAAAAACAGCCGGTGGTCCTGACCAGCGGAACTTCGCCGTCAATGGGTCTCCCCGCAACCGCCTTCAAGCATTGACACGCATCAGTCTCGAGGTTCATTTGGTTTTCTTCCCGTAAAAACTTCAAGCCGTATCCCACAGACGCAACAAACGGCATGCACCCCTTCCCATCCAAAAGCCGAATGCCGGCGCAAGCGCACCCTGACCAGTCACGGAGAAACCTTGCGACTGCTTGAAGATACTCGCTTCGAGATTTCCTCGAGAGAAAAAGCTCGTGAAGCTCTGCAATGCCCTGGATATGCCGCTCTGCTGCTTGTTTGTGAGTGATATCTGTTACAATCGTCAGCAGCAGTTCTTGTTGTCCCATCCGAATTGAACTGAGGCGCAAAGACGCCGAAAACTCGGTGCCGTTCCGGCGCTGCAACCGGGTCTCAAAATCCTCAACTATTCCTTCCCTTCTGACCCGCTTGAGAAGCCGCCGCCTGTCCGCCACGTTCGCATAGAACGAACAGATGTTCATCTCCCTGACTCCGGCGAGCTCGATCCCGAGCATCTCGCACAAGGCCGCATTGGCATCGAGAATCTCGCCCTCGACATTCGTAACCGCAATCCCCGCCGGCGCCGCAGCAAAAAGAGTGCGGTAACGTCCCTCCGACATCCGCAGCTCCGCCTCGAGCATGGCGCGGCTTGCAACTTCTTGTTCAAGCCGCCAGACCGCCTTCCTGAGTTCGCTCGTTCGCTGTTCGACGCGGAGTTCGAGTTCGTCGTGCGATTTCTGGAGCGCAATCCTGCTTTCCAACAAGGCAAGCTCGGACCTTTTCCGGTCGCTGATGTCACGCACGATGGCCGTGCAATAGAAGGCACCCGAAAGTTGCCATACAGACATCGAGAGTTCGATCGCGATTTCGTTGCCGTCCTTTCTTAATCCCACCGTCTCGCGCGGGTATTGATTTGACTTCAACTTTCCTGCGATGAGTGCCCGTGAATAGGCATCCATGTGCTGGGCGCGAAACCGTTCCGGGGCCAGCTTCCATAACGGTTGACCGACGATTTCATCAGCGCGGTATCCAAATACCCTCTCTGCCCCACTGTTCCAGAAGGTGATTCTGCCAGCCGCATCCGCCGTCAGAATGGCGTCAGTAGCGCTTTCGGCCACGCGACGAAACTTCTCCTCGCTTTCCTGCAGCGTTTCATGCGCCTTGCGTTTTTCGGTCGCATCGTGGAACACCGCCACCACACCGGCAGCCTTGCAACCTGGGCGAATGATCGGCGCTACGCTGCCCTCAACAGGTACTTTCAAACCGTTCCTGGCCTTTAGCACCAACGGGCTTGTCAGAGCGATTGCGCACTTGCCACGCATCACACGCCTGACAATGCGATTGAGAGGGCGACCCTTGTCTTCGTCAATGATGCTGAACACCTCTTCTATTGGTTTTCCGTGGGCATCTCGAGCCACCCACCCCGTCAATGCTTCCGCACTCGCATTGATGAACACGATGAGTCCGGCATAATCGGTCGAAATCACTGCGTCGCTGATGCTTGTGAGCGCTTCACGAAACCATTCGCTTGGTTCACCAATCTGTCTCCCTTCGGCGTGCTTCCTCAACACCCGTGCAATGCATTTCCGCACTTCCCTGGCGTCCAGCGGCCACCGAACACATCCGATGTCTCCCACCTCGCCGCCAACAGCCGAACCAGACATGTCAGGCTCTTCTACTACAAGAATCACAGGCAAACGCCATTTGCCATGAATCGCACCGGTCAGCGCCCTCCGACGGATTGGATCGGCAAACTCAATCCCAAGAAACAAGATGTCAGGCCGACGTTTTTCTATTTTCTCCAGCGCTTCCTTGCGGCTGTGCGCGCAGCCAATTACTTCGCAGCCCAAATCTTGAAGTTTGCCACATATCTCGGCGGCCACCCACGGCTCCTCCTCCACCACAAGTATTAATGGGCCGGTCATAGCATTCTTCTACACACGAAGCAGAAAAGCACTCAAACGTGCCGCCAAACCCGAGAAAGTCAAACCCGAGAAATCGTCTTGGCCCGGAAACGTTCGAGGCAGAGTATTTTTCCTTGACCGAGCGCGCGGGGCTGTGGAGACTGAGCACAGATGGTGAGCCGTGAACCGTTCGTGAGCCGTTCTGGGGTAGAACAACATGAATAACAAAGCTGTGTTCAGAGGAGAGGTCCGAGTAGTTGCTGCTTTTCTTATCGCCTTCGCATGCGAGGCCATCACGCATGGCTCATCGTTCCTTCTGAAAGTTGATACGAGCAATCCCAGCGCAGTAACGATAACCGCTACGCGCGAGTACCCCACGGCGGAAGACTCTGGTACCACCACATATGATGGAGTGACGCTATTGGAGTTTTTCACTTCCGAAGAACCTTTGGGGAACTTTTATAATCTTTCACCAAGCACTTTGCAGCCTGCGCTTAGTGGTGTTACCTACACTTTGTGGACGGTGGATAATTACAGTGGCACAGCCGTCGATCTAAACTTGCATGAAAATGACTCTGGGGAGCCGCAGAAGCAGATCTTCACCCTTTCAAATCCAGCTTTCACTGGAACAGCCGCTCTGGATTTGTCAGGCTACTCACTGCCATCTCCAGGCAAGACTGGCAACATTCTGGCGGGCTTCAGCGCAAATGCCGGCGCAATAATCGGCGAGTACCAGGTCGTGCCTGAACCGCATGCTCTGCCACTGGCCGCCGGATTGGCTTTGATGGTCTTTGTTTTGGTGCGGCGCCGTCTGGGACAATAACGCGTACAGCCGTGTCGTCGCGAAAGGCTGGAGAAGGATGCTCGCATCGTGACAGCATCTTTGCTGTCAGCATCGATGTGCCACGATTTGTCCTACTATCTATTCCCCACCAAGACAGTCTGCAAGTCAGATGTCTTCGAGAGGCTCGGCAATACTTGCGCACCCGGAAACCTCACCGGATTGATGGAATCGGTGTTGCAGGAGGGTTGGTCGGCGAGATTCTCCGATTAGACTGTCCGTGAAGCCGGCACATCTTGTCAAGGCAAGCAAGGTGTCGGGCCTGGCCGCCACCAGTGGGGCGCCAGCGGTGCCGCACCCATGGTTGGTCTCAGCACGTATGGTTGGTTTCAGGTAAAGCTTCGCAAAGTTTATGACTGCGCTTGGACAAGATGCATGGGTGTTTGGACTGATGTTACTGACGGTCGTTGGATGTCAACATACACACTATCCAAATTCACTCGCCACTCATGATTCTTCAGTTTGGGAAAAAGACATCGCCAGTTTCGAGAAAACCGACAGAATCGCGCCGCCGCCCCCGGACGCGATTGTCTTCACCGGCAGTTCCAGCATCAGGCTCTGGAAAACTCTCGAACTGGATTTCCCCGAGTACTACGTGCTAAACCGTGGATTTGGAGGGTGCCAACTGGCTGATGTCGTCCATTACGCCGACCGGATAATCACACCCTACCGCCCGTCGCAAATAGTGATTTACGCCGGCAGCAACGATATCAACGCCGGCAAAAGCCCCGAAATCGTCTTTGGCGATTTCGTCGCTCTGGTGCGCAAAATCAAGTCCCACTGCCCAAACGCGCGGATCAGTTACATCTCCATTGCGCCAAATCCGGCCCGCTGGGCACAAGTGGACAAAGTAAGAAAGGCAAACGCGCTGATCGCCGATTATTGCCGCCGGCATCGAATTGATTTCATCGACGTTTTTCCACGCATGTTGGGCCCCAATGGTCAGCCGAGACCCGAGTTGTTTGTTTCTGACAGGCTGCACATGAATGCGAAGGGTTACGCGCTGTGGCGTGAAGCTGTGCGCCCACACCTTCGCGCGCCATAGCGCACCCAATTCACATCCTGCTGCATCTGGGGAAAAACGCTCCTGACACTTGCGTGTCTGGGTCGATCCCCACCGATTCCGGCAACCTTGGGTTGAAGAAGAAATCGGCCGGCGAACCATGTCCAAATGCCAACCCGAGCGAGGACCATGGACCAATGGAATAACGTGTCTGTCACTCTATTTGCTCTGCACGCGCCAAAGCGCACCAACCCCTCACGACGATCCCCGGAAACCTCGCTCATGACGCCACAATGCCCGCCCAGCCCGGTCCAACCCGGCCGCCACAATATCGTGTCTGTCACTCTATTTGTTCACCCAGCGCCAAACCCATGCCAACCCCTCAAAACAGTCCTCGGAAACTCCAGATATGACGCGACAACGCCTGTTCAGCCGACACGAACGCCCCTTCCACTGCGTATCTCACCCTGATCACCAAGCTGAACAACTCGGCAATGACA